>JAUZOA010000080.1 GCA_030706685.1 Bacteroidota bacterium
GGTATTATTCTTCCTGATGGGGGCTATGACAATCGTTGAGCTGATTGACTCCCATGATGGATTTGAGATCATAGCCAGCCGCATAAAAACTACTTCTAAAAAAAAATTAGTAGTTATCATCGGGTTGCTGGCTTTCTTTTTTTCTGCGGTGCTGGATAATCTTACCACCACTATTGTCATGATATCGCTGACGAGGAAATTGACTGCTGATAAGCATGACCGCTGGATGCTGGCCGGGCTTATTATCATTGCGGCCAATGCCGGCGGAGCCTGGTCGCCAATAGGCGATGTGACAACTACTATGTTATGGATAGGCAACCAGGTCACGACAACCAATATCATTCTTCACCTGCTTGTTCCGGGTCTTGCCTGCGCATTTGTACCGCTTTTGCTGATGAGATATTTTTTGAGAGGCAATATCACCGGGTCTTCACAGCCATTCAATAATGCTGAACCGGCGCCAGGAGCAACCGGGCAAAGGAATATTATATTTTTCTCTGGCATTATCATCTTGCTGATGGTACCGGTTTTCAAAACTGTTACCCATCTTCCTCCTTTTATGGCTATTCTCATGGGTCTTGGAATCATGTGGATCATTACCGAGATCATTCATAGCGGAAAGGATGAAGAGGACAGGAAAAACTATACAGTAGCCTATGCTTTGCGAAAAATTGATACGCCAAGTATTCTTTTCTTTCTTGGTATCCTGCTGGCCATATCCGCATTGGAATCGGTGGGGCAACTGGCGCATGCGTCTGCATGGATGAATAAAAACCTGGAGAATCATAATGTCATTGTAATGTTCATGGGTCTTCTTTCTTCGGTAATAGATAATGTACCCCTCGTAGCAGCATCACAGGGCATGTACGCGTATCCCACTGATCATTATTTCTGGGAGTTCCTTGCCTATTGTACCGGCACAGGCGGAAGTATCCTGATCATTGGTTCAGCTGCGGGAGTAGCGGCAATGGGTATTGAAAAGATAGATTTTATGTGGTACCTGAAACGCGTAAGCTGGCTTGCGTTGCTGGGTTATTTTGCGGGGGCGGTTGTTTATATGTTGCAGGAGAGGGTGATTGGGGGGTGAATTTTTATCTTTTAAGGGTTCAAGAGTTGCTATAGCAGGTTGTTTCGTTTCAATAAAATAAATTATTTCTTTAAAAAAACCTTTAAACGTTTTAAACCCTTAAACGATAAACAACTATTCAAACATCTCAAACTTTGTCTTCGGCCTTCTCTCTTCCAGCCACCTGAAACGGGACAGCCGCATTTCCGAAGGGCTTTTTTGACGGATGGGCCATAATGTGCCTGTAACAGCGCTCCTGAATACTACTTTGGATAATTCCTTGTTCCGGAAATAAGCATCCAGGATATCACACTTCGATTCATTGATACCGGTGTAAGCGCTGTCTTCATCCTGTATATAATAAATACATTCCGAGGATCCTTTTGCCCTGACGGAATCCATGTTGCCATCGGTAAAATAGCCATCAATCCGGGTCGCTTTTACCTGGTTGAATGCCTGGCTATCCAGTTTATTGACCATAAATCCATTTTCAAAAGCCTGTAACCTGTCTGCTTTTTTGTTTTTTGTAAAAAGTAAAATGGTGTCGCCTGTTATCTGGCTTTCTTTTGCCCATACTACCGGGTCCTGGAATAAACGGAATAAAGAATCTTTGAAAGAATAGAAGAGACTATCGCAAGTCGCCTGCAGAGAATCATTGAATATGCGAACATGGTGATAGGCCTCGAAGTACCTGTTCGCACTGTCTTTGTCATTGATCGCTACCATTTTGGTTCCTTTCAACGTACGCACCGATACCATTTTAATTGAATCCCCCGGCTTCTTGGTTGTTTCCAGCAACAATGAATCGATTGATCTCTCCAAATCATCGCGGGATTGCTGGGTAATAACTGTCGCATCAGGTTTAACGACAGATGTATCAGATTCAACGCCCTTCCTGCTTATCAAATCCTTTCTTTTGCCGGCTTCAACATTTCGGCGAACCAAAACGGTATCCTTACCCTTAGCGCTGACAGTATCTTTTATTCTTGCCGGAACGGTATCCTTTGCCCTAGCGATGGTAGTATCCTGTATTCTTGCGGAAACGGTATCCCTTATTTTGGTGATAAGAGTATCCTTTGTTTTTGAGGGAACTGTATCTTTTATTTTTATTGAAGTAGTATCCTTCGCCCTTGCCAAAACCGTATCTTTTATCCTCGCAGAAACAGAATCCCGGGTCATTGTAATACTATCTGCCTTTAAGGAGACTTTTATTTTTTTTCCCGAACTATCTATAACAACATTGCTGTCTTTTGCCGCATGGACAGTCTCCGTCAATTTGCCCGGCCGGTGCAGATCCGTAAGGCGGGCGGAAAAAAGTGTATCCGCTGTGATATAGATGGAATCATTTTCCTGCTTTATGATCATCAGCGGTTTTCGTGCAGCCAGGAAAGCGTCTGTTTTTTTATTACGGTAAATAATACCCGCTATAATTGTATTATGATTTTTATTATCGATTACTACAGCGTTTCCTTCCACAATCGTTAAACCGGTGCTGTCATTATTTTTTATTGACCTGCCTGTGACCCTGGTATCGCCGTCGATGATTTCCGGGTGCTGGCCAAATTCAGATACCCCGGTCTTTTGATTGATAAAACCATCCCTTGTTTTAATGATGCGGCCGCTGCTGTCAGTAATGACAGTGTATGAAATGAACCGGGTTATCTGTGTTTCCGCGTTATGCAGCAAAGAATCCGTAGTGATGGTATAAGCCGGATCTTTAAGCACTACATTCTTTTTGAAATAAGCGTCTTTCAGGTCGGAGAAATACCAGCCTTCCTGGCTGGTCAGCACAGTGTTTTTATTGATCAGCTTCCCGCCATTTTTATAAATGCCGAGATTGGTTTGCATATTATATTCCAGGTCGGGCGTGGTCAATATGGCTTTCCCGTCGGTAAGTTTTACTCCGCCGTCGAAAAAAGCATCTTTGGTCTTCATCAGGTAGCGAAGATGATTGGAATAAATATCCGTGGTATCCGAATCATTGATATGAACATGCCCCCAGGATTCGAAGATATTGGTGTTATTATTGATCACGCAACTATCGCAATAAAAAAGCGTATTGCCCTGCCGCAGCTTTACATTGCCGGCAATGATAGTAAGCTTGGTGGTATCATTGATAGTTTTAAATGTGAGCTGTCGGGTAGCATTGAGTATCTGCACGTCCTTCAAAGAATCCCCGGGAGGTGTAATGGCAGGTTTTTGCGCAAGAAGATAACCTTTGCCGGTCAACAGGAAGAAGAATAAAAAACAAATAAGGACTTTAAGATCGTGTATTAATTTCATCACTTATGGGGCGTCTCTTTTTTCGTAGATGGCGAATCTAATGCGCCGCCCTTATCTTTTTTGCCAAAAATGGAGAAATTAACATAGCGTTTGGGATGAGTCCGCAGATCATCCAGCAATATTTCCATGCTTAATGCAACATCATTAAGTTTATTGTAAAGTTTCTTATCATGTATCAGGGCGCCGAGAGTTCCATCAGTTCCGGAAAGTTTGCTAACCGTAGCTTTTATCTGGGAAATAGCCGCTTCAAGCGTATCTACAGTTTGCTGCAGGTTGAGTTTCGCTAATTTTTCAGAGAACTGTTTGGCATTGCTGATAGTCATTGTGATACTGTCATTGTTCTTCTTCAGGTTTTCCGTGATAGAACTGGCATTGCGCAGGATACCGGCAAGGGCGCTTGTTTCCGGGTCAAGCATTTTATTCAGGGAAGCAGTCGCTGCAGTCATATTAGCTATGGCCTGTTGCATATTGCCTTTGGTACCTGCATCAAATAGTCTGTTGATATTTCCAAATACCTTGTTCAGGGAATCAAGCGACTGGCGGATCTTGGCAAGGGTAGGACTTACTTCGGAAGAAATGTCTCCCAGTATATCGGTCTCTTTGCGGGTCTGCAATTCATCACCATCTTTTAAAAAATGAGTGGAATCGCTCCCTTTCTCAATGACCAATGTGGAAGATCCTACAAGACCCGGCGATATATAGGCAACCGAATTTACCGGGATATTGACATCCCTGGAAAGGCTGATAGTGACTTTTACACTGCTGATATCTTTATCTACCGGTTCAATTTCATATACGGCGCCAATCGTGATACCATTGATCTTTACCATATTTGATTTTTCCAGCGGGCCAAGTCTTTTGAAGATGGCATAGATCTTTTTGCTGCGGTTGAAAAGGTCCTTTCCTTTTAAAAAATTAAAGCCCAGTATCAAAATGACAAGGGCTACCACAGTCAGTATACCTACTTTGGTTTCGTTGCTTATCTTCATGAGGTTAGTTTTTCCGATAGCGGGTTTCCTGCCGCCAAATTAACCAATTATTTTTAAACGTGTTAGAGGGGGCAATAAAAAGGTGAACCCGGAATTCAGGATTCACCTTTTCTTCATCGGATACTTTATTTTTTTACTGTGAATTGCTGGTGGCTTTCGACTCGAGCTTTTGTTTATAGTTACGGAAAGCACTCACAAGATCCTGGACAATTTCATCCTGGCCGGAATCACTGTTGATATATTTTTCTTCTTCGACATCGGACATAAAACCAATTTCTACTAATATGCTTGGCATGCCCGTCGCCTGCAATACCCAGATACCCTTGTCATTTCTTTGTTTTACGCCGCGACTGACCCTGCCTGTATTCACAAATTCAGTTTCTACCAAATCTGCCAGGTTCTTGCTTTTCCTGAAATATTGTTGCGCGTAGATAAGCATTCTCGCTTTTTCAACCGGGTCCGATGGGTCCGGTAGCTCGAGAACAGTGCTTTCGTTGCTGGTCGAATCTATTTCCCCGTAATATTCTGTTTTATTGACGGAATTGACTTTCGCATCATTTTTACTCACAGCCCAGATATACGTTTCCGTTCCTTTTGCCTCGTTGGGAGTAGTCCAATAGCGATACTGGGGGATTTTTTTGACAACTTTTCTTCGCTTCTTTCCTTTACCGACATAGACAGTTCCTTTTTTATAACCCACCAGTTGTTTGTGGACGTGTGGAGGAGCCGAATTGCAATGAACCGCGATAAAAAGATCACCGGCGGATTGGTTGGCCAAATCGGCCCTGTAACGCAAGCCTTCATCTTTTGTCCGTTTATTACCGGCCATTACATCTGTTGTTCTTGTATAAACGATCTTGATATCGGGAAATTCTTTTTCTATCGCTTTACCAAATTTGAGAGAAACGGCAAGAGCCACATCTGCTTCGTTGGAAAAACTACCCCTGGCGCCCGGATCAATTCCGCCATGGCCCGGATCAATGATCAATGTTCTGACACCGGCTTTCGGAGGAAGCTGCTGGTTGTTCTTCCCCGAAAAGGATAGCAGGATCATGGCAAAGAAGAGAGAGACTAATACTAATAACGCTCGGTTCGTCATGGCTAACTGTTTTTATGGGTTGGGCGGAATCTTCACAAATTGTTTAGGGATGAATGATTTACATTTGCCCCAACCGTATGAATCAACTGCGCAAATTTAGTTTAAAAAAATTTTCTACCGCAATATTGACTGTTGTAATATTTTGCGCACTAACGTGTAATGTCTCGGCGCAACGTATACCGCGAAGGGAAATTATGAGACCTTTAACAGCAGATACGGTCAAGCCCCGCAGCAAGAACGATACGACCAATAATGTTATTGTTATTTCTTCCGATACTACCCGCTTACCCGACGATTCTTTAAAGATCCGGAAAACGGATACTTTTTCCCTGAAACTTTCTAAAGATACACTCGACGCCCCCGTTCATTATTACGCGGAGGATTCAGTGGTAGTATTGATGCAGAAAAAAAAGATTCTCCTGTATGGGAAAACGAAAACAGAATATACAGATATAACCCTTACCGCGCCCAAGGTGGAACTGGACCAGGCGACACAGGTGCTGACAGCCGTTCATTCAACAGACAGCCTGGGACAAGTGGTAGAAGACGCCCATTTTGAACAAAAAGAAAATTCATTTACCAGCGATACGATTACCTATAATTTCAAAACCAAAAAAGGGCTGACAAAAAATACGATCACACAACAGGGCAACGAGATATTTGTTCATGGCAAATATGTCAAGAAAATAAGCGATGAGGTCACCTATATAGATGAAGCCCGGTTTACGACCTGTGATTTGGACGACCCGCATTTTGATATCAAAGCCAACCGGATGAAGATCATCAATAAGAAACTGGGTATTTCCGGGCCGGCTCATATGGAGTTTGAAGGAGTGCCTATCCCGATCTATATCCCCTTTGGAATTTTCCCGCTGACCCAGGAAAGACATTCCGGCCTGTTGCGCCCGACTTTTGAAACGAATGAACAGGAGGGTCTCGGTCTTATAGGTCTTGGATATTATAAGGTAATGAATGATTACTGGGACGTAAAAGCATATGGTAATGTTTATTCTTATGGCAGTTGGTCAGCTAACGTAAATCCTACTTACGTGAAAAAATATCATTACCGGGGCAGTCTGAATTTTGGCCTGCAACGAACCAAGTTGAACTTTAAAGGCGATCCTGATTATATACATAATAATAGTTACTCACTTTTATGGAGTCATTCGTCCGACAGTAAAGCAAGACCCGGAGTTAATTTTGCGGCGAATGTAAATATGAGTTCTACCAGTTATAACAGGTATGTGCCTAATAATCCGCAGGTCAATTTCCAGAACATACTTGCCTCCTCCATTACTTATTCAAAGAACTGGCAGGACAAGCCCTTTAATCTTACCGTCAGCGCCAATCATAACCAGAATAACCAGAGCCGCCTTGTCAACCTGAATTTACCGGATGTAGGTTTTACCATGGGCACCATTTATCCTTTTCAAAGAAAAGAGGCAGCCGGGGCTAAAAAATGGTATGAGCAACTTGGCATTGCCTATACAGGTAGTTTCAGGAATGAAGTCTCTTTTTATGATACCGCTTTTAAATTCCGCAACATTCTCGATACATTGCAATGGGGCGCCCAGCATAGCTTACCTATTTCTTTATCCTTACCACCGATACTGGGAGGTGCTATTGTTGTCGCGCCTTCTGTTTCTTATTCGCAGGTTTGGATAGCCAGGAAATTCCGGCGTACATGGGATGAAACGGCCCAAAAATTAGACACCACTATCACAAAGGGTCTCTTTATTGATCAGCAAGCTTCCTTCGGGCTGAGTCTTAATACCGCCATATTCGGTACTTACCAGTTCCGGAAATCAAGAATTACCAAGATCAGGCATGTGATCCGTCCCTCTCTTAGCTTTAATTACAAACCCGATCTTTCAAAGCAACATTTTTATACAACCAAGGTGGATACGTCGGGCTATACAGCCCGCTTTTCTGAATTTGAAGGAGCCTTGTATTCCGGCTATGGTGAAGGAAGGTTTGGGGGCATGAGCTTTCAAATAGACAATAACGTTGAGATGAAAGTAAAATCCAAAAAGGATACTACGGAGAAAAAAGTTACCCTGATAGATGGGTATGGCTTTTCGACCAGCTACAATTTTTTCGCCGACTCCATGAAGCTGTCACTCTTCCAGTTTTATTTCCGTACCAACCTGTTCAATAAAATTAATATTAGCGCCAATACGACATTGGATCCTTACCAGACGGATGCAAGGGG
Organism: Bacteroidota bacterium; assembly: GCA_030706685.1. Lineage (GTDB taxonomy): Bacteria > Bacteroidota > Bacteroidia > Chitinophagales > Chitinophagaceae > VBAT01. Next base: position 7,650 of record JAUZOA010000080.1, read on the forward strand.
AAGGGATATCAGTAAATATACCTGGCAGGGCGGCAAGTTCAATGCCGGGCGCCTTACTTCGGGAAGCATTTCCCTTTCTACCAGTTTTCAAAGCAAACCCAAAGACGATAAGAAGGCGCAATTGAAGGAGCAGCAAATGAAAGATCTTAAGAATGATCCGACACTGATAGCCGACCAGCAGCGCGTGCTGGATTATATGCGGCAGAATCCCTCGGAATTTGTTGATTTCAATATTCCCTGGTCATTTAATTTGTCTTACTCTCTTTATTTCAGCGAGCAGTTCAAACCTGACTATAGCGGTTTTGCAAAGATATTTCATTCCAGTGCCAACTTTGGCGGGAGCCTTAACCTGACACCCAAATGGAATTTCAGCGCCAATGGGTATTACGATTTTGATACACATAAGATACAAACTTTCCAGATGTCTATTTCGAGGGAAATGCATTGCTGGCAAATGTCCATTAATGTGACGCCGGTAGGTCCCTATCGCTTTTTCAATTTTACGATCAGTCCTAAATCGGGGATATTGCAGGATCTCAGGATCAATCGGACAAAAAGTTTTTATTCCGGCTATTGATCCTTATGACTGACATAATAATCTTTTATCAGCCCGAATACTTTTTCTTTTAATTGCTCCGCCGTTTGTGTACCCGGTGGCACCGGTTCCAGGAAATGCATTTGCACTTTTACCGGCCAGAAGAAAAAAGCCTTGTTCGCAGGCAACACTTTTGCGGTATTAAAAATAACGGCCGGTAAAATGGATTTTCCTGTTTCCACGGCAAGCCTGAAAGCGCCATTATGAAAGGGCTGTACAGGTTCCGTTGTTTTGTTCCGGGTGCCCTCGGGATAGATGCACATATGAAGACCAGCCTGCAGCACATCTGCCATTTTACCAAAACTCGCTTTACGGCTTTCTTCACTTTTCCTGTCTACCAGTACACTGCCTGTTTTGTAGATAAAACCGAAAACAGGGATTTTTGCCATTTCGATCTTGGCAATGGTTTTATTGGGGCCGGGAATAAAAGGAGTGGTCAGCGGCACATCCATAAATGAATTGTGATTCGATACAACGATATAATTCTCACCTTTCTTAAAATATTGTTTTCCCTTTATACGGAGCCGCAGGCCGGTAAGAAAAAAAAAGACGCGCATCCATATTCGTGAAGCATGCTGAAAGATGATGGTACGCCGGGGATCCTTCCATAAACCGGCGACGAATATGGGAATAACAAAAATGATCATAGTGATAAGGAAAATGACCGATGCCCATAATGCAAAGATTCGCCCGAGTATGTTTTTGATGATGTTCATCAGTTTCGTTTGAATCGTTGAAAGGTTTAACGTTTAATGTTGAAGGGTTCTTTAACCGGAGGATTTCTTTGCCTTTATTACCTGTATCAAGATTGAACAACCCTTAAACGTTAAACCCTTCAACCCTTCAACGTTCAACCTATCACTCCATATCCTTAAAAATAGTTTCCTTCAACCCCTTCCATTCACTCTTCAAAACACTATAGTATATCGAACTTCTTCTCCGGTTATTCCACATCGTCATGTGACTGCGCAGGACTCCTTCTTCAATACCGCCGACATTTTGCAATCCTTTCCTCGCCCTTGCGTTCTGCTCATCGGTCTTGAATTCTATCCTTTCAAAATGCAGTTCATCAAAAGCGTATTTCATCATCGCGTACTTGGCATGACGATTCAGTCCTGTACTCCTGGAATCCTTTCCAAGCCAGCTCCAGCCGATCTCCGCCCGCAGGTCATACATCGAAATATTTCCAAGACTGCTGCTGCCGCTAATCTGTCCTGTTTGTTTATCAATGATGGTAAAAGGTCTTCTCGTGTTGGCCGCCTTATCTGCGAAAGCCACTTCCATCCACTTTTGTAATTGTTTTTCATCTCCAAGGTTCAGGGTAAAATAGTACCACATATCCGCGTCTTGTTTGGCCAGTTTAAGAAATATAGCGTAATCCTCCACGGACAAAGGTCTGAGTAAAGCTCTTTTTGTTTCAAGTACCAGGTCATTAGGTATCATCCATCAGGTTTTTGTTAAATAATTTTTCGCAAAAGTAAACGAGTTGACCGATACAGCCGGCTGGCTTATGGATAAATGGTTACAGGCTCCAGTCAACCGGGTCAATACCTTTGCTCACGAGATAGGCGTTCGCTTTTGAAAAATGCCGGCACCCGAAAAAACCGGCATTGGCGGAAAGGGGAGAAGGATGAACGGTTTTCAGGATGCAATGTTTTGTTTCATCTATCAATACCCTTTTCTCCTGCGCGAACTTTCCCCATAACATAAAAACCACATGCTCTTTTTTATCCGAGATCTTTTTAATAACGGTATCCGTAAAAGTGGCCCAGCCGATCTTAGCATGACTCATCGGCTCACCGGCGCGAACGGTCAGCGACGCGTTCAATAAAAACACACCATGCTCCGCCCATTTGGTAAGATTGCCGGAGCGGGGAATGTCAACACCGGTATCTTCGTGCAATTCTTTAAAAATATTGATCAAAGAGGGCGGCGGGGGCACACCGTCCTGTACCGAGAAACACAGGCCATGCGCCTGCCCGGGACCATGATAGGGATCTTGTCCCAATATGACCACTTTTACCTTGTCGAATGGAGTTGTATTAAAAGCATTAAAAATAAATTGACCGGGAGGATAGATGGTCTTGCCCTGTGCTTTTTCCGTTTTCAGGTGGAGAACGATCTGTTCAAAATAGGGTTTGTTGAATTCATCTTTCAAAATTTCTTTCCAGGAAGCTTCGATCTTTACATCCATTGAGTGATAATTGACTTTGACTGCAAGCTAAAAAAAATTACGGTGCGCCACGATATTCTTACCGGAGGCGGGAATAAAAAGTAATACTTCTTCTTCTTTGATAAGACATGAAGTGGTATCTTTGCCGCCAGTTCTTTAAAATATGGTCCGGTAGCTCAGTTGAATAGAGCAACTGCCTTCAAAATTAGGAGCTTTTGCAGGGAAAAGAACCTGCAGAATGGATGCTACTATATCGGTGAAACCTTCCTGCATTTGCAGATGGCAATACCGAGGGAACCAATCACAAAAAAGTTTTTGGACACCGTAGAGACTACACGTGGCACACCTGCGATGGTGAAGATATAGTCCAGACCCCAAATCCTATTCCACTACAATTGTGGAGCAGGAGCAACGAAAGTTGTAGCAGGTAAGCTAAGCAGTAGGTCATTGGTTTGAATCCAATCCGGATCACATAAAAGCGTCCCGCCTCAGGCGGGACGCTTTTATTTTTATCTTATGCAATAACCAACCATTGCTGGACGATCATTCACTACTCACTACTCACTACTCACCATCACATCCCCGGTAACCGGAAACCATCTAAAAACACGTTCGCCATTGTTTCACTAAGATCTTTCTTGCTATAAGTATAAAGGACCCCGATAAATTTACCATCTGTCCAGCCTTTGATCTTCCAATTATTCTTCTCTTCATCTTTCCAGTAGTCAATAATACCTCTTGTGTTTTCCCGGTCTTTTAACCGGTGGCCTTTCCCATACCCGGCGGAAGAAACGATCTTGAAATTTTTTTTCAGGTAATCCAGGTAAGATACCAGCAGCTCTTCAGCATCATTGATATTGGCGACAGTATCTTTAAGCTTTACACAGATTATCCCGTAACTCGTTTCCTGGTTTGTACATTCACCGGTATAAACTTTGGATGAATCATCACTGTAATCAACCGCAAAGGCCCCGGGGTCACAAAAAAAATAAGCAGAGCAGCCGGAGAAATTAATCGGGTATTTTTTCAGTACCTGGCTGAATGAACCGGTACAACAATACAGCAGCAGCAAAAGAAACAACCATTTTTTCATGGTACTAATTTCAATAAAGGTAAAAGTTATAAACTTGTTTATACTACCATTTAGGCGGTATTTAAGTTAATCCTTTACTTTGGGGCAAGAATTGATATTATGGATAAAGATTTCAATTACGGAATGGATCAGTTGACCGTTGGAAAAACGATTGCCCTGGCAACGGGAAAATTGAAAGGCGTTTTCAATGACAGGGCCCGGAAAAATATCCGGGAAAGCCAGCAGTATGTCAAAGAGATCGTCTCCAATAATAAAACAGTATACGGAGTGAATACCGGCTTCGGTATCCTGGCCAATACTAAAATATCCGAAGCGGATACCACCCTGTTACAACACAAGATCCTGCAAAGCCACAGTGTAGGTGTAGGAGATCCCATTCCTGTCGAGATCGCCAGGATCATGTTGATTACAAAACTGCATGCATTAGCAAAAGGTTTTTCCGGTATAAGATTGGAAACATTGGAAAGAATTGCCTGGCATATTGACAATGATGTGATCCCGGTTGTACCGGAAAAAGGGAGTGTAGGCGCGAGTGGCGACCTGGCGCCATTGGCACATTTATTTTTGCCGTTGATAGGATTAGGGGAGCTTTTTTATAAGGGTACAAGGTATAAGTCGCAGGAAATCCTCCACCAGTTGCAATTATCACCTCTTCAACTGGGACCTAAGGAAGGGCTTGCTTTAATTAATGGTACGCAATTTATTTTAGCCTATGCGGTCAAATGTGTGCAGCGTATGCACAATTGTCTCGAAGCCGCCGATATTATCGGGGCCATGAGTTTGGAAGCCCTCACGGGCACCAAGGCGCCATTTGATCAACGCCTGCATGAGTTAAGACCATTTACCGGCAATAAATTAGTGGCGCAACGCTTACGGTTATTATTACATGACTCGGCTATCATGCAAAGTCATGTGGATTGCGGTCGTGTACAGGATCCTTATTCATTGCGGTGTATGCCGCAAGTTCATGGCGCATCACGCAATGCATGGCTGCATTTGAAAGACCTTACAGAGACAGAACTAAACGCTGTTACCGATAACCCCATTATCTTTTCTGCAAGCGATACGATCAGTGGCGGCAATTTTCACGGGCAACCTTTAGCCCTGCCATTGGATTATTGTTGTTTTGCCGCGGCAGAAGCCGGTAATATCTCTGATCGCCGCTGTTATTTATTATTGGAAGGCAAATGGGGTCTTCCGATGCTGCTGATGAAAAATGTGGGGTTAAACAGTGGTTTCATGATCCCTCAATATACCACGGCGGCCCTGGTTACGGAAAATAAAACATTATGTTTCCCGGCCAGCGCCGATAGTATTCCTACTTCACTTGGACAGGAAGATCATGTGAGCATGGGCAGTATCAGTGGACGAAAATTGAGCAAAGTATTAGATAACCTCGAATATATTCTTGCCATCGAATTATTGAGTGCCTGCCAGGCCATTGAATTCCGCCGGCCGTTAAAAAGCAGCGAGATACTGGAATTCGCTCATGATTATGTACGGGAGCAGGTAAGTTTTGCCGAAGAGGACAGGATCTTCGCGGATGATATCAATAAGATAAAAAATATTATCAGTGATTTTTCTTTTGTGAAGAAAGTGGATGAGTTTGCAGGCAGTAAAAAAATAAGTCTGAACGGGGGTTTTGAAGGATTGTATGGATTATGAAGAAAATGCCTGAACAACGATGCTCATGTGCTTTTGTATAAGGTAATAATCATAGGAAAAAAATACTGTAAATCTTATAATCCACCCCAATCTGGGTTCAGACCATTTTTATCGCCGACTCCAGCGCCAGGTCAGTCATCTTATCCAATGATCTTTCTCTTTCATCGGCGCTGATCTTTTCTTGTGTAGGAATAATATCTGAAACGGTAAGCAGTGTCGCCGCTGTTTTCTCCAGGTATTGCGCGTTGGCAAATAAGGCAAAAGCTTCCATTTCCGCCGCCAGGCAATTATGTTCGATCACGATCTCCGGTAAAGTTCTGTCAATACGGTAAAAGACATCGCCGGAATGTATCGCGCCGGTACGGAGAGGAGTATTCATCGCCTTCGCGGTCTCATTGATGATATCGTAAGCATTGCCCTGGTGGGGAACACTATTTTTGAGATAATCAAAAGCCGACCTGGCATAAGTGGATTCGCTGCAGGCCACATCTGCATTGATCAGGTCATACAGTTTTATCCCCATCATGTAGGAGCCGCAGGTGCCGATACGGATGATGCATTCCACATCGTACTCCGTATACAATTCATAAGAATAAATACCGATGGAAGGGCAGCCCATGCCGCTGGCGCCGATGGTTACAGGGGTTCCTTTATACGTACCGGTATAAAAATAGATATTGCGTGTCCGGCTCACAAGCCGGAGGTCACTGAGCATCTTTTCAGCAATATGTTTAGCCCGCAACGGGTCGCCCGGCATTAATACAACTGGTGCGATTTCATCGGGTCTGGCACTGATATGAATACTCATGAATATAGCTTTGGTAAATTGAAGGTATTTCTTTTATCAATCAGGGAAATACCATATTTAGGGTATAGTTCTTTTATTTTTTCTAAAGAGAAACTATGTAAACGTTTGTTCCGATTTGCAACCATGTTGATATTTATCAACCTCTCCCAATTTGCTAAAACCTCACCCATTTACGATAATTATCACGATCCGGATTAGGAAGACGATCCGTGGACAGCCCCTGCTTTTTGGAAATACCAAAATCTGTCAAGCTCTCTGAAAATGCTGAATAAAGAACCGAAGCCACGTCATTGCGAGCAAAGCGAAGCAAAGAGACCCTACCTTTGCCTAAACAAAGTACTCTTATCTATGAGCACGATCACCCAATCCAAATACGATCCCGTCAAATACAAAACACCGACAGGAAATAAACTCAATTGCAAAGGCTGGATACAGGAAGCCGCATTGAGGATGCTGCTCAATAATCTTAATCCCGCAGTAGCCGAGCGACCCGATGACCTTATCGTGTACGGAGGCAGGGGCAAAGCCGCCCGCAACTTCGAAGCGCTGGACAATATTATCAAATCATTAAAAGTGCTGGAGAATGATGAATCACTCCTTATTCAATCCGGCAAACCGGTGGGTATCTTAAAAACACATAAGGACGCGCCAAGAGTGCTGATCAGTAATTCCCAGCTCGTTCCCAACTGGGCTAACTGGAAGCATTTTGATGAGCTCGAAAAAAAAGGCCTGATGATGTACGGCCAGATGACGGCCGGCAGTTGGATCTATATCGGTTCGCAGGGAATCGTGCAAGGCACCTACGAAACCTATGCGGCTGTCGCTAATAAACATTTTTCCGGACAATCAGGTTCTTCCCGGAACCCCCCTTCGGGGGGCAGGGGGGCAGGAAGTCTCAAAGGCACCCTCAACGTCACCGCCGGTCTCGGCGGCATGGGCGGCGCCCAACCACTCGCCATTACCATGAATGAAGGCGTAGCTCTCATCGCCGAAGTAGAACTATGGCGCATCCAAAAAAGAATTGAAACAAAATACTGCGATGTCTTCTTTGAAAATATTGACGACGCGATTGACCGCGCCCTCGAAGCCAAACAAAAAGGCGAAGCCATCTCCATAGCGGTCCTTGCTAATGCGGTCTGCCTGTTGGAAAGACTGATCGAAAGAAATATCACACCCGATACACTCACCGACCAGACCTCCGCGCATGACCCGCTTATCGGTTATGTGCCTCATACTATCGATAACGACCAGGCAGCGATCCTGCGCGAAGAGAACCCGAAGCAATACCTCGAACTGAGTTATGCCAGCATGAAGCGCCATGTAGAACTGATGATCGAATTGCAAAGCCGTGGCGCCATCACTTTTGATTATGGTAATAATATAAGGGCAAGGGCAAAAGAAGCCGGTTTGGAAAACGCATTCGACTTTCCCGGTTTTGTTCCCGCGTATATCCGTCCTTTATTCTGCGAAGGCAAGGGACCATTCCGCTGGGCAGCTCTGAGTGGTGATCCGCATGATATCGCTGTTACCGACTATGCGATCTGCAAATTGTTCCCCGAAAACAAATCCTTATTACGCTGGATAGAACTGGCAAAGGACAAGATCGCTTTCCAGGGATTGCCTGCACGTATCTGTTGGTTGGGGCAGGGTGAAAGGGAAAAAGCAGGCTTAGCGTTTAATGAGTTAGTGCGTACAGGGAAAGTTAAATCGCCAATAGTTATTGGCCGTGACCATTTAGATACCGGTTCTGTTGCTTCTCCCAACCGTGAGACCGAAGCCATGCTCGATGGCAGCGATGCTGTAGCCGACTGGCCCATACTCAATGCACTAGTAAACACAGCAGGCGGCGCTAGTTGGGTTTCTTTGCATCATGGTGGTGGGGTAGGGATGGGGTATAGCATACATGCGGGAATGGTGATTGTGGCGGATGGAACGGAAGCTGCTGAAGAAAGATTGAAGAGGGTGTTGAGGAATGATCCGGGATTGGGGGTTATCAGGCACGCAGATGCTGGTTATGATATTGCTATCGAAACGGCAAAAACCAATGATTTAGATTTGAACCGTCGTTTGTCATCCTGAGCGAAGCGAAGGAAGACATGCGGATGCGGGGTATGATATGGCGAAAGATACGATGAGGAAGGAGGGGTTGGATTTTAAGGATAGGGTGAGATAGTATTTGTGGCTTTATATTAGCCCTTATACCTATCTCGCGCTCATCACCCCGCAAACCCTCGTTCTCCAAATCGAATAACCTTCTTACCTCTTCACGCCCCACAATTTCCTCCAAAGTGTACCCCAGGTCTTTCATATTATATTTCGGGTATTTATCTATCTCACTATGGATGGCTTTGACAAAACAACCCATTACATTTTCGTAATAATTTCCATATGGGGATTTCCAATACTTATAAAACAAATACATTCCTTAGAATGAAAATACCATGTCTCTCTTTTTTTTAGAAATCCGTTATTTTTTAAAATTTTACTTAAAAATCAAGTAGTTCTTTGCCGCTTGTAATCAAACTATTGTGCCAGTTTTAAATTATTAACAATGTTTATAATTGTCGTTCTATTTCCGGATTTCCCGCTGTCATGAATCCGTCTGTTTTTGTTCCAAATTCTTAGAATATTGTCGGTTTGTGAGACACCACAACTGTTCGGAAGACCATAATAAAGAGGAGTATGAATAAAGGAAAATAAGAAAACCGCGCATTTTTCATTGGCATATAAGACCGATGTTGCCATAAGAAAAACAGCTAAAGCCGTTCAGGGATTATTTCCTTTTCATAACCCACAGTTCAACCCCTGCTGTGCAGACAAGGCAAAACGAATTTTCCCGGATTTTCTTCTCCCCCCAACTGAGTTTAGCAAGACAGGCTAATAACCCCGGTAAAGGTAAACTTGGTGTGCCTGATCCATGTTTATGACGTATAAAACAGGGATCAAAGACGGATCAAACACGGATCAAAGACGGACATTATCCCTCTTTTATCCGTCTTTGATCCTATTTGTCTCCCTGTATTACTTTTTTTTAATATTGTTTATACCCCAAAAAAATCCGGGTAAAACAAGGCTACAAGTCATTTTTATTAACGCTATCCATTCATGGATAGCGGCTCCGGGCGAGCATTATTATTGTCTCATCCGGGAAGGGAATTTCATATGTAAAAGGACCTTATCAAAAAAGCACAAAACCTGTATCCGGGTTCCTTTTCTACAGCATAAAAGATGTGTGCTAACGGTAGGGTTTAAACCCTGCCGTTAGCACACAAATAGTAGCGTGTTTTGAGATGAAAAAGTATATGGAGATTTCTATGCCCCATAGTAGGGGCAAAAGGTCGGTAGCAGAATTATAGGAGAGCATACCTGTGCCGTAGGTACAGAAGGTTATAACGCTTAGATACAATTTCTTTGATTGGGTTCCGTACCTACGGCACGGCTGAACAACCTCTAATGCTGGTGCTACCGACCTTTAGTGCCTACGGCACTTCTAAAAAAGATGGGTCCTGACGGTAGGGTTTAAACCGGGGCTTCAAATTATACGAAGAATGCTCCCTGCTACGAGTATTCATTTTTACCGGCAATTCAATTCTTTAACGCGAGCTAATACCAAATCATAAAAAGAGTATTCAATCAATTCCAAATCGATATGATGTTTATTTAGAGGTTTTTTCTTATAAAGCGACTCGTTACTATTTATTATTAACTGTAATGAACTGCAATTTGTAACCCTTTCAATGATAAGTTTTCTTAGAGAAATGGGATGATGTATTGTAGACCAGCCATCTGGTAATCAAATTGCCTGTTTTTAAGGAATTCGGGAAGCTGATTGACGATCCTTGCCCGATTAATTGAATCCGCGTAAATATTAATTATTCCATCTTTCATCGAGCTTGTAGTGTCAAATACTATTGAACTGTCATCTATCGCGAAAGATGTTTTAGGGGATTCTACCTCTTTCTTCTTTGGCCCGTGGCAAGAACAAAGAAAAGCGATTGTAAAGAGACCGAATAGTAAAATATTTTTCATAAAATTTCTGTTTTTTGCTCAGGATCAATGATCATCCGCCAAATTTAACAGGGGAGTTAGTTTTGGCGTTAAGCGAGTTGAAATTAAATTTTTTCGAAACATTTTTTCGGAGTAGCTCACTTATAATTGTTGTATCGCATCCCTTACAACTGTTTTTGTCAGTAACGATTACGGAATAGGTTTGCTGGTCACTCACAGAAATTGTATGCTGAATGCTTCCCTTATTCCAATAAGCCTGCATCATGCGGCTCTCTTCCTGTAAATTAATAAAGCCCAGGCATTTAAAATCAGGCCGAATAAAAAAACAATACCCATGAAAGGGGCGATATCTGAAAGACCGGCTCCCTTCATCATAACCAGCCTCATCACTTCTATAAAGTAGGCTATCGGGTTGAATTTTGTAAACCATCGGGCCCAGGCTGGCATGCTTTCTACCGGAGTGTACAATCCCCCCAGCAGAATAAAAATCATGAATAAAAAGAAAGTTAACAGCATAGCCTGTTGCTGCGTGGTGGAAATGGCAGAAATCAATAAACCAAATCCTAAAACAGCAAAAAGATAGACACCGGAAAAAAGATAGATGGCCAACAGGCTGCCGGCAGGAACAATACGATACAACAACCAGGCTATTATCAACCCGATCGTCAAAATAAACAGACCTAATATCCAAAACGGTATCAGTTTTCCCAATATGAACTGGTATTTTTTTAACGGGGAAACATTTATTTGTTCAATGGAGCCTATCTCTTTTTCTCTTACAATATTCAGCGAGGTAAGAAAAGAACCGATAATTGTAATAAGCATTACGAGCACGCCCGGAACCATAAATGACTTGTAGTTCATTAACAGGTTGAACCGGTTAGATGAACGGATATCAATGTCTGTTTCCGGTTTGAACCTGGGCATCTGTATCCATTCCATTCGAATTTCATTATTAAGGTCACGGATAATATTTTCTAAATAAGAAGAACCTAAAATAGCTTTTACGCCATTAATGGCATTAACCGATAATAATATTGTTGCCTCACTTTCCCTGACAAGATCTTTTTCAAAGTGTGCCGGAATTTCTATTATTATATCCGCTTTATCTTTCTCAATTTCCCTGAAAGCATTATTATATGAATATTCATATTTATCCAATTGAAAAAAACCGGATGCTATAACTTTCGAAATCAACCGTCTTGAATAATCGCTATGGTCATGATCTATTACAGCCAGTTTAATATTCCTGACTTCGTAATCAGCCGCCCATGGCAGTAATGTCAATTGCAGTACAGGCACTATAAAAATGACTAACAGTATCGTGCGGTTTCGGAATATCTGCCGAAATTCTTTTTGCAGTAACAACTTCAAAACTCTCATGCCAGTCTTATTTTTAAGTTCCTCAGGCTTCCCCAAAGTAAAAGGATGGTCATTCCGGCTAAGATTAAAGTTTCTTTCCATACTGCACTAAAGGGCAATCCCTTGATCATCACGGACCGGACTATATCATAGTACCATTTTGAGGGTATCAGTTGAGCAATTGCCCGTAGAATCCATGGCATATTTTCTATGGGAAACAAAAACCCGCTTAACATAACGGTTGGCAGGAACAGCCCCACCAAAGAAATAAACATGGCCATTATTTGAGAACCCGTTGCCGTTGAAATGAGCAATCCGAGAGATAAGCAGGTCGTCGTAAATAAAATGCTTTCACTTAACAATAAAACCAGGCTGCCCCTGATGGGAACATCCAACACAAAAACACTTAGCATCAGAATACTGACAATATTTATAATGGAAATAAAAAAATAAGGAATAGCTTTTGAGAATATTATTTTCGCCGGTTTCAAAGAAGAGACCAACAGCACTTCCATGGCTCCTGTTTCCTTTTCACGAACCACGGTTATGCTCGTCATCAAAGTGCAAACCAGCATTAAGATCATAGAAATGACACCCGGAACAAAGGTGAAAGTCCCCCTAAGCCGGGGATTGTACAGCATATGAACCCTTGTCAGAATGGTATAAGGGATCTTTTTTTCGCGGGTTAGCTTTTTTTGGTAGTCCATAATTATATTGGATGCGTAGCCGGTAAGCGATGTTGCCACATTGGGGTCGGAAGCATCGACAAGCAGTTGCACTTGTGCTGTATTGAAACGTTGTAATTCACTTTCAAACAGAGCCGGGAAAACAATAATGACTCTTGCTTTCCCCTGGTGAAATATTGATTCTATATCTTCATTGGTATGTAGGTTAGCAGTAAGGTCAAAATAACGGCTGGCATTGAGATCGTTGATAATTTCCCTGGTCGCTCCATCATTTGAAAAATCCAGTACGGCAAATTTTGAGTTTTTTACTTCGGTAGTCAATGCAAATCCAAAGATCAGGATCAATACAAGAGGCATACCCAGCAGGATAAGTAAGGTCTGCCTGTCTCTCCAAATATGAAAGAATTCTTTTTTTACAAATGACAAAAACTCTTTCATAAAATTCTGATTATATCTCCCGCTTTGTAAAGCTATTTAGGTCCCAAATAGTCTGCCCTGATAGCAGTCATCAGGTTATGTGATTGTGATTAGGAGGGTAGTGAAAGAATACCTGTAGGTTATACCTTAACATAGCGACATGGCTTTCACTTTCACATTGAGGCACTGCAATTACAATTGTAATATTTAATTCTTTCGCTTTTGTTTCGATTGATTGAAGGGTGATTAACCTGCCGGAAAATCACCCGGTAACCGGGACTTTCCAAAGGGCTTACTACGGGTTGATAATTTGCGCGGTGTTAGCATCGAAAATGCTTTTATGAAAGATTACGCCATAGTTCGTGTCACGAACCATGGCGTAATCTCAACAGGTAATCGCGGTTTAGTAGCAGGTACATGACCATTTACATGCCTTTGAAATCGTTCCTTCAAATCTTTGGCACAGCTTGTATATGGAGAACTATCATTGCACAGTAAGACATAGACATAGTATATCCTTATAGGGTTTGTTACAATGCTACTGCGGATTTTCGGTGTAATCAGGTGAAAAAAACTAAATTTTTAAAGGAATTTTCTTTCTGTGAGATGGCGGACCTCGTCCGTGCGCCGTCGCCGGAGCTATGGCGCAGGCGCCCGAAGGTCGCCTGAAATGGATACTGAAACAGTAAAAAAGCAGGGGTCGCCTACGCTAAAGCTTCGGCAGGCGAAGGGAAACCTTTCGAACCAGTTTATCGAAGAATTGGAGAGAATTGTAATGTTTATTAAACAATACAGATGATTTCAGAAGCGTAAGCGGACCTCGTCCGCCGTAGCCTGCCCGAAATTGATGAATCTGTCTTAAAAGGCGAAGCCTGCCTACGCTAAAGCTTCGGCAGGCGAAGGCGGAGAGAGAGGGATTCGAACCCCCGGACCTGTTACAGTCAACGGTTTTCAAGACCGCCGCATTAGACCGCTCTGCCATCTCTCCGGCGCAAATGTACAGTCCGCAAATCTTTATGCCAAAAAAATCGAAACAGCCCTCAGCATATAGGATAGGAGCGGGTTACAATGGGTATAGGATGAAGATTGCTTAAACAAAGAATGCTGTCAACCCTTACAGAACAAATTAAAAGTGATGTTGCCGCAAGTTCGGAACAGGAGACTTAACCTAAAATTAATGTCAGTTCGATCCCTTAGCTCATTCATTTTTTTACCAAAACAATACCTTTAATTACTTTTATTAGCCATCGATTATGAAGGTATTGATTGTGGAAGACGAAAAACTCCTTTCCAAAAGTATCGCCGCCTACCTGCACCAGAATAATTTTATCTGCGACACCGCTATCCAGTTTCATGAAGCCCGGGAGAAAATTCATATTAACGAATATGATTGTATCGTGCTGGATATTGCATTGCCCGGCGGAAGCGGTCTTCAATTATTAAAAGAATTGAAGATCTCCGGTAAAGCAGATGGAGTTCTTATCATATCTGCCAGGAATGCTATTGATGACCGGGTCGCGGGGCTTGAAGCCGGTGCGGATGACTATCTTACAAAACCTTTCCACCTGGCGGAACTCAGCGCGAGAATAAGCTCAATCATCAGACGAAGGTCATTTAACGGGAGTAATACTATCGTCCTCGATAAACTAACCGTAAATATTCTTGACAGGAATGTGAAGTGTCATAAAGGGAATATTGATCTTACGAAAAAGGAATATGAACTCCTGCTTTATTTTATCAGCAATAAAAACAGGGTGCTCACGAAAGAATCTATTATCGAACATCTCTGGGGCGATGATGCAGGCATAGCGAATAACTATGATTTTATCTATACCCATATTAAAAATCTGCGCAGGAAATTGGAAGCGGGCGGCTGTCCGGAATATATTAAAGCGGTTTATGGCATGGGGTACAAATTTTCAATAGCAGAAAATGCAGGGGCATGAAATTAATTTCCCGGTACAACCGTTCTTTTTTCCCGGCGCTGGTGCTCCTGTTTCTTATTTCGGGACTGGTCAGTTATTTTTTAACCCGGAAAATATTGCAGGATGAAGTGGACGAAGGCCTCCTCCGCATATATTCCCGGATCAGTGATTCTGTTCGTATTCATCAAACACTGCCAACCGTTGCTACTTTTGATGACCTGAAGCTAAATGTTGAACCAGCAACGAAACCCATGATAAAGCCTGTTCTTGAATCCGCAAGGGTTTTTATCCCGGAGCAGAACGAAAATCACCGGGCGCGCCAATTATTGTTTACAGTTTTAATAAAGGAGAATCTTTATAAGATCACGGTAAGTACTCCGCTGGAAGGGACCAAAACAATGACCAAAGCCATTGTGTTTATTACTACGGTTACCATTTTTATTATCCTGTTAACCCTTGCCGTTATCAGCAGGCTGTTATTGAACAAAATCTGGAAACCGTTTTATGCGTCGCTCCAGCTGGTCAGGAATTTTAAGGTAGATAAAGCCGGGTCGCTGCATTTCCCGCCAACAGTGATTGACGAATTTATGGCTATGAACGATAATTTTAAGATGGCTACAGAGAATGCGACAAATGATTACCGCCGGTTAAAGGAATTTACAGAAAACGCGTCGCATGAGATCCAGACTCCTTTAGCGATCATACGGGCAAAACTGGACTTGCTGGCGCAACAGGAACAGTTATCCGAATACCAGAGCGAGCTACTGAAGGATACCTTTGGAGCTGTTACAAAATTATCAAAACTGAACCATTCGCTTTTGCTGATCGCGAAGATTGAAAATCGCCAGTTTGATACTAAGGTTACCGTTGATCTTAGCCAAAAATTGGAAAACAAAATAAACCAGTTCCAGGAATTATGGCAAACCAGCCAGATTCAATTTATTCCTGAAATCGGCCATTCAGAAATAATAGCCCACCCGGAACTGGTAGAGATTTTACTGAACAATATTTTTAGTAATGCTACCCGGCATAATTTACCGGGTGGGCTCATCGGGATAACACTTACAGAAAAGGAACTGCGTGTCAGGAATACCGGCCAGTTTAAAGCCCTGGAGAAGGAAAAATTATTCACACGATTTTACAAAGAATCTGTCAACGATGAGCACAATGGACTGGGGCTATCCATCATTAAGCAGATATGCGAAGTCACCGGCATCCTGCCAGGCTATAAATATAATGAAGGCTATCATGTGTTTATTTTCAACTGGTGACTTATTATTTTGCTAATCCTGTCTTCAGAAAAAAAACAGAATTGATCCTTAGTTTTGCACGTTATTACTCCTGAAATAATGTAAATGATAAAATGGACGGGCTTGTTGCTTTTAATGTTTTTATGCAGCCGGGCAATTTCTCAAAATACAATTTTACTGAACAGTAAACTATCGGGTACACTCAGGGATTCGCTCTCGGGGCAGCCTTTGGAAAAAGCGACTATCCGGCTGACTTCTCCTGCCCGGGATAGCTGGAAAAAAGAAACCGTTACCAGGAAAGACGGATCCTTTTCTATTCCTGGTTTAGCAGAAGGAGGCTATATACTTACGGCTGAATTTGTCGGGTACAATTCACTTCTCCCGAAATATATTTTGATTGGCGCAAACACCGATACTGTCCTGGATATTTACCTTTCTGTAAAAGTGAAGTCGTTGCAGTCAATAGTGGTTACCAGTTCCCGATCGCTGGTAGAAAATAAAACCGACAGGTTGGTCTATAATGTAGATAAAGATGTGACTTCCCAGGGCGCCATGGCTACTGATGTGTTAAGGAAAATCCCCCAGGTTACCGTTGATATCAATGGGAATGTAGAATTGCTGGGCAATCCCAGTGTCAGGTTCCTGATTAACGGGAAACCTTCCGCGGTTTTCGGGAGTAGTATTGCCGATGCGCTGCAATCAATACCCGCTTCACAAATACAAAGTATTGAAGTGATGTCGAGTCCCGGCGCCCGGTATGACGCTTCCGGGACCGGTGGCATTATTAATATCATTCTTAAAAAAAACAGGGCGAAAGGATTCAGCGGGGCTGTTAATATGACTGCAGGCAGCCGGCTTGAAAACGGTGCCCTTAATCTCAACTATAAAAAAAATAACATTGGTATTACAGGTTATTTCAGCGGCAGTACGCAACTGAAATCGAGGACAATTTCCGGCCTGGAAAGAAGCTCAACAGATACAGCGACTAAAAACAATTATTACCTGGAGCAGAATGGCAATAGTGATTTTACAAGGTATGGCTATCGCTCAGGATTGGGCATTGACTGGGATATTACGACAAGGGATAATCTCGCTTTGTCATTCGGGCATTATCATTTTGGAAATACAAATAACGGCGCTACCAGCCAGCATAATTCAGAAAAAGATAAATATGACAATTTAATTTTGGATGAATTCAGCAACCTGTATTCCGACACCCGGTTCAATAACTATTCCTTTGAAGCAGGCCTTGATTATAAAAGGAAATTGAGAAAGGAAAAGCAGGAGTTATCCTTGTCTTACAATTACAGTATGGCGCACAATAACAGTCCTTACCTGCAGTCGCTGAACTATATTACGAATGATTCCATCTTTGGCGGCTCTAGCAGTAAGAACCCCGGCAAAGATTACCTTTCCACTATTGCCCTTGATTATACAGACCCGGTATCAAAACACTTTTTGCTGGAGACGGGAGTGAAAGCGGAAATAGAATCCCTGGTGAGTAATTCCGATGTGTATACTTTTTCGCCGGTGCAGTATACTTATGTTTTTGATGATAAGCAATCGTATGCGTCCACATTCCGGCGGCAGGTATATGCCGGCTATGTATCCGGTAATTTTTCCATCTTCAAACTCCTGGATGTGATGGCAGGGGCAAGGATAGAGCATACAATCAATAATGCTTCGTATAGCAAAAACCAAAATACAAACATACCCGATTATAATAACTTTGGCCCCTCGCTGATTCTTTCACATACATTCAATAATCAACAGGTATTAAAATTCAGCTATGCCTGCCGGCTTGAAAGACCCGACTACCGCGACCTGAACCCCTTTGTGAATTTAAGCGACCCCCACAATATCAATACAGGCAACCCTTTTATTAAGCCGGAAATCGGTAATGACTTCCAGTTGGGATATAATCAATCTTTCGGCAAAGACAATAACCTGAATATTGTATTACTGTACAATTACAATAACCCTGACATAAAATCCTATACCACATTTTATCCATCTTATAAAGTAGGCGACTCCGTCTATACGGATGTAAATGTGACGATGCGGGATAATATTGCGGCAGAGCACCGGTGGGGTTTGAACATTTCATCCACTGTAACAATCCTGTCAAAACTGAATATCAGGGCTAACATTCAATTATATGATCGCACAACGAAAAACATTTATTCCACTCCTCCTTTAATAAGCGGTTTTGAATACCGGGGAAACATGAATGTCAATTACCCATTCAGTCATGGCCTGGTAGCTGAGGCATTTGGCAATTATAATTCTGGTATTAAATGGCAGGGGAGAAGGGCCGCGTTTTCCTCTTATACCTTCGCTTTGCGTCAACAGCTTTTTAAAGGAAAAGGCAGCCTTGGCCTTACTGCTGTAAATGCATTCGGTAAGTATCTCTCTCAAAAGTCCACCCAGATAGGGACAGGCTTTACAGGTACGAGCTTGTTACAAATCCCTTATCGTTCTTTTGGTATCAATTTTATGTACAAGTTTGGCAGCATCAGGATCAGCAAACCAAAAGAAGAAGAAAACCTGCTTACCAAACCACCGCCAGGGGAAAATTAAAATAAAACCGGGCCATTTTATATATTTAAAGTTCTCCCTATCCGGTAGTAGTCAATTTTGCCGGGAAGTCGGGAAGACGATAAGAGAAAATGATTTGAAAATTAACGCTTACCGGCTTCCTGTCTTACCGGTTATTTTTAAAAAAGACCACTACTTCCTATTCAGATTTCAGGTTTATTATCTCAGCTTTACATTTTCGCAAATCTTTTCCATAGTTTCTATTCGTATCGCTTTTAAATGAACCTCTTTTCCGTTTACAGAAATAAGGGCCAGCACAGGAGGCTCCGTGGAATA
>JAUZOA010000081.1 GCA_030706685.1 Bacteroidota bacterium
AGTGAGGGGCAAGGGGAACGCTTAGAACCAAATTGTTTACCTGATTATACAAGCCCGGTTGTTTAAACCGGGCTTTTTTTATATCATTTTCAGCGCATTTTGGAGTTATTAATCAAAATCAAGTAGAAATACGATATGTGGCACTTTTTTTGATAAGACGTAAGGTGGAAAAACGCTCCGTTTTTAAAGTCTCTTATTATAAGGCCGTTGCCGGCCATTTTATGAAAAACACAATGTCTAAGGTTAAGGGCTCATTCCTGGGTCCTTTTTCTTTTTAAATACTCATTGAACATTCAGTATGTCCTTCAACCGGCTTAAAGAGATTTACCTTCTCTGCCAACAGCAAAATATTAAAATGACTATCCGTACACATTAGCCGGGGGATTATGACCGTAAAATCGCAAGGATCTTATAAACCGTGAAACACAATCTGTCCCACGCGAATAAAAAGAGAATAGAACAGTAGCTTCTCCCATACGGAAACTATACTGAGACCATGCGGAGACCTTATCTTTCTCTCTCTATCAATAGTTTAGATTTTTTCTGTTTTTTGCAAATTCTTGTATATCAGTGATTAAAGAATTGGGGGAATGGCCGGGAATGGCAAATATCTTCAACAGTAAACATCAATGGCCGGAAATAAGGGCGGACTGAATGACCAAACCCCAGGCGGTTTGCCGTTTTAACCCTGGTTTCAATCTTCATTATTGGATGCCTCAGTTTAGCTATTCTTTCCTGTAAAGACAAGAAGGCTACAAAGAAATTTCAGTAGAGAGTAAGCGCTTTATGATCTTCGTGTCTTTATGAGAGATATTTGCTTTATCGAAATTGATACACAACCGGGTATTCTGCAATGAAGTTTCTTCCATTATTACCGTAAATTGTTGCGGATAAATCCATATTGATGATAAAACAAATTTCTATTGTACTGGCCTTTGTTTTTTTGGCCACTGTAGTTCATACCCAGGAGAAGGCGATCATTGCGGGAATGAGGATCAGTAAGACAACAAAGATCAGGAGGGGGGTCTATAAAATAGATGCGCCGGCTGATACGGCAAAATCTGTGGTAATCATCGAGGGAAATGATATCGTAGTTGATTTCAATAACGCCGAATTGAAAGGAAGCAGTAAAAAGATCAACCCGGATGAATTCTTTGGTATCGCAGTCGTTATTCTCAATAGTAAGAACGTAACCATCAGGAACCTCAAAGCAAGGGGATATAAAGTGGCCCTGCTTGCAAAAAATGTGGAGCGGCTCACTATAGATAATTGCGACTTAAGTTATAATTACCGCCAGCATCTCAACAGCACACAGGAAAAAGAAGATATATCCGACTGGATGAGTTATCACCATAATGAAAAAGATGAATGGTTGCGGTATGGCGCCGCGCTATACCTGGAGGATTGTAATTGGGCTATAATCGCCAATTGCCGGGTTACCGGGGGACAGAATGCCCTGATGATGACAAGGTGTAATAATGGGAAGATCTATAACAATGATTTCTCCTTTAATTCCGGTATTGGAATTGGCCTGTACAGGTGCAATAACAATGAGATTTCATACAATAAAGTCATTTTTAATGTTCGTGGTTATAGTCATGGAGTTTACAACCGGGGACAGGATAGTGCGGGGATATTGGTATATGAACAAAGCAGTAATAATATTTTTTATAAAAATAATGTGACGCATGGCGGGGATGGCTTTTTCCTGTGGGCAGGACAAACTACTATGGATAGCGGCCAGGGTGGTTGCAATGATAATATGATCAGGGCCAATGATTTTTCTTATGCGCCTACCAATGGAATTGAAGTTACTTTCAGCCGCAACAGTATCGTGGATAACCGGGTGTTTGAATGTGATCATGGCATCTGGGGTGGCTATAGTTATGAGACAACTATCAGCGACAATAAATTCCGCAATAACAACGTAGATATTGCCATTGAGCAAGGCCAGCGAAATAATATCACTTACAATATATCGTTCAAAAGCAAGAAAGCTATTCAACTCTGGGCCCGAAATGAGCAACCTGCAGACTGGGGTTATGCAAAGATGCGGGATACACGCAGCAGGGGCTATGCCATTGCATTTAATAGTTTCAATTACTGTGATATTGTTTTCACCCTGTCGCATACAGACAGCCTGAGCATTTTCAGTAATACTTATAATGAAAACAAACAGCTTTATAAGAAGGATTCAACGGTCACTAATCTTGATCTGGAAAGAAACGGAGAGCTTGATAAGACGCTTTCATCAGATACCACGGCTTCATTACTACTTGTTGCCAAACCGAATGATCCTTTTAAGGGAACCGGTAAATATGCCGGCCGGAAGAATATCCGTATTACCGAATGGGGACCTTACGATTTTCGCTCCCCGGTTATCTGGAACACAAATCCAACCGATACCAGTGATATCATGCAATTCGACCTTTTGGGGCCAAAAGGAAAATGGAAGATCAGGTCTTCGAGGGGAGTGGAGAATATTTCGGCCCTGAATGGCGAGTTTCCTGCTACCATTACTGCTCAAAAGAAAAAGGCGGATCGAACGGATATTTTTATTGAATTGGAATATACGGGCGCAGCTATTACTACTCCTTTTGGGGAGGGCATTGCGGCAGGCAAACCCTATAAATTTTCATTTAAGAAATTCTTTCAGCCGATAAACTGGGAAGTAGAATGGTTCTCATTCGATACGGCCCTTGTTCAGCATGATGCGCTGAGTAAAGAGCAATATGTCATATCGGAGAATCCACGACCTTTTAAAACCGAAAAAACTAATAAACTTGAATATGCATGGTGGGGAGGTATTAAAGCAGACAGGCAATATCTGCAGTTTAAAACCGTGGCTGAAGGAAGCGCTGAATTCCCCGATGGCCTGTACGAACTTAGTGTTACCTGGGATGATAGGGTGAGAGTATACGTTGATGGCAAGCTGGTCATTGATGAGTGGGACGAATCCAAATATAATTTTGATGAATCTCCGAACAAAAAGGTGCGATTGGCCCTTGGAGGCACGCATCATTTTAAGGTCGAACATATGGAACTGGGAGGGTTTGCTACTTTGAGCCTGAAAATCAGGAAGGTTGAGTGATCCGGCTATTTTACCCGGGTTTGGCGGCACCCTTTAAAATTCTTTCTCAACTATTTGGAGGATATAGGGCGCAACCCTACCTTTGCACTCCCAAAAGAAAATTGGGATTTTACTCATGTCTCAGCGAATCAGGATCAAATTACAGTCTTATGATCACAACCTGGTAGATAAATCTGCCGAAAAGATTGTGAAAACAGTTCGCAGTACAGGCGCAGTAGTAACGGGTCCAATTCCCTTGCCTACACGCAGAAAGATATTTACTGTATTGCGTTCGCCCCACGTAAACAAGAAGAGCCGTGAACAGTTCCAGTTAGCTACGCATAAGCGCTTACTGGACATTTATACTTCTTCAAGCCGTACGGTAGATGCGTTGAGCAAATTGGACCTTCCGAGTGGAGTAGAAGTTGAGATCAAAGCTTAGACGCGAATGGACGCTAATGTTCGCGAATGGACGCTAATAGTTCTTATAAATTTTTTAAAGTATTGCTATCTCTCAATCCTGCTATGGCGGGAAAAAAGAGCTCTGGTTATTAACATAAAACAAGCCGTTCAGGGTTTGTTTACTGCCGGTACTTCTGTTACCCACTGAAGCTTTAGCGAAAGTGGGCACCTCTACTTAGGTGACGGGTTTCAGTAGCGATCACAAGGGTCGCCTTTGCTGAAGCTGCGGCGACTAAAAGAAAAGGTCGGTGGCAAACGGGGATTGACCCTTCGCTTTGCTCATGGTGACAACAGGTCGCTGCTGCAACGAAGGATGTCCCAATAATCCTGCAGGCATAAATTGTAAAACAATGAAAGGTATTATTGGGAAAAAGATCGGAATGACGAGCATCTTCGATCCCTCGGGTAAACAAACTGCCTGTACGATCATAGAAGCGGGCCCCTGTGTTGTAACACAGGTAAAAACCAAAGAATCCGACGGTTACAATGCTCTCCAGCTTTCTTTCGGCGACAAAAAAGAAAAACACTCCATTCAGTCCGAAAAGAATCATTTCGCTAAAGCGCAAACAGCTCCCAAAAAATTTTCTAAAGAGTTCCGCGATTTCGCCATCGAAAAGAATATTGGTGAAACTATTACGGTTGACATTTTCGCTGAAGGCGATAAAGTTGAAGTAGTAGGTACCACAAAGGGTAAAGGTTTCCAGGGTGTGGTAAAACGCCACGGATTCCATGGTGTTGGAGGCCAGTCTCACGGTCAGCATGACCGCAGCCGGGCGCCTGGTTCACTTGGTAACTCGTCCGACGCGAGCCGTGTCATGAAGGGTGTTCGTATGGCTGGCCGTATGGGTAATGACCGGGTGAAGTTGAAAAGTTTGAAAGTGTTGAAGATATTCCCGGAAAAGAATTATATCCTGATCAGTGGTTCTGTACCGGGTTATAACGGGTCAATCGTGTTAATTCAAAAATGATTGCAGAGACAACGCATGCGTTGTCTCAATACGTAGACAAGGCATGCCTTGTCTGTACAAAAAATAAAGAATATGCAAATTGAAGTTCTGAATATAAAAGGAAAGAAAGCCGGCAGAACAGTGGAATTGCCCGAAGAGATCTTCGGCGCGGAACCCAACAATCATGTTATCTACCTGGCAGTAAAACAATACCTGGCTGCCCAGCGCCAGGGTACTCACAAGGTGAAGACCCGCGCGGAAGTAAAAGGCGCCAGCCGTAAACTGCATCGTCAGAAAGGTACAGGTGGAAGCCGTAAAGGGAATATCCGTAATCCTTTATACAAGGGCGGCGGTACGATCTTCGGACCCAAACCCCATACTTATGATATCAAATTGAATCGTAAAGTAAAGGACCTGGCAAAAATATCCGCTTTATCGTATAAGGCTAAAGAGAAAGCGATCGTGGTAGTAGAAGATATCAAACTGGATGCTCCGAAGACAAAGGCTTTTATGGATATTCTTGGCAACCTGAAAGTAGCCGATAAGAAAAT
Organism: Bacteroidota bacterium; assembly: GCA_030706685.1. Taxonomy (GTDB): domain Bacteria; phylum Bacteroidota; class Bacteroidia; order Chitinophagales; family Chitinophagaceae; genus VBAT01. The sequence goes on from JAUZOA010000081.1 coordinate 5,031, forward strand.
AATGTTTGTGTCGCCCGAGTACAACGATACCCTTGACCTGTCTATGCGCAACGTGCCGACGGTTCTTGGCGTATTGCTGAGCGATATTAATACATACGATATTGTAAACTCTGATGTATTGGTAATGACTGAAAGCGCGGCCAAAATATTCAGTGAGGAAGAAGTGGGAGCAGAGGCATAATTAAAAACATTCAAAAAAGAGAGAAATGAAACTTTCTGAAGTATTGATAAAGCCGGTTTTAACTGAGAAAGCAAATGCGCAACAGGATAAGCTGCGCCGCTATGCTTTTAAAGTAGCTAAGAAATCAAATAAGCTGGAGATCAAAAAAGCTGTTGAAAGCTTTTATGGTGTGACCGTAACAGCAGTGAACACCAGTGTGTCTCCTGCAAAAAATAAATCAAGGTTCACTAAAGCAGGTGTAATATCGGGCCGCAAGCCTTCTTACAAAAAAGCTTATGTGACCCTGGCAGAGGGAGATACAATTGATCTTTATTCGAACATTTAACCTCCCTCTGACTCCCTCCAAAGGAGGGAGAAAAAGAATGGCCTCAACAGCCGCTAATGTTGAACTAAAAAAGAATTTGAAAAATGGCATTAAAAAAATTTAAACCAGTAACAGCCGGAACCCGTTGGAGAATCGGTAATGCGTATGCAGAAGTTACTACCAATGTTCCTGAAAAAAGCCTGCTGGAAACTAAAGGCAGAAGTGGCGGACGTAATTCTTCCGGTCACCTGACCATGCGTTACCGGGGTGGCGGTCATAAGAAGAAATACCGTGTAATTGATTTTAAAAGGAATAAAAAAGATATTACTGCCAAAGTAATTTCTATTGAATATGATCCGAACAGGACCGCATTCATTGCATTGGTGGAATATACGGATAACGAAAGACGATACATTCTTGCACCGCAGGGTCTGCAGGTTGGCGCTACTATTCAAAGTGGCGATGCCATCGCTCCTGAAATCGGGAATGCATTACAATTAAAGCACATGCCGCTTGGTACTAATGTGCATAATATTGAGATGCAGCCGGGACAAGGCGGCAAACTGGCACGCAGCGCCGGCTCTTCCGCCCAGTTGACCAATAAGGAAGACAGGTATGCTGTATTGAAAATGCCTTCCGGTGAATTGAGAAAAGTATTGATTAACTGTTATGCAACAGTGGGTGTGGTAAGCAACAGCGATCATAGTTTGCAAAGCATGGGTAAAGCAGGACGTAACCGCTGGAGAGGGATCAAGCCAAGGAATCGTGGTGTAGCCATGAATCCTGTGGATCACCCGATGGGAGGTGGTGAAGGTAAAGCTTCAGGCGGCCAGCCCCGCAGCAGGAACGGTCAGTATTCAAGAGGTCTGAAAACAAGAACAAAAGGAAAAGGAAGTGATAAATTGATCATTCAGCGTAAGAGTGGGATTAAACTTTCTACACAGAATTAAATAATAAGATCCTTCGCTTCGCTCAGAATGACACTTCGTTCGTCATCCTGGGCACAGCGAAGGAAAAAACTAAAATGTTTTTATAATGGGTCGTTCGGTCAAAAAAGGTCCTTATGTAGCTTCTTACCTTGAAAAAAAGGTATTGGCTATTAATGAAGGCAAAAACAAAAAGAGTGTTATCAAAACATGGAGCCGTCGTTCTACCATCACTCCAGATTTTGTTGGACACACATTGGCGGTGCACAACGGAAACAAATTTATACCGGTGTATGTAACCGAGTTCATGGTGGGACATAAGTTAGGTGAATTTGCACCTACCCGTCAATTCAAAGGACACTCAAGTAAGAAAATAGAAGCGACAGCATAATTTATTATTGTTACCAGTTCCCGGTTACTAGTAACCGGGAACTGGTAACCTGAAACTTGAAACAATGGAAGCAATAGCAAAACTGAGAAATTATCCGACGTCGCCCCGCAAAATGCGTTTGCTGGCTGACCTGATCCGTGGTCAGAAAGTAGAAAAGGTGTTAGCCGAGTTGGAACATAATTCAAAGCACCCGGCTGTGCCTTTGCGTAAACTGGTGTTGAGCGCTATTAATAACTGGAAGCAGAAGAATGAAGGCGGCGACGAAACACAATTGGTGGTAAAAACCATTTTTGTAGATGGGGCCAGGACATTGAAACGTATGCGCCCTGCGCCACAGGGTCGTGGTTACCGCGTTCGCAAACGCAGCAACCATGTCACCGTGATTGTTGATACGAAAGAAGAAACTAAAAACTAAAGTAATAACGAATTAACCAATAAACATGGGTCAAAAAGCAAATCCGATCGGTAACAGGTTAGGCATCATCCGTGGATGGGAATCTAACTGGTACGGCAATAAAAAAGATTATGCCGGGAAGCTGATCGAGGACCATAAGATCAGGACTTACCTGAATGCCCGTATCAATAAGGGTGGCATCTCCAAAATCGTTATTGAGAGAACATTGGGTAAACTGATCATTACGATCCACACTTCCAAGCCTGGTATCATTATCGGAAAAGGCGGTGGTGAAGTTGATCGTATCAAAGAAGAGTTGAAAAAACTTACCGGTAAAGATGATGTGCAGATCAACATTCTTGAGATCCGCCGTCCCGAGCTGGATGCGATGATTGTAGCAGATACGATTGCCCGCCAGATCGAGAACCGCATCAATTATAAAAGGGCTATCAAGATGTCTATCGCTTCTGCCCTGCGTATGGGCGCTGAAGGTATAAAAGTGAAAGTGAGTGGCCGTCTTGCGGGTGCTGAAATTGCCCGTACTGAAGAGATCAAACAAGGTCGTGTGCCCCTGCATACTTTTCGTATGGATATTGATTATGCGAATGTGTTTGCATTGACTGTATATGGCAAGATCGGGATCAAAGTATGGATATGTAAAGGTGAAGTATTGACAAAGAGGGATCTGAATCCCAATTTCATTGGCGGTAAGAGTGATGTAAGCGACAGGAGGGAAAGAAGAGATGATCATCGTGGCGGTGATCGCCGTGAAGACAGGAGAGGCGGTGGCGGAGGTGAAAGGAGAGGTGGCGGCGGAGGCGGAGAAAGAAGAGGCGGTGGTGAAAGAAGAGGCGGCGGTGGCGGAGGTGGAAGAAGAAGTTAAAAGAGCCGTTAGCTGGTAGCTGTTAGCTATTAGCTATTCAACAAGAAGAAAAATTTTGCCGGATGCTGACTAACAGCTGAAGGCTAAAAGCTAAAAGCTCAAAAAATGTTACAACCGAAAAGAACGAAGCACAGGAAAATGCAGAAGGGGCGCATGAAAGGTAATGCCAAAAGAGGTACAGACATTGCGTTTGGTTCTTATGCTTTAAAAGCATTGGATCAGCATTGGATTACTGATCGCCAGATAGAAGCCGCCCGCCAGGCCCTGACCCGCGAAATGAAACGTGAGGGTAATGTCTGGATCCGCATTTTCCCCGACAAACCCATTACCCGTAAGCCACTTGAAGTGAGGATGGGTAAAGGAAAGGGTAACCTGGAGTTCTGGGCCGCAGTAGTAAGGCCGGGCCGCATCTTATTTGAAGTAGATGGTGTGGATGAAAAAACCGCCCGTCAATCATTGATGCTGGCTGCAGGTAAATTGCCGATCAAAACAAAGTTCATTAAAAGAAGAGATTTAGAGACAGCATAAGCGATTGGGAAAAGAATAATTGGGAAATTTTGAAATGGCAATCTCCCAATCCCCCAATTTCAAAATTTCAAAATATAGCAAGATGTCAAAGAAAGCAGATTTTGTAAAAAGCATCCATGGAATGAATGAGCTGGATCTCAGGGCCCGCCTTGAAGAGGACAAACAGCGTTTGAAAAAGCTAGGGTTTGCTCATACTATTTCCCCGCTGGAGAACCCGATGACCATACGCGGGCTGCGCAGGGATATTGCGCGTTTAAAAACTGAGTTGAAGAAAAAACAAGAGGGGCTTTAAAAGCCGTTAGCTATTAGCTGTTAGCTTTTAGCTACGTCAATAAAAAAGATAAAAATCCGCTGGAGGCCGGCTACCGGCTGACAGCTAAAAGCAAAAAGCTAAAAAAATGGCTGAAAGACATTTACGCAAGACAAGAATAGGTGTTGTTACCAGCAACAAGATGGCAAAGACCATTACCGTTGCTATCGAAAGAAAAGTAAAACACCCTATTTATGGGAAGTTCCTGAAAAAAACAAGCAAGCTTCATGCGCATGATGATAAGAATGAGTGCAGCATTGGGGATATCGTGAAGATTATGGAAACACGCCCATTAAGCAAAACGAAGCGCTGGAGACTGATAGAAGTGGTCGAGAAAGTGAAATAACGAAGAAAGCTATGAGCTGATAGCCATTGGCTGTCAGCTATACAAAACAATCAGAGAATAACAACCGTTGTGAGCCGGCTAATGGCTCACAGCTAAAAGCTAAAGATTATGATTCAGCAAGAAAGCCGGTTAAACGTAGCGGACAATAGCGGGGCGAAAGAAGTGCTTTGTATACGGGTGCTTGGCAATAGCGGGCAACGTTATGCCCGGATCGGCGATAAGATCGTAGTGACGGTGAAAGATGCATTGCCGCAGGGTGGTATCAAGAAGGGAACAGTGGCTAAGGCGGTTATAGTTCGCACTACCAATAAACTGCGCCGTAAAGATGGTTCCTATATTCGTTTTGATGACAATGCGGTAGTATTATTAAATCAGTCGGACGAACCAAGGGGTACCCGCATTTTCGGGCCGGTAGCGAGGGAGTTACGTGATAAAGGATATATGAAGATCATTTCATTAGCGCCTGAGGTTCTGTAGAGACAGGGCATGCGCTATATGTATCAAAAAAATAAATCATCCCGATGTAATCGGGACAAAGAATAGAAAAAATGAAAGCAAGATTCAAACCGAAGTTTAATATCAGGAAAGGAGATAGCGTGGTGATTATCGCCGGCGATGATAAAGCGCTGGATAAGCCGCGTGTCGTCAAACGTGTATTGGTGGACGAAAGTAAAGTGATCGTTGAAGGAGTGAATATCATCACCAGGCATACAAAGCCTTCTGCGCAAAATACAAAAGGCGGTATCGTTAAAAAAGAAGCTCCTATCCATATCAGTAATGTGATGCTTTGGGATGCAGCCCAGAAAAAAGGAGCTAAAGTGACAAGAGTAAGAAAAGATGGTAAGACCGAGAGGGTTTTTAAAACAGCAAAAACTCAGGGAGGTAAAAAATAATGGCAACAAAAACATATACTCCGAGACTGGCGGATAAGTACAAAAAAGAAGTTATACCCGCACTGGTTAAAAAGTTTGGTTACAAATCAATCATGCAGGCTCCTAAACTGGAGAAGATTTGCCTGAACCGTGGTGTGAATGGCGCTGTAACAGATAAAAAACTGGTCGACATTGCCCTGGAAGAACTGACAACTATCAGTGGCCAGAAAGCAGTATCCACGATGTCTAAGAAAGATATTTCCAATTTTAAGCTTCGTAAGAACATGCCGATCGGGGCAAGAGTTACACTTCGTGGTGATAAGATGTTTGAATTCCTGGATCGTTTGATCGCAATTGCATTGCCCCGTGTACGTGACTTCAGGGGCGTCAATGAAAAATCATTTGACGGACGCGGCAATTATACCATGGGTGTTACAGAACAGATCATATTTCCTGAGATTGATATCGACAAAGTAAACAGGATAACCGGTTTTGATATCACTTTTGTAACGACGGCCAATACAGATGAAGAGGCGTATGAATTGCTGAAAGAACTTGGAATGCCGTTCAGGAATGCAAAAAATAATTAAAGATCATTACAACTTAAATTGAATTAATAATCAATTATGGCAAAAACATCAGTAAAAGCCAGGCAAAGGAAAAGAGAAAAAATGGTGCTTCAGTATGCTGCCAAACGGGAAGAACTGAAAAAAGCAGGCAACTGGGCGGCATTAGATGAACTGCCGAAGAATTCTTCAAAAGTGCGTTTAAAGAACCGTTGCGCCATGACGGGTCGTCCAAGAGGCTATGTACGTTATTTCGGGATATCAAGGATAGCGCTGCGTGATATGGCCCTGAACGGAAAGATACCCGGCTTGAAAAAAGCCAGCTGGTAGTTGAGTGGTGAGTAATACTCACAATGGACAAAACAAAATGTAAAACTGAAATAATTAGTAAAAAATGGTAACAGATCCTATAGCAGATTTCCTGACAAGAATCCGTAATGCGCAGATGGCGGGCCATCGCATTGTTGATATCCCTGCTTCTAATCTGAAAAAACGTGTCACCGAGATTTTGTATAACCAGGGCTATATTCTGAAATACAAGTTTGAAGATGATAATAAACAAGGCGTAATCAAGATCGCATTGAAGTATGATCCGCAAACAAAGCAACCGGCTATTCAAAGCATGGAAAGGGTCAGCCGCCCGGGTTTGCGCCAGTATGCGAGACCCGCAGATTTCCGCCGTGTAAAGAGTGGATTAGGAGTGGCCATCCTTTCAACGTCCAAGGGTGTAATGACAGACAAAGAAGCGAAGGCACAGAATGTAGGGGGTGAAGTTCTTTGTTACGTCTACTAAGAAAGCTATTAGTTGGCAGCTTTTAGCTGTTAGCTGAAAACTATAAACGTTGCAGATACATTAAGCTGAACTATACTAAGCTGACCGGTCGCAACAAATTTTTTAATAACAAACAATAAACTGATTCAAAATGTCACGTATAGGTAAAAAACCAGTTACTGTTCCAAGCGGGGTAACTGTTACGGTGAACAATGATAACGTGATCACGGTAAAAGGACCGAAGGGTGAATTAAAGCAAACCGTGGACCGTGATATTAAAGTAGAAATAAAAGACGGCCAGGTAAATTTTGTCCGTCCTACAGACCAGATCAGGCACCGTGCTTTACATGGTTTATACCGTTCTATCACCTCTAACCTTGTAAAAGGGGTAACAGAAGGCTATGTAAGAAAACTCGAACTGATTGGTGTCGGTTTTAAAGCTGTCAGCCAGGGCAATGTACTGGATCTTTCCCTTGGGTATTCTCATAATATCATATTTGAAATACCGAAAGAATTGAAAGTGGCGGCTGTCCAGGAGAAAGGCCAGAATCCTACGATCACTTTGGAAGGAATAGATAAACAATTGATTGGCCAGGTAGCTGCCAAATTGCGCGGGTTACGCAAACCTGAACCTTATAAAGGGAAGGGTGTCCGGTATGTAGGTGAAGTGGTAAGAAAGAAAGCTGGTAAAGCAGCTGGTAAATAAGACGCCCCCTGTCCCCGGAAGGGGAGCTTAGGTGGTACAGTTCATTTATAAGTTGAGAAGTTTTATTAAATAAAGTCTCTGGCAGTATCAGAGACGTCAAAACTCTCCGCCGTGACGGAGATGGGAGATATAAATTATGAATCCAAAGGTTAAATCATTAAGAAGGCAAAATATCCGGTTTCGTATTCGCCGGAAAATCGGGGATGGCACTGCCAGCAAACCACGCTTATCAGTGTTCAGGAGCAATACTGATATTTATGTACAATTGATTGATGATGGGAATGGCCAGACACTGGCTTCTGCCTCATCCAGGGATAAAGATATTATTGCACAGTCAGGAAACAAGGTCGTCAAAAGTAAACTGGTGGGCGCTGCTATCGCGAAAAAAGCGACCGCACTGGGTATTAAAGATGTCACATTTGACCGCGGCGGTTACCTGTACCACGGGCGTGTCAAATCGGTGGCGGATGGAGCAAGAGAAGGCGGACTTAAATTTTAACCGGGAAAAGTGCGACGGGGGATCGGGCAATTGTTTTGAACTTAAAAAGCATTATTAAATAGTAAGATAAAATTGGCGGAGGGAATTTCGAAATTTCCCGATTCCAAAATTCCAAAATAACAATATGTCAAAGTTTAACGTAACTAAAGTGAAAGCCGGTGACCTGGAACTGAAAGATAAAGTTGTAGCCATCAACCGTGTTGTAAAAACAACAAAGGGTGGCCGGGCATTCAGTTTCTCTGCGCTGGTAGTGGTTGGCAATGAGAATGGCGTGGTGGGTCATGGTCTCGGTAAGGCAAAAGAAGTACAGGAAGCCATTACGAAAGGAATAGAAGATGCGAAAAAGAACCTCATCAAAGTCCCCGTGATGAAGGGTACGATTCCGCATGATCAGTGGGCCAAGGAAGGTGCAGCGAAAGTATTGATCAAACCAGCCGCCCAGGGTACGGGTGTGATCGCGGGGGGCAGCATGCGCGCCGTATTGGAAAGCGCGGGAGTTACCGATGTGCTGGCAAAATCATTAGGTTCTGCTAACCCGCACAACGTGGTAAAAGCGACATTTAAAGCATTGGCTTTATTACGTGAACCTGTTACAATTGCCAAGACACGTTCAATGGGTTTGAAGAAAGTATTTAATGGATAAAACAGTGGTCGGTAGTCAATGGTTATTCAATAACCATTGATCCTGTGACCAAATGACTATCAATATGAAAAAGATAAAAATAACATTAGTAAAAAGCCCGATTGACAGACCCGAGCGTCAGAAACTGACCCTGAGGGCCCTGGGTTTAAATAAAACTAATAGTTCCAAAGAAGTTGAAGCTACTCCGCAGATACTGGGTATGGTAAGAAAAGTGGAACACCTGGTGAAAGTGGAGCAAGCGTAAAAATGTAAAAGGGGGGAATGTAAAATGTCCGGTGTAAAAGACGTCTTTCATTCTGCATTTTAGATTTTAAATTTAAAGCGAGCTCCGAATGCTTTCGGGGCGTTAAGTCAAAAATAAAAGCAATACAATGAAACTACATGAATTAAGACCGGCAAAGGGAGCAACGCACAAGGATAAAAGGATCGGGCGTGGTGATGGTTCCGGGCATGGGGGTACTTCTACAAAAGGTACAAAAGGCGGGCAGAGCCGTACGGGTTATAAGAGAAAGATGGCACATGAAGGCGGCCAGATGCCAATACAACGTCGTATTCCGAAAAGGGGATTCAATAATGTGCATCGCGTAGAATATAAAGTCCTTAATGTGGGCCAGGTAGAACAACTGGCTGATAAATATGGTATCAATGAGTTTTCGCTGGAGAACCTTTATACCAATAAACTGATCGGCCAGAACGATAAGGTGAAGATCCTTGGCAACGGGGAATTGAAAAAGAAATTCACTTTTAAGGTAAATGCGGTAAGTGCAAAGGCGAAAGCAGCCATCGAGTCGGCAGGGGGATCCGTTGAAATAGTAAAGTAAATTCATTAAATTGCGAAGCACCCGCCGGCCGGCCTTGTTTGATTGAAGCTTTATGAGGGGTATGCAGGCAGGTTTCGTGCGTTGTTTATGTTTTTAGGGCTCTTAAATCTTTTTAACTCCCGTGAAAAAATTAATTCAAACACTCAGAAATATCTGGAGTATCGAAGAACTGAGAAGTAAAATACTTTTCACTTTGATGCTTGTTGTGGTTTACAGGATAGGTTCTCATATCGTATTGCCTGGTATAAACCCTATTGCGCTGGCGCTTAATAAAAGTGCTGCCAACAATGGTATCCTGGACCTGATCAATACATTTGCAGGCGGAGCCTTTAATATGGCTTCGATTTTTGCCCTGGGTATTATGCCTTATATCTCGGCGTCTATCTTTATGCAATTGATGACAGTGCTGGTTCCGAAGTTTCAGAAAATGCAAAAAGAAGGTGATAGCGGGCGTAAGAAGATCAACCAGATGACGCGTTACCTGACAGTTGCTGTTACAGTGTTGCAGGCTTCTGCTTATGTTACCTACCTGCGACAGACTTCCAGTGGCGCTATTATGCCAGGTTTTGATAACTATTTTTGGCTGTCAACTACAGTAATACTTACAGCGGGTACCTTGTTTGTGATGTGGATGGGTGAGAAGATCACTGATAAAGGATTAGGCAACGGTACTTCGCTGATCATCATGATAGGTATCCTGGCCAGGTTGCCGCAGGCTTTTGTGCAGGAGTTGGCTGCAAAATCAGATCGTACAGGTGATATCCTTATTTTCATTATTGAAATCGCCATACTTATCGCTATTATCCTTGGTTGTATTATCCTGATACAGGGAGTAAGGAAAGTGCCGGTCAATTATGCTAAACAAATTGTGGGTAACCGACAGTTCGGAGGCGCCCGTCAATTTCTCCCGCTGAAAGTGAACAGCGCGGGTGTAATGCCTATCATTTTTGCACAGGCTATCATGTTCTTGCCGACCCTTATTACACTTGGCAAGCAGAACACTTTATCCCAGGCATTTACCAATCACCAAAACGTGTGGTATATGCTTATCTACTCAGTGGTGGTAATCGGTTTTACTTTTCTTTACACGGCTCTTATATTTAACCCCAAACAGATAGCAGAGAACCTTAAACAGAATAATGGATTTATTCCCGGGGTAAAACCCGGTCAGCCTACGGCTGATTATATCGGCAACGTGATGGACAAGATCACTTTTCCCGGCGCTATAGCCCTTGCTTTTATTGGTATTTTGCCGGGCATCGCCAACCGGTTAGGTGTAACACAGGGCTTTTCTACCTTTTTTGGCGGTACCTCTCTCCTGATCATGGTAGGTGTTATCCTCGATACCTTGCAACAAATCGAAACGCAATTGCTGATGCGTCAATATGATGGGTTGATGAAGAGCGGACGTATCCAGGGAAGACAAACAACTTCGGCGGTTCAATATTAATTGATAATAAAAATTTACATCAAAACCCGGTAAGCGGTTACTTGCCGGGTTTTGTTTTGGCCTGATCTTCCCAATCTCCTTCTCCGAAGGAGAGGAAGAGTAAGATTCCGCAATCGGTAGTGCATTTGTTTACCGGGAAGACGATAAGAAAAACGACTTATAAATTAAAACTTACCGTTTTTCCTGTATTTTCTAACCGGGACACTGCCCCGCGATCTGTAAATTCATTCATGAACAGGAATTGATTAATTTTGGGGGTTGAGCTATGATGATCATAAAAACAAATGAACAGGTAGAGTTGATGCGGCAAAGCGCTTTGCTGGTCAGTAAAACCCTTTCCGAAATCGCAAAGGATCTGAAAGCGGGCATTACCACTTTATCCATTGATAAAAAAATAGGCGAATTTGTCAGGGATCACCATGCTGTTCCTTCTTTCCTGGATTACAGGGGATATCCTTTCAATGCCTGCATATCGGTCAATGATGTGGTGGTACATGGATTTCCCAATAAAAATGAATTACAGGAAGGGGATATTGTTACTATTGATATCGGGGTTATTTTAAACGGCTGGCACGGCGATCACGCTTATACCTTCGCCATAGGTGAACCGGCAGAGGATGTAAAGCAACTGATTCGCGTTACAAAAGAATCCTTGTATAAAGGGATTGAAAAAGCCATTGCGGGAAATTATACAGGCGATATTGCGTTTGCCATACAGGAACATACCGAAAAAAAACATGGTTATGGGGTAGTGAGAGAGCTGGTTGGACATGGTCTTGGAAGAAACCTTCATGAGGACCCGCAAGTGCCTAACTATGGCAAGCGGGGCAGCGGAAAGAAATTAAAAGAAGGGCTCGTGCTCGCGATTGAGCCAATGATCAATCTTGGTAAACGGGAAGTGTATACAGAAGAAGATGGCTGGACGGTAAGAACGAAGGATGGCAAGCCCTCGGTTCATTTTGAACATGATGTTTGCGTACGTAAGGTAAAAGCAGATATTCTTTCCGATTATAGCATTATTGAAAAAGAAGAAAAAAATAATCCTAACCTGTTTGCCGCTTCTAAGGCTGTTGTATCTTATCCTTAAATTCCATTGCGGCGTCTTTTCCTGGTCTTCCATGCTGATACAACTTTCGGGCGCCTGTTCTTTCGTTCGTTCGTATCTTTCAAGGCATAATATATGCCTGCGATGAAAAAAAACTTTGTCATACTATATTCCCTTACTCTTTTATCCATTTCAGCTTATTCGCAATCCGGGGAGGTTTTAAAAATACGGGATTACCGTACGGCGCATGAAAAGGATATGATCAATGAATTTATTTCATTTCTTTCGATTCCGGATGTTGCGGCAGACACCGTCAACCTCCGGAAAAATGCAACATTCATAATGGGTATGATGAGGATGCGGGGCATTCAGCAAGTGCAGCTTTTATCTCCGGCGACTATCGGGGCTCCTCCATCCGTTTATGGGGAAGTAGCAGAGCCGGGGGCAAAAGGAACATTGATCTTTTATGCTCATTATGACGGCCAGCCCGTAAATTCTTCCCAATGGGCAACCGGGCTTGATCCGTTTCAGCCCAGGCTGGTGAATGGAGTAATTGGACAAAAGGGAACGATCATTCCATTTCTTTCTCCGGGAAATTCTTATGATCCCGAATGGAGAATATACGGTCGCAGCGCTTCTGACGATAAAGCTGGGGTGACCGCTATCCTGGACGCTTATGATGCGATAATGAAAAGCGGGCTAAAGCCCACCTATAATCTTAAATTCTTTTTTGAAGGCGAAGAAGAAGCAGGGTCTCCTCATTTAAATGAGATTTTAGAAAAATATAGAGGGCTCCTTCAATCTGATCTGTGGATTATTTGTGACGGACCCGTACATCAATCAGGAAAAAAGCAAATTGTATTTGGCGTGCGGGGAGATACACATCTTGACCTGACTGTATACGCTTCAAAAAGACCGCTCCATAGCGGCCACTACGGAAACTGGGCGCCTAATCCGGCTATGATGCTGGTTAAACTGCTGGCCACCATGAAAGATGACAATGGATGGGTTACTATTAAAGGGTTTTATGATGATGTGATTCCTTTAACTGCTGCTGAGAAAAAAGCGCTGCAGGAGGTTCCGCCTGTTGATGAACAGATGAAAAAAGAACTGGGGATCAGGATGAATGAGATGCCGGGAAAAACTTTAGGCGAGTCAATTAACCTGCCTTCTTTAAATATAAATGGTATTCAAAGCGCTAATGTGGGAAAGCTCGCCAGTAATGTCATTCCCACAACAGCTACAGCGGTGCTGGACCTGCGTTTGGTGCCCGGTAATGACTGGATAAGACAACAACAGAAAGTTATTGATCATATCCGCAGCCAGGGGTATTATGTGTCGGACCATGAACCAACAGACGAAGAAAGAGAAAAATACGATAAGATCATCAAGATCATACCGGGTAAAGATGGATACAATGCGCAACGTACTTCCATGGAGCTTCCTGTCGCCAAAAATGTAATTGAAGCGCTTAAAAATTCAACGCCGGAACAGGTTGTGCTGATGCCGACATTTGGAGGCAGTCTCCCATTATTTTTATTTGAGAAATACCTGGATGCTAAAACTATCACTGTGCCGATAGCCAATCATGATAATAACCAGCATGCAGAAAACGAGAATATACGGTTGCAGAATTTATGGAATGGTATTGAAACGATGGCGGCATTGATGATGATGAAACAATGAGGGATGTCAAAACAACTATTAGTCATTGGAGGCGGCGCGGCAGGTTTTTTCTGCGCGGTGAATGCAGCCAGGATGAACCCTGCATTAAAAGTGACCATTATTGAAAAATCGAATAAGCTTTTATCGAAAGTGAAAATAAGCGGCGGCGGCCGGTGTAATGTTACGCATGCCTGTTTTGATATCCCGGAGATGTGTAAAAAATATCCGCGGGGCGGGAATTTTGTCAAGAAGGCCTTTCACCATTTTTTTACTACAGATACCGTTCAGTGGTTTGATACAAGAGGAGTGAGATTAAAGACCGAAGCGGATGGCAGGATGTTCCCGGTAACTGATTCATCGCAGACCATCATAGATTGTTTAATGAAGGAAGCGAATCATTTTGGAGTGGAGATACTGATGAATGCCGAGGTCAGAAGTCTGAAGCCTGAAAACGGCAAGTTCGTAATTGGATTATCAGGCTTCCGGGAACTGACTTCAGATTTCGTCTGTATTGCCTGCGGAGGATACCCGAAATCATCTATGTTTGACTGGCTGCGCGCACTGGGACATACTATTGAAGAGCCTGTCCCATCACTGTTTACGTTTAATATACCCGGTGACCCCATCACCAACCTGATGGGAATTACCATTGAGAAAGCCAGGGTGAAGATTATGGATTTTAAGCTGGAAGAAGAAGGCCCTTTGTTAATTACACATTGGGGGCTTAGCGGACCAGTAGTATTGCGATTGAGTGCATGGGGCGCAAGACAATTGGCAGCATGTAATTGGCAATTTGTGATCAGCATTAATTGGTTGCCCGGTATTCCCGAGCAAAATCTCAGAAATAAGTTTCAGCAATTACGATTTGACCTGGCCTCTCAAAGGATCAGTACTAAAAATCCTTTTCATCTTCCACAGCGATTGTGGGAATTTTTGGCGGAACGGTCAGGAATCAAGATGGAAACCCGCTGGGCGGATCTCCCTGTGAAGGAACAGAACAGGTTCATTAAAAATTTATGCAACAGTGAATTTCAAGTCAGGGGGAAAACCACTTTCAAAGAAGAATTTGTGACGGCCGGTGGCATTCAATTAAGGGAAGTGGATCCCCATACCCTGCAAAGCAAATTGGTACCGCATCTTTTTTTTGCCGGTGAGGTATTGGATGTTGACGGGATTACGGGAGGATTCAATTTTCAACATGCCTGGACAAGTGGTTTTATTGCGGCTAAAACAATCGCCGGCCAGATATGATTTATTTATCCAGCTGGGGTTTTAGCTGTATATACGACCAGGCGGAAAATGGGAGAAACAGGAATAACAAAAGGACAAACCAGGATTTCACAAAAAAGAAAACAAGCCATACGAGGAAAAGCAGGTATAAAGGATAGGCGAATAAAAATATCCCGGTCATCACAGAATCAATAATGATCATTATGATTTGTCCTTTTGAAAGTAAAGCTTTTTACCGGCAGGTAGAGCGGACAATGTGTTATAAAACCTATAAGGGCAGGGAGGAATAAAAGTATTTTTTTGAGAGCAGAAGGTTTTCGCAGCAATAACCGTTCTTGTTTTTCTTTATCCTTTTTATCAATTTCAAAAACAAGTTGTTTTAATTGTTGTTCAAGAATAGTATTGAATGCCTGGTAACGGATCCCTTCGGGATGAGTGCTCTCTATATCTTTCTTTTCAATCATTTCACCAAAGTTGATGAACATATTTTTGCCAAATCTTCTGAAAGAGCTGTAGTTGATACCGACCGGCAATACTTTTAGCGGGATATTTTCATTCCAGCTCATGACCGCCAGTCTTGCCGGTCCTTTTTTCAGCGGGCGAAGATGCCATTCATTAATGCACTTGCCTTCGCTGAAGATGATCACGATGCCCTTTTGCAGGAAAATGTTTTTGCAGGTATTAAAAGTGTCGTAATTGATGGAAAGGTTTTCTGCGCCTTCACTGATACGGTAAACCGGCAACAGGTTTAATAAGGTAAGCAATTTGATATAAAAAGGTTTTTTAAAAACGTCACCACGCGCCAGCGAATAGAGCGGTTGATCAAAAAGCGTATTGAGTATCACCCCGTCGAGGAAAGAATTAGGATGATTACAGGCGAGCAGGAGGGGACCTTTTGTTTTCAATAAACCGGGTTTATTTATAATGACCTCCCGGCAGAACAGACGCAATGCTATGCGAGCGATGATCTTTAGAAAAAAATAGAGCAACAAGATTGATTTTGGTGAATATAGTAAGGAATTATCATATGTTATTGCATGCCGGGACAGGATCAGTAACCCTTGTTATCTTTTCGTACGGCCTGCTGTTATCCATGGTAAGCAGAGTTTAGGATAGTTGGTATAATACGAGCTAAACCAGGCCATTGTAACCGGTATTAAAATGGAAAATTGACCATTTAAGTGTTCCGGACTACCGGTGAAATACCCTATCTTTGCTGCCCCGATTAAAAACCTTCGGGATTATTATCATGTTTGAAAACTTAATTAAAAAACACTTAAACGCTGATGTACAGGAGTCTGCTTCCTCAGAAACATCTGATGCAGCTACAGCGACAACAAAAGAACCCGTACAGGCTCCGCCCGCCGCTCACGACGATTTCGACTGGAGCCTTGATAAACGTAATGTTACAACGTACAACAAAGAAGAAAAAGAAAAGTACGACAAAGTGTATGAAAACACTTTTGTACAACTGAATGATGGCGAACTGATGAAAGGCACCGTGGTTGGTTTGACCAAAACAGATGTTGTTCTGAACATCGGCTTTAAAAGCGATGGTTTAATCTCCCTCAACGAATTCCGCGATCTGCCCAACCTGAAAGTGGGGGATGAAGTAGAAGTGATGATCGTGGAGAAAGAAGACAGGGATGGTCATCTTAACCTGAGCCGCCGTCAAGCCCGTATCACCCGTGCCTGGGAAAAAATTGTAGAAGTACATAAGACAGGCGAAGTGATCACAGGTGTGGTCACCAGTAAGACAAAAGGTGGTTTGATCGTAGATGTTTTCGGTATGGAAACATTTTTGCCCGGTTCACAGATTGATGTAAAACCGGTAACTGATTACGACCAGTTTGTCGGAAAAACGATGGAATTTAAAGTGGTTAAGATCAATGAGACCATTAAAAATGCCGTAGTATCTCACAAAGCCCTGATCGAAAGTGATATTGAAGCGCAAAGAGCCGAGATCATGAGCAAACTGGAAAAAGGCCAGGTGCTTGAAGGAACGGTGAAGAATATTACAGACTTTGGCGCATTCATGGATCTTGGAGGTCTCGACGGTCTTTTATATATCACGGATATTTCATGGGGACGTATCTCGCACCCGAGTGAAGTACTGAAAATGGATCAGAAGATTAACGTGGTGGTGCTTGATTTTGATGATGAGAAAAAACGTATCAGCCTTGGTCTGAAACAACTGACCCCCCATCCGTGGGACGTTTTGCCCGAAGCTATCGCTGAAGGAAATATAGTGAAAGGCAAAGTGGTAAACATTGAAGATTATGGCGCTTTCCTCGAAATAATGCCGGGTGTAGAAGGTCTTGTTCACGTGAGTGAAATTACATGGGCCAATACACCGATCAATGCCAAGGAATTCTTTAAACTGGGTGATGAGCATGAAGCCAAGATCGTTACGCTGGACAAGGCCAGCCGTAAAATGAGTTTGTCTATCAAACAGCTTTCACCTGATCCGTGGAATGATATCGAGGTTAAGTTTGCAGAAGGAAGCCGTCATACGGGCCTGGTAAAGAATATTACCAATTATGGTGTGTTTGTGGAATTAGCGCCCGGAATCGGCGGTATGATCCATATCAGCGATCTGAGCTGGCTGAAGCGTTTCAACCATCCCGGTGAATACACGAAAGTAGGAGCGCATATTGATGTAGTGATCATGGGTATTGATAAAGATAACCGGAAACTTCAGCTCGGTCATAAGCAACTGGAGGAAGATCCATGGAATACGTTGCAGGATACCTTTGCCATTGGCACCATTCATGAAGGCACTGTACTTCGCAGGGATGATAAAGGAGCTATCGTTCAATTGCCTTACGGGCTTGAAGGTTTTGCCCCCAATCGTCACCTGACCAAAGAAGATGGTAAAAGCATCGGCGCGGATGAAACAAACCGGTTCATGGTGATTGAATTTGACCGTAATGAAAAACGTATTGTCATTTCTCATACCCGGATCTGGGAACAGTCGCAGATAGAAGAAAAAGAAGCTGTAAAAAAAGATGCCAGGGCCGAAGCAGACAAAACCAAAAAGGCTGTCAAAAATATCCAGAGCAAAGTAGAGAAAGCTACACTGGGTGATCTTGGAATCTTAGCTGACCTGAAGAAGAAGATGGAAGGTGGTGATACTGAAGAAACAAAGCCTGCTGAATAAAGCGGTATCGTAGTAATACGTTTCAATTATTTATTAAATCCTTTGCAAATCGCAAAGGATTTTTTTTGTGTAATACTTTGATTAAATAAAAACCCTGTGTATCTTGTGCAGGAATTCTGAAGTTTCTCCCCTCATCCGTACATCCTATCAACTTCCGCATTTTCCACGATCATCTGTTAAACTCTATTTCCATCATTTCTGAAAAGCTTTAAGGTTTTCTGCCATTTGTCTTAGCCGCAGAAGTCCTCCCGGTATCGTTTTGATATAACCGACCCTTTAGAAGATTGTATCTAAACCTTAAAGCAACAGTGATGAAAACGATTTTTACCCTGATGATGATTATGCTGTCTATGATGGCATTTTCACAGACTGTGCTTAATACAGAAACTTTCCCAACCAATAAATTCAACAGTTCATCTATTGCAGGCCAGTCAGGCGTTTATAATGGAAATTTAACGGCCTGGTCACTGAAGTCCTCTGCCAATGCCATCATTGAAGTTGATGATGCACCTGGCGGTGGTACTACAGAAGCATTAAGATTCGCAACCGGCAGCAATGGAACCACCGGTAACCCTCGTGTTGATTCTGCAACTTCGACCAACCTGAATCTTAATGGTGGATTATGCAGTATCACCAGTCTCGATTTTCAATTTGACTGGTATGTGGTGAATGGTGATGGAGCTAATTACGAAGTCAATCTTCAATTCAGCGGAGATGGCGGTAGCGCCTGGAACACTGTATGGTCAAATACGAGTTTGCCCGCCAGCGGGTCATGGAATACCGTGACGGTTGCGGGTGGAATTCCTAACTCAAATTCTTACTGGACCGGCTCTGATTTTGAATACCGGTTTACTGCAAGAAGAAATTCAGGTTCATCCAGCCGGGAAATATGGTTTGATAATATCCGGATATTAGCCACATCATCAGGCCCTGATATTCCAAGCTTTTCAGGTATTCCAACTTTGGTACAGGGCACGGATCTCCAGCCGGGAGCTGTGTATTTGTACCAGAATGTTGTTACCTCACCGCAAACATTGGATGCTCTTGTCAAAATTGAAATAGATAGTAATGCTCATGTTAGCCTTCTGGACAATAATTCTCCTAATCCAGGTCGTTTTCAACCCAAGGTAGCCAGCGATGGAGTTTTGGGAAGCGGGTCAGAAACTTCCTCGAAAGGATGGGTTCAGTTTAGTATTACATTTATCAAAGACAATTCTTATGTAGAAAATGATCCGCTTACTGATGCGGACGATACATTTACTCCACAGGCCTTATCCGGGCTCCGTTACCAGCATTATGATGTAGACGGATTTGTAAACGGATCGGGTAGTGGCGCAGGTTATTTCCGGGAAATCGGATGTATCTCCTCGCCTGCAGGGATCTTTGTAAATACCCCCACCAATATAACAGATGGCGGCACTTATACTGCGGGCGGATATACCTGGAGAAAGATGCTCGGTGAAGCTGTTGAACATGCAGGAGTTTCCAGCGATCTTGACGTAACATTCACCGCCTCTTTTGGTCCTGTGCCTGTGATCAGGTTCCGGCTTGGATTTGATTTTGTAAAAGGAAACGGCGGTTCTACTTCAGTTGACCGTGAATACGCTACAGAGTTTACCTGTCTTAGTTATCCGCAACAGAGCACACTGCCCGTAAGATTGTTAAGCTTTACCGGGAGTTTCCGCAACCAGGCAACTACTTTAAACTGGGAAACAGCGAACGAGCAAAATTTCGATCATTTTGAGATAGAGCGCAGCAGTAATGGCGCCGATTATAAGGCTATCGGGTTTAAGCTGTCTGCGGGTAATGATCTTTCAACAAGACAGAGTTATACCTACCCGGATGATCTTTCTTCGGTCAGCGGAACCGTGTTTTATTACAGGTTAAAGATCGTGGACAAAGACGGGCAGTTCAAGTACAGTAATGTAATCATGATCCGCAAGGAAGCCAGGAATATCAATGGCGTTGCTCTTAACCCTAACCCAGTAGTGGATGGAATGGCAACAGTGCGGTTTACATCCTTACGAAACAGCGCGGTGAATTTCAGGATCGTGGATTTGACCGGCAAGATCGTGTTACAGCAACAAAGTAAAATATACGCCGGAAACAATAGTATTTCCATAAATAACCTTGATCGCATACTGCCAGGTATTTACCTGTTGCAGATGGCCAATGATGATGAATTGACGACAATTAAGTTCAACATAGCAAGATGACAGTATTCAACTCGCTCAGCTGATTTTTTTATGCTCAAGGTTTGCAGCTGACAAGAGCCCCCTTTCCAGGGGGCTTTTTTTTGAAATGTGCGCAAACGGCGAACTATCGCCGGGCAATAACCCGGTTTAAGATCAAGTCCTGTGATGAAAAATGAGCGACCCGGTAGCTAATATGCCATATGTTATTAAAAGCAGGGTGGAACGCTGCCTATTTTATGCTTAAATTGCAATTACTTAATTTAGGATGATATTCCAGTTAAAAAACCCGCTATGAGTTCGTTAGGGGAAAGGTTAAGGCATTTCAATTTTATACGGAAGATTGTATACATAATAGTGGGGCTGGTCTCTTACCCAGGCCTCGCGATAATCAACAAGATAAAGATTTCGGGCACGGAACACCTGAAAAGCCTGCCCCGGAATAATGTGTTATTTGTAAGCAATCATCAAACCTATTTTGCTGATGTCATCGCTTTTCTCCATATTTTTTGTGCTGTGAAATGGGGTAAAGCAAACAGGCTTGGTGTACCTTATTATCTTTTGAACCCTTTCACACGCGTAAATTACGTGGCGGCTGAAGAAACGATGAAAGGAAGCTGGATCAGCCGTTTGTTTGCACTGGCAGGCGCTTTGACCGTAAAGAGAACCTGGAGACCAGAGGGGACGGAAGTAAGAAAAGGCCTTGATCCTTCCGATACCAGGAAAATCACCCGGGCATTGGAAAAAAATTGGGTCATCACTTTTCCCCAGGGCACTACAAAGCCTTTTGCGCCGGGAAGAAAAGGGACGGCCTTGATCATCAAACAGAATAAACCTGTTATCATCCCGGTAGTAATAGGAGGATTCTGGA
>JAUZOA010000082.1 GCA_030706685.1 Bacteroidota bacterium
CGGTAATAATCTTCCGGTAAACAAATTCGATCTGGTTGTCGCCGGTATCTGCTTTCTGTATAAATAACAGGTGCGGAATAAGGCTCTGGATAGCTTTTGCCACGGTGGCAGTATCCTGGGTTTCAATAAATTTATTTAGCAGGGAAGGATCAATCTCCCCGTTCGCGCCAACGGGGCAAAGTCCTTTTGTTAAACTGTACAGCCAGTTCTCTTTGGCGGCGAAGAAAACGGATAGTTCATGCACCCATTGCTTATAGATGATTATTTCCAATTCTTTTTTAGCGGCCGGGGTAGAAGCTGAAACGGTAGTTTTTGTTGCGAGTAATTTGGTTTTTAACTGAGCGGTAAAGTCAACAACATCATTACTGGCAGCGGTACTGCCGGATATTTTTTTAGCAATACGTAATACCGATACATAGTCTGAAAGTGAAAATGAAGAATGACTGAATATGTCCCTGGCAGATGCCAGGGAATAGAGAACATTCAAATCAACTCTTCGCAATGCATTAGATGCATTGGCCGGGTAAAGGTAGTTATACAGTTCCACGTACATAGCTACGGGTAAGCCTAAACCGGATGCGGCCTGCGCATGACCATAGAGAATGCTCAGGTTCTCCACGGTGAGTGAAAGCGTTTGTGCTGCCCCGCTATTGCCCTCCAGCGGAAGCCCGAAGTTCCTGGTGATCAGCATTGCATCCAGCGCCGGGCAAGGTATTCCTGACAGTATTTGTTCAAGCTGGTGCTGATCAGTGGCTGTTACCAGTTTTACCACCTGCGCGATCTTTTTATTGCCAGAGCCAATGTTGATCGCCCATTTAACCACGTCCGATTTGTATAGAGGATTCGCGGCAAACGACGGATGGTATGGCTGCGATGTTTGGCCCTGTTGTTTTAGCAACAGGTGCGAGTTGAATAAGCGATCAAAAGGAGCTTGTGGCAAAAGATCATCTTTAACACCGGTGGTGACGATATTGGCAATAGAGGATACGGTCTGTATGGGATCAAGTTTCAGGGTTTCAGAAATGTATTTTACGCGGGCAAGTTTTGTTAATGATTCCAACGAAGAAGGTTCGTCGGCAAACTGTGAAATATCCAGCGCGCCAAGTACGTAGTTCAGATCGGAATAACTCCAGCCGGTGCAGGAGGAGAGGGTCATGAACGAGCGGATATTTTGCAGGGTGCCGGCAAGCATATTGGTAAACTGTTCCGGTTGTGTTCCTGTTTTTGGGGTGTATCCAAGAGGTTTGCCTGCGGCATTTTGACCGTTGATGAACAGTTTGCCCTGGATAACAGAACCTGTCGCATTAAGTTCGTCCTGGGAGAGATGCTGGAATACCAATTCTTCCAGTTGATCAACATCAAGCCCGGTTTTCTCCCTGAATACACGTGGTGTAATAGATACTGCAGGTAAATTACTCGTTGAATACAATAGTTCTACATCGCTGGCAGACATGCCGAGTGTTTCATATATCCATTCTTTACTTTTCTTCGTATCCTTGCTGAAAGCGGCAGCGACCGAGGCTAACGAAGTACCTGCCGCAGCAAGTACAGAACGGATATGCTGGTTTGGCTGGTTGTACGGTACAAAACGCGATTTTCCGTTAGCGATACTTTCCCAGGTTACTGCATTGGGATTTTTAGACAGATATTTTAAAAGAATGTTATTGACAATTTGCAGGTATGGCTGTTCCACATTCGTATTATCGCAGGTAAGGGGCAATGTCTGCAGATCTTCGCGGCGGTCCGTGAGGGATAAACCGGCGGGAGCTAAGGATGCCGGTTTTATATAGGTGGCCGCGATCTCCATGATTGCGGTAAAGAAAGCAGCAGGGCTTTGATTGCTCATGCATTCGCTGCAGGCACAAAACTGCGTGCCGGGAAAAAGGCTGGTATAACTTATTTCTTCATTGAATGCATAGGCCGGGTTACTAATAGGGGGTAGAAGATAAGAAGACGCGGTGGCCGGCAAAATATAGCTGGCGCGCAGCTTGTTCAGCCATTGCCCGACATTGACGGCATTACGGTAAGTAAGCTGCAAGGTTTCCCGCGGTATATGGGCGTTCATCACTTTTTTTTCAAAATCATTGTATGAGCCGTCAGCGACCTGTTGCGCGGATGAATAACCTTTGGCCACAATTTTACGGGCATAGTTCTCGTTCGCCCCGGGAATTATTTTTTTGATCCTGTCAAGAGAAGTCTCAATGATCTCCCCGAGTTTTGTTGCAGCAGCACTTTTCTTTGCCAGTTTAACTGAATTCTTTTTTGCGGCAGTATTTTTTTTCCTGGGCGCATTCTTTCCGGGAGGCATGGTGATTTATTTGAATGGTTAATGAAAATCGTTATATTAATTAAAATGATACAGGATGTTTGTTATGGTTGGTTAATTCCAGTTGCTGGTTTTTCTCGAGAATCCCTGCTCAGGCCATGACCATTGAAGCATTTCTATGTCTTCCTCACCTTCAAACATTTCCAGGGTCCCTTCGATATCAGTCCTGACTCCTTCGGGAAGGTCTTCTTCATCGATTTCCATCATATCTGCCAGCGACTCTCTTGTTTGCAACCTCACGCCGATACCTTCACTGCGAAGGGTCCCGATGGCTGTACGGAAATTGACGGCTGAGTCGCTGTCAGGGTCTGTGCTGGTGGATGCCAGTTTGTACAGGCGTGCAAACTTTACACGGAAAATAAAACCATCTTCTCCCAGCGCTGCTTCCAGGTCTTTTTTGAATGATACGATCGTTTCCACACATCCCAGGCAGGGAGATGCGCTGATCTTTAAACTGAAAACGTGCATCCCATCCGCGTTATGGGCGAAATCATGCGGGTTGTGATCGTGGTAATCCTGCAAACCATCATAATGCTCCTGGACGTGATGTATAAAGCTTCCAAGTGTAAGGTCTTCGGCGTGGAAGTTGCATTTACATCCGTCCTGGTTTTCCATTCCTACTCCCACCGGCACCTGGAGCGATTTGTCGAGGCTTGAGTTGTGACCACTTAGTACTTCTTCTCCATCAATCTTTAAAATGGCAGTTACCTGCCTCGTTTTTTGTACATAATTACGCCGGTCACTGTCTTCAACACCCACAGGAAAGAAGCTTTTTCGCTTCTGTGTTTTTCCCGTAAGATCCTTTTGCGTGGAATACTTTGTTACGCTGATGCCTCGTCGTTTAACGGTAGATCTTTTTTCTTTTTTGCCTACTCCACCCTTTGGTTTTTTATCCTTCGATTCCTTTTCCAGTATTTTACCAAGCCCCATGATATCCCTGTTTCTTACAGGATCATTACCTACAAAAGCATAAAGATTGAGACCGTCCACAGTTCCGCCGGGGTCTGGCCTTGTCCAGCGGCATAATTGCGGTAGATAATAACGGTAGCCGTAATAATATAAACCGGTATGATCATCTTTCTCTCTCGCCGAATAGCGGAATTCTTTCCGGCCAACCTCCAGGTTTGTTGCTTCCCACCAGTAGGTCGTATCTCCAAATGGTGAATATTCTTCCAGGCTGATGATCTCCGCGGTTTCATTGGTTTCGATAGTAACGGATTGGAGAAGGTCGCTATGTTGATAGCGAAACAGGAGTGCAGTCACCTCTTTCTTTGTACCATTCTTTTCCCGGTATTGTACCAGGCAATCATTCTGACTGATGCCGCTACAGCAGATACTCCGGAATTCTTTATCTGCATTCATGGCAGGCGCACTGTTTGGTTGTGTACCGGTGTACCACACGGTATAATTATCTATATAACGTTTATCCGTGACGCGGTATGTTTCATTTTGCGCCAGCGCCTCATGCACTTTTCTTACACGCGTACCCGCATAGTTGTACACGTAGTATTCACCGTCACTCATCCCATTATCCCTTTCTATGATCTTCGCATATTGGATATTTCCCCGGAAGTTCCATTCGAGTTTCGCTCCTGCAGGCAGTGCCTGCATCTGGCCGGCATTGTCGTACGATACGGTCGTATCATCGTATTTTTCCAGGCGGTTGCTTGTCGGACTGATCTTGAACGTTTTCGTAACCGAACTCCCGGTAGCTACATGTTGTAAGCCGGTGATATTATTTCCATCATCGTAGTTGTAATATTCCGAATACAGTTCTACCTGTTGCAGATCGGTGACAGGAGGTTTCTTATGTACGCCATTTTTTTTCATGACGGGGGTTACATGGGCGGTCACTCCCTGTAGCTGGCGGCCTATCATTTTTTTAAGCCGGTAGATAGCATCATAGTGATATTGCGAACAGGGATTGATCTCGTTGTTGTTGTTGAAGACGGTAGCCTGTTGCGTATTGCGGATCGTTGTGATAAGGCCGGTGGGATCGTTTGTATAAAGTAATTGCTGAAAGCAGTCATTACCAGCGTTACGCGTACTTTTTATTTTAGTGAGTAATAATGTAGCCGCATCATATTCGAAGAAAGTCTTTGTTCCGTTGCCATACAGAAATGATGCTGGCTGCAGGTTGGCATTGACATCGTTTTCCGCTAGTATCGTCTTCCAGTCGCCCTGGCCTTTGTACCGGATTGATGATTGTGTGCAATTGTCAAGTGGCCCATATTCCCATTTAATAACGCTGTTGTCGGGATGTGTTTGTAATACAGGCCGTCCTAATGCATCATATTCCCGTGAAGAAGGAAAAGAAGCGTTTTCCAGCGGCTCACTGTTGATCGTATTCCAGTTGGCTTCCACTTTGTAACCGGTTCTGAATTTTCTTACCTGTTGTTTAAGCAAGCCGGTGTATGTATAGGCCGGGTTGTCGAGTGTTCCCGCTGAATCATACACTTTATATACTTTTCCCATCAACTGGTTTTGAGAAGGATCGGGGAGCGTGTCTCCATATTCAAATCGTTGTACAATTTGATTGATTGGTGTTTTGAAACCGGCGGGTGAATCAACGTAAACAGTCAGTAACCGTTGTAGATTGTCATACGTGTTTTTTGTATGGAAATCCAATGCGTTCCACGATTGCACCGTGTTGTTGAGCATGTCGGAAAAGACGCGGTTATTATCTGCGTCGAGGCTGGTAACCAGTAAAGGACTGTTGCCGGTAATGTTGAACAGGTTGATGAAATTATAACGTGGAACTGCATTAGCCAGGTTTTCCATGAAAAAACGCGGGTCCGCGGTGCATATAACACGATTGGTAATATCATATTGTTTCCAGGTGCACAGGCAGGAGGGTTGTAATAAAGTTTGGATCGATGATGCTAATGAAGAAACAGGGGTATCGAGTTGCAATGTAAACCCTTTGATAAAAGGTGTGAATTTTCCTGTGATCCATGCACCGCCATCGCTGTCGGTGGCAGATACGAGATATCCTTTTGCAAGAAGATCATCATAGATGGCCTGTGCGGTGATCCCGGGTGTGGCAATATTTTTAAACAATGCTGGCAATACGCGCCCGAGGTTATCCTGCATCGTGATAACTGTTCGACCCATAGCATCCAGTAAAACAGTTGCCGGCGTATTGTAAAAAGCGGCGGCCCGCACCAGGGAATCATATTCATCACCGGAGTTATGGGATCGCATGAACTGTTTGTAATAGGGAGATTCCACTACCGTATCGTCTTCGTCGTACGACTTTTGATCCCATGCGCCATACTCGGTTTTGGTAAAAAATCCCTTTGGCGTATCGGTTCTCGTAACCCGGTTTAATGCATCATACTGGTATACGGTGGGCGGTGGAAGTAAGGGGGCGATATCGGTTTGCCAGTTACTTTCGTACGTATAACTGCCAGCGAAAACAGGCAGGTAGGATTGGTATACCAGTCCTTTGGCATTATAGATGGTACGTCCGGAAGCAAGATAGCCGTTATCCGTTTCAGTGTTGTCCGGCAATTTTACTTTGCCAGCCCATTGTTTTGTTTCGATATTTCTTCCAAAGCCATCGATATAAGTAACGGTCCTTTGAATGGTAGCCGGATCGTTCGATTGAAACCGGGTGGCCAACAAGGTAACCTGCAGAGAGGGCTCCCATTCACCGCCTGGTTTTTTACCGGCAAACCGGTAATAATAAAAAGCTTCTGCTTTCCCGAGATAGCTCAACGGGTTTTGTAACACGGCATGTGCGTCGGGGGGTAATTGATAGGCGTAGCCGGACAACGGTTCAAAGCCAACCGGCTGCCCGTTTTCTTTACCGTAGCTGGTGCTTACGATCACTCTTTCCAGCTCGTCAAATTGTACCTCCGCGGTGTTGTTATTCATGTCAACGATCTTCCTGGCCTGCAGCACACGGTAATCCATTTCCGCATGTTCTACTTGCGAAACGGAATCATTTAACCGCTGGGATGTTTTGATGACAAACAAATGATACGGATCGTAAGAAATGGATGTTTCCGTGTATAGCGAAGGATCCACACCTGCTTCCTTTGCCCAGTCATTGGAGATCATTTTCTGGAGGAAGAACTTATCTGCTTTTTCAAAATGGGTCACAACGGAACGGTTCCACCAGTAATTGTTTTGGAAAACAAATCCTTTTGACCGTATGAATTCGTCTGTAAGGCGGACCCTTTCGCTATTGAATGCAGTTGTAATAATTGTATTGTCGAAGTCGATGGATTCCGAATGATGAGGGAGTAAGGTGGAAGGAAACGGATCTGTTGGACCGAGTGGATTCTTTTGTACCGCGTCCCAGTAAAACTCATTTTTCCACGAGATCATGCGTGCGCAGATACTGTTGAGACCGGGTTTTTGGGAATAAGGGATTGCCTGAGCGACACTGCCGGGGATCGATGCCTGTAATGCTGTAAACGGAATATAATTATCGCCAGTGCTAAGTTTCAGGCCGGTGATCTCAAACGACATTTCCTTTTCTTCAATGCCAATCCAACGTGCATGCGGGTTGTCCTGGTTTTTTACCACCAGTTTATTTGCCATTGCATAAAAAACGTATTGTTCCGGTAACAGGGGTGTTCTTCTCGGATAGTTGATGGCACAGGTCAGCAGCGGGTGGTTATAATCATCGGCGTCCAGTATTGCGAATTGAGCGAGCATCGGGTCACCGGGATCCTGCTCGTAATTGAGAGAGGCGTTTTCATTTCTGTAAACGCTGAAAACACCGTATCGCTTTTCACTACAGAGCTGCGGATTCTTTACAAAGTAACAGGAAGACGACACTGTATAGGGAACGGCGGTTGCCATTTTGAACATTTCAGTATGCAGTTCGTTTCCCGTCAGCGCATACAGTGCCTGTTCTTTCGTCAGGTCGCTTGCTGTTTTAAAGTCAAAATCGTATTGTGCGAAAGGTATGACCGGCGCTTTGTTATCACCGCTGTAAAATTCCCGGCGGGTGGGTTCTTCCTGCAGACCGGTGCCGATATGAAACCATTTTTTTGTTACCGTCGCCGGCGGATTGTTTCCCCCGGGGATCAAATCAATAGCGGTGTCGGTGTACTCGACGTACGCAAATCCCGTAAAGGTGCGTTCGTAAGGATCGTAAAAACCATTCCTGTACCTGTAACGGGTGACCAGTTTATTATTGCTGATGCTATCTTCGGTGGTTGTTTGCCTGACTACCTGTACAGGGAAAGGTAATTTGGTATACCAGGCGCCGGCCGTGTTCCTGTCTTCAAGATAATCTGTAACGGAGCTCGAATATTCGACGCTAAGATATGTCCCGATATTGTTATTGATACCGGAAAGTAAAAATGCCTTATCAGCCTGGTTGTTTTTTTTATTAATATCCGTCAATTCGCAGTAGAAATGTTTAACAGGAGTGCCGGTCTTTGTAAAGACGAGACACATGGTGCCGTGGCCAGTCATATCTGCGAACTGGATTTTGTCGGCATTCGAATACACTTCACCTGCTGGCAGGTATATCCTGACAGGCGAGGAAAAGGAATTGCCGGATTGATTGATGTATATATCTACGTAGGTTGGATAGATAATGACCAGGTCGGTCGTGCCGCTTCCATCCACATCTGCCAGCAGTAAACGTGTACGCAGATCCATATCCTGTGTAAACACGGGGGCAGAATCGGTTATAATGACAGGGCTGGCGAATCTTCCATATCCAAGCGTAGGCCATATACTTACTTCGCCGCTTGTTATTTTTACCCGGTGCAATAAACCATCACCAAACATATCGGCAAAAGAATGAATGGTGAAAGGATCTATATCTGCCAGTGAACCGGGGTAGGGGAAGACCTGGTTATGACCAGTTAAATTGACGGGTTTTCCATAACCATCATAACCCAGTGAAGGGATATAAACTTTTTCCTTTGATTCCAGTATGATCTTGTCATTCTTTCCTGTTCCGGAAATATCCGCCTGTTCCATGTAACCGGGTATATCGGTAATAAATGAGGAAGGAAATGGTGTGAAATTCTCCCATTTATTATCTTTCATGATGGTATAATACCCTTTCTCCGTCGTTGTATCTGAAACAAGCTGCAGGGTTCCGTCGCCATTTACACTGGCGAGGAACATGCGGTTTCCAGTTTCCGTGGATCCCGCGGGTACCTGGAATGGATCGCTTTGAATGAAATGACCATCTCCCTGCGGCTGGTAATACAGGAAAGAGTCTGCCTGTTGATATACGATACCGGCAATGCCTTCTCCTTCGAGATCAATTAAATTCAGGGGTACCTGCAGATCCGAATTACTGGCTGCTACCAGTTTATAGGTAGGGTTCGTATCGGGATTGAATTTCGTAAATATAAAATCGGTTTTAGGGATGGACAGGGTCGAATAACTCATATCTGCTTTGCGGATACAACCTGTTTCTTCAACGGCCGCAAGCGTGGACATGACAGGGTTTTCATCATATTCAAATGTCAAAAACCTGGTGAGGCAGGGGCCAGTACCCAACTCTTTGAAGTTGTGAAAAATGAGAATATGCCTGCATAAATATTCAGTGGCAATTTCAAACGAACTCATGAATGAATGAAGTATGTCTGCCCGACGTGGCGGATTGCCCTGCGAGTGGTAGGGGTCTGCATGGGGTTGATGCAGGTTTTTCAGGTTATGATTGCCATAGTCGAGGATAATCTCGAATGCAAAGGTGTCATTGCCGTCGCTGTCAGAATAGTTGCCATACTCGACAGAACTCAGATAGGCATTGGTGGAATTGAATTTTGTGTAATTATACTTTATCCTGTTCCCCTTGCTGTCTGTTTCTTCGGTGAGAAGCCATTTGTATATCCTGGTGTTGTCGGCAGGATCGTAGATACGGCTTTCAGGGGTGCTACCGTATTTTGACATGGAGTTATCCACGGAAACCGTTTCCCAGTAACACCCTGCTGTTCCGCCTGCATACATTCTTATATAAGGGAATATTAGTTGTCGTCTTTCGAGATAGATATCTGTTTCGCCCTGTTTGAGAACAAGCTCATTGTCGTTTAATGTGAAAATATCTGTGTCATCATAACGTGGAATGCCGAACCGGGTAAGACGGGCGATGCATTGTTGTTCCATACTGAATCCACAGCCGAATACGTCATTGCCCGAACCCGAACTGTAGTCGAGCGAAAGGGATGGAGACAATTCGCGGGCAGCGGGAAAAGGAAGGGGTATATTGTATTGAAACGATCCTGTAAATGCATTTATGGCAATATTATCGCTCAGGCTCCTGATGGATCCTCCGCCCTGTGGTAAAGTGACGGCGGGTGTATCTGTTGGGTTGTCTACAGATTTTTCCGATGGCATGTTTCCTGTTTTAGAATAAGGTCGCTTAAGTAGTTCTTAGGGAGGAATAAATCAATTTCAGCTTACGTCAATAAAGAGGCAAGCTAATAATCAGAAGCCCGAAGATTTGAGAGGGTAAGAATCAGGCTTTGTAATAAATGCTGGTGACGCATTTATCAGGATTGTATCAAATGATATTGGAAGGTAATAGATTTTTAAGACTATCAAAAATAAATTACCTGCCGCTGGGAGTGCCCGTGTATAGCGATGCATTTAAGAATAACAATGTCGTAGTTTACGTAATTGAATATAACATAACGGCTGAATCGGTATCGGTCTTTTTTTCCTGTTCGGATAATTATCAAATTTAAGGTACAAAATCGCAGTCATAGAAACCTACTTACGCTTATCGCTCCAGTGACCTCCTGACGTATTTTAGCGTGGATATTCCCCGTTTTTTGACTCTTTTTTAGCTCGTTCGGATAAAAGGCAATAGTGGCTTTCATCTTAAAAGAAATTTTGGTGAAAAACTAGTGAACAAAAAATAACGAAAAGAGTGTTTAACTGATTTCAGCCAGGATGTCAAAAAAGAAAATCCTCACCAACATTGAATTTGCGAGGATCTCGTGTCGTAACGAATGGATGTTTAGTAGCCCAAACAAGAGATAGCTGCTCGAACTGCTGTTTAGCGGATTTATTGTGAATCAACGATTTGTGATAGAAACTGTGTGTTAGCGGAATACTCTTCTTTGTTTGTCAGTATGCTAATTTAAAAGTCTTACCTTCTATCAGGTTTCCTTTTGAATAAGTAATTCTAATTTTTTCACTTTCTGAAAAACCGCATGTTTGACCATCTTTGAACTCTACATTATTCTCCAAAACATAACGGGAAATGGAGAGAAGAAATTCCCGAATATTTTCCAGGCTGTTAGATGAATTAAGGATTTCCATTTCTGTTTTGTTAAACTCCTTAAGTCCATAAGTGTAGCCGGAATTGCCATTGTCACTTACTCTTAAGCCAAAATAAATCCACAAATTAACGGGTAAATATTCGTCGCTCATGAATTTTGCTTCGCTTAGATAATCGTCTTTTGGTATCAAAAGCGATTGATTTCCTTTATAAACTCCAGCAGCATTTGTTGTCCTTAGTAAGGAGCAAATGACCCGGGTGAATATTTTGAAACGTTTTACCGGATCTTGACTTCCTCCCATAACTGATACGATTAGATGACTTTTGTGTTCTTTTGTGTCTTTCAAAACCGTTTGCCAGTTGTAGGAATATTGTGCCGTGGCTTCAATATCACCTGATGGAATGGGAGCCGGGATATGTCCAATAGCAACAGTCTCACCATTAATAGTGAATGCGGCAGATAAGTTGTCTCGCGTTGGTTCTTCAATTTTGGCGTTGTAATTATTGTTATAGTCTAAAACGAAATCGTCAAATTTGAAAGTGTTTTTGTCATTGAGCATTATCATTCCAAGAATAATTTTGCTGTCTTGTTTGCCATCATTTTTTTTGCTTTTCCAAAACATACGGAGTGCGCCTGGAGTTACCGCTAATCCATAAATATACGACTAGCAGGAATCGCAAACTGGTTTCTAAGGTATTAGAATCGGGGAAAATATAGAATGCAAATGGCTTCATTGCTTCCCTAAAACAAAAAACCCCGCAACTTTCATTGCAGGGAGTTCTTCTTATAAAGCATTGTAGCCCGTACGAGATTCGAACTCGTATCACCACCGTGAAAGGGTGGTGTCCTAACCCTTAGACGAACGGGCCATCTTTGCAAAGCTTCGGCGGCTGCAGGCCGCCAACTACTTTGTTTTTAAGGGACGGCAAAGATAGGTTTGCGACAGTTTTTAGCCAAATGTTTTTCTTACGGTTTTCCATTACGATTCAGTAACTACCACTGCTGCATCGGCCATTTTACTTAAATCTGATACATTCAAACACCGGCAGTTTTACTAACTTCGCACCGCTTTTATCAGCCAGAGCTTTATCAATTCCGTGCAACTACGGAGGCGAGAAAGCAAAAGCTGGAAATATTTAACTTTTAAACTTTTCAACCTATCATGAGCACAGTTAAAGTTGCTATCAACGGATTTGGACGTATCGGCCGCCTCGTTTATCGCCAGATATATAAAATGAATGGAATAGATGTTGTCGCCATCAATGATCTTACAAGCCCCAAAGTATTAGCCCACCTGCTTAAATATGACAGCGCCCAGGGTCGCTTCGACGCTGAAGTAAAAGCTACGGAAGACTCAATTGTCGTAAATAATGATACTGTTAAAATATACGCACAGAAAGACCCCTCACAGATTCCCTGGAAAAACCATGACGTGGATGTAGTCCTGGAATGTACCGGTTTCTTTGCCGATAAAGATAAAGCAGCCGCGCATCTCAAAGCAGGCGCTAAAAGAGTCGTTATATCCGCCCCAGCTACCGGCGACCTGAAAACAATTGTATTTAATGTTAATCATAATATTCTCGATGGAAGCGAAACAATCATCAGTTGCGCTTCCTGTACTACCAATTGCCTGGCGCCCATGGCACAGGTGCTCGATGAAAAATTTGGTATTGTCAATGGATTGATGACAACGGTACATGCCTATACAAATGATCAGAACACACAGGATGCACCACATCCTAAAGGTGATCTTCGCCGGGCACGCGCTGCCGCGCAAAATATCGTTCCCAACAGTACCGGCGCCGCAAAAGCCATTGGTCTTGTCTTACCTAACCTAAAAGGAAAATTAGATGGAAGCGCGCAAAGAGTTCCTACGTTAACAGGTTCATTAACGGAAGTGACGGCCATATTAGGAAAGAAAGTGACCGTGGCGGAACTGAATGCCGCTATGAAAGCTGCAGCCAATGAAAGTTTTGGATATACAGAAGACGAAATCGTAAGCAGTGATATCATCGGTATAACTTACGGCTCACTATTCGATGCTACACAGACAAGAGTGCAGGCAGTTGGCGATTCACAACTCGTCAGAACAGTAAGCTGGTATGATAATGAAATGAGTTATGTAAGCCAGTTGGTGCGTACAGTGAACTATTTCGCCAAATTAATCAGTAAATAAAAGGTTTAACCGGGACTATCCCAAAAGTAAAATCAGGCCGGTAAGACGGTAAGGCGGTGAGAAAAGATTAATTGCAAATCAATACTTCCTGTCTTACCATCTTCCCGGTATTTATTTTCAATGGCTTTTGAGACGCTTCCTTTGTTCTTTAGTGGGATAAGGTTTATGAAAATTAAAAACATCAACGGCCTTTCTGCAAATGACCTGCAGAGCGCGGTAAATGGAGGCGGGCGATTTGTATATTATGCATGGACCGTTTCTGCAATTATTCTTACTTTTAAAAGAACATCCGGCGTTTACCTTGTCAAGGGAAATGAAAACAGAACCATAAAAGGATTTGGCTTCACCATAATCAGTCTTTTGTTTGGCTGGTGGGGAATTCCCTTCGGACCCAAACATACATGGGAAAGTATACGGACGAATTGGAGAGGAGGTAAAGATGTGACCGATGATGTGATGACCGTAGTAACAGGACATGTCCTCTTTGACAAAGAAAAACGGGAAAGAACGTGATAATTTTTAAAATAACTATATGTCAAAATTCGCTGATTATAATTTCGCCGGGCAAAAAGCGATCGTCCGCGTAGATTTTAATGTACCGCTGAATGATAAATATGAGATCACCGATGATAACAGGATCAGGGCCGCTATTCCTACCATTAAAAAAATCATTAGTGACGGGGGAAGTGTGATCCTGATGTCCCATCTTGGACGGCCAAAAGACGGCCCCACGGAAAAATATTCTTTGAAACATCTTATCGGGCGCCTGCAGGAATTACTCGGAGGAGTTACTGTTTCTTTTGCCGGCGATTGCATCGGCAAAGAAGCCGAAGAGGCAGCCAAAAAACTCCCGCCCCGCGGAGTTTTATTGTTGGAGAATCTTCGTTTTCATAAAGAAGAAGAAAAAGGGAATGAACCATTCGCCGAAGCGCTGGCAAAGCTGGGTGATGTATATGTTAATGACGCGTTCGGCACAGCGCATCGTGCGCATGCTTCCACCGCGATCATCGCCAAATTCTTTCCTGCGGGCAAAAAAATGTTCGGGCTTTTAATGGAAGCCGAGATTGTAAGCGCTGAAAAAGTATTGCATCATTCAGAAAAACCATTTGTAGCCATTATCGGCGGGGCCAAGGTGTCGGATAAGATACTTATCATTGAGAATTTGCTGGAAAGGGCGACGGATATCATTATCGGAGGTGGTATGGCTTATACATTTATGAAAGCGGCAGGCGGAAAGATCGGCAAATCTCTTTGTGAAGAAGACAGGCTGGATACGGCTACCGAATTAATAAAGAAGGCGGCAGCTAAAGGAGTCCGTATTCATCTCCCTTCCGATTCCCTTATTGCCGATAAGTTCGCGGCAGACGCGGATACTTCGATGTCACCAAGTAATCATATCCCTGATGGATGGATGGGCCTGGATATCGGTCCCAATGCCTGTGAACAATTCAGTAACGTGATCATGCATTCGAAAACGATTTTATGGAACGGACCGATGGGTGTTTTCGAAATGGAAAAATTTCAGCATGGTACAAGGATCATTGCGACGGCGGTAGCAAAAGCGACGCAAAAAGGCTCCTTCTCTTTAGTGGGAGGCGGAGATTCCGTAGCTGCCGTCAACCAGTTTGGTTTTGCGGATAAAGTAAGCTATGTTTCTACGGGCGGCGGAGCTATGCTGGAATATTTTGAAGGGAAGGTCTTGCCGGGGATTGCCGCAATAAAATCATAGCCCTTTGTTTTTATTGGCCTCCATCATGCCGGGGATAATTTCCATCGCTTCCTCAAAATGACCGGCATTGTCTCAGTTTCAATACTTCTATGGCCACGGAGAACCCCGGATAAACCTGGTGGTTTACCTGTGATGCTCTTTAACTCTGTTGTTCCTGGTGGACATATTTCAAATTGATATTATACAATTTAACCTTGTGTTTTTTGATTTATCTTGCATTCAATTATTAAGTTTATGAGAATCACATCCACCAAAACTCTTCTTCTCCTTTTAAGTGGCGCCGTATTGTTCCTGATTTCTTGCCAAAAGGAACTGAGCTTCCAGGACCAGCAGGGTAACACGGGAGGAACAGGCGGTAATAACAGGAGTATTATAGGTGATTATGATTTTGTCGGTGTACTGGCTCATACAAGCAGTACTATAACTGTTACTGCCGCCGGAGATCAGTTAAAAACCGTAACGGTCAGCGATTATGCCGGCAAAGACTATACGGGTACCACGAAGATCACTTCCAACCAGATCATTGCTACAGGTATTGGCTATTCGGTAGATACAGTAATGAATGCAAAAAGTTATATCAATGGCCTTTTAATTGATGATTCCAACTATCCATTTGTCGCAACAATTCCTCCCACCAGCAATACAACCCCTTATGTTCAGAACAATGCTGATTCCATCACCGTGACGGGACCTTTCGGGCTCGCCACAGATCCTTCAGGGAATGCTCCAACCGGATCTGTAGGAGAGAGAATAAGCTGGTCAGGAGATACGCTGATTTTTAAGACTTCAGTTAGCTTCACACAATCCATTACCCAGGGTGGGGTGCCGGCTGTTTTTACGGGTACGATCAATGCTACCACTAAGCTAAAAAAACGCTGATAATAACTTAACCCCTTCATTCTTATTATTGCAGGCTAAAATGTTTTAGCTGCATCAGAATAATATAAACCCATAGGTGTTCTTTGTTATTTTCTTATACAGGGTATAACAAATTACATGAGCTGCATTATAATGGATTCCCGGGGCAACTAATAACAAAGCCTGTTCGTTTCAGCCTGACAATAGTTTCCATCTTATATTAGCCTATATTTTGTTCCCAATACCCAAACCAGGCAATTTATGCTTAATGACCCAGGTAAAGCGATACCCTATAATAAAGCTTTAGATGGCTTGCGCGGTCTTGCAATTTTGCTGGTAGTAATGAGCCATGTTCAATTGCTTCACTATGGCTGGATCGGTGTTCAATTATTTTTTGTTCTCTCAGGGTTCCTGATTACTACTATTCTGTTGAAAGAAAAAGAAAAACAGGTTTCCCTGAAAACTAAATTCAGGAATTTTTGGGCCAGGCGTGTATTACGGATATTTCCACTGTATTACCTGTATCTCTTTTTTTTAATTATTTATTGGTGGTGCAGCGGCGATTTGGGGAATCAATCAAGCAATCTGCCCTGGCTCTTTACCTATACCTTTAATTTCTCAGGTATATTTCAACATAATCCTCCCCATTTCTTAACCTCCCATCTCTGGACTTTATCGGTAGAGGAACAGTTCTATATCTTTTATCCCTTTCTCGTTTTACTTTGCCCTATCAAACAATTACGCAGGGCGGCGAGTTTTCTTGTCTTATTCTCCATTGCTTTCCGCTTCTTAACAGGTCAATATTTACTGCGATCCGGGTGGCCGGGCGCGGAAGTGGGCGCCTTCATTTATACCTCTACTTTTAGCCATCTTGATGCTTTTTTGCTCGGGGGCAGTATTGCTTTATTCAATATTTATCAACTTTCACTGCGGAAGAAATACTTTATTTTTTTTGCGATGTTTATAATTGCAATAACGTATGGCTTAAGCGTGTACTTAACTATACGGCCCGGTCATTTCAGTTTTAATGATTATATAACGCACCTGGGTTATACTCCCGAAGTGGTGACAATCCAGCATCATGTATGGTCTTATTTTATCCTTGATATATTGTTTGCTTCTCTGCTGTTATTATTGCTTTCCCCGGGAAATCTTTTTGCCAGGTTCTTTACATTCGCCCCGCTGGTAGCTATCGGTAAAGTATCTTATGGTATGTATATGATCCAGTCAGGAATTCTTTATGCCGTTTTATCCTTTGCTCACTATTGTGGTGTCTATAATAAGTATTTTGACTTTCTCCTCTTCCTGCCGGTATTATATGTATCGGCCCTTATCCTGTACCATGCATACGAGAAAAGGTTCCTAGTTTGGAAAGAAAAATTCAGGTGATAATTATTTTTTACTTACTTCAATGATTTTATCACTGTTACCCCCGTTACTGGTGCAGATATACACTTTGCCGTCGGGTGAAATGCAAATATCTCTCATTCTGCCATACACGTTGGTGAAATACTCGTTGGTTTGGGTGATGGACATAAATGTATCATCCAATTTCATCTGGTAAAGCCTGGCATTTTTCAGCGCGACGACGAGCAGGGAATTCTTCCATTGAGGGATCAGGTCGCCGGTATAATAGTCAAGCCCTGACACCGCCGCCGTAGGGGTCCAGTTCCTCACGGGTTCTTTTACATTGTAGGAAGAGCAAAAACTTTGCTCGCCGGGGCTGTCGCAATATCCTTCCACATTTGGCCAGCCATAATTTCTTCCTTTTTCAATAATATTTATTTCGTCGTCATTATCAGGGCCATGTTCGGAACTATATAATTTATTATTGGCAAAAACTAGTCCCTGCGGGTTGCGATGACCCAATGACCAGTAAGGATTCCCGGGTACCGGGTTATCGGCAGGAATCGTTCCATCAAGGTTGATACGGAGAATTTTTCCATTGAGCGCCGAAGTATTTTGCGGAAGTGATTGATTGGAGGCATCGCCTGTACTGATGAATAATTTCAGGTCAGGTGTTATCACCAAACGGCTGCCGTTGTGAATGGAAGAGGCTGCAATATTATCTATCAGCGTCAGCGGGCCGGTCAGCGTTGTACCATTATATATATAGCGGACTACTTTCTCCCTGTAATTACCGGCATTGTTGTAATCATAGACGACAAATACCTGCGGCGTTGCTGAGAAGTTGGGGTGCAATACCATTCCGAGTAGCCCGCCTTCGTTATTGGATACCACTTCTGAAATGGTTAATAAAGGGGTGACAACACCTGTCGTGGGATTTACACGGCTGATCTTTCCTCCGCGCTCCGTCATCCATATATAATTATCGGGTCCCCAGAGTATCTCCCAGGGGAAATTGAGGTTGGTAACAATAGCGCTGTCTTTTATCTCCACGGCCCCGGGCGGCTCCACGTTGTTGGTGTTGTTGCTTTTTTTGCATTGTAAAGCCGCCACCAGCGGTATGAGCAGCAGCCAGCCTGTTTTCCGGGAGAACACCATAGCGGTTATTTGCAGTAAGAACGGGGCTAAAACCATGCCGCAAGGTTATTCAATTGTTGTTTACCGGCAATACTGCTTGATTAACCGAAAAATTGGCTTGATGAACTGCGAAATGTTCTAATTTCGGTGTCACAAAAAACGAACTACCATGAAAGGAACAAGAAATCTGACATTATTGATCGTTGGCGCTATCATTCTCATTCTTTTTGTCTGGGGATGCGGCGGATATAATAAGTTAGTATCCGGGGATCAGAATGTAAAGAAATCCTGGAGTAATGTTGAAACAAATTACCAGCGCAGGACTGATTTATATAGCAGCGTCATTAAAACGGTTGAAGCTTCTGCCAATTTTGAAAAATCAACCCTGAAAGAAGTAGTAGATGCCAGGGCGAAAGCCACATCCGTCACCGTAGATATCAATGATCCCAAAACACTCGCCGCATTCCAACAGGCACAAAATAACCTGCAAGGCTCATTTGGCCGCCTGATTGCTACTTTTGAACAATATCCTGATTTAAAGACAACAAAAGCTTTCCAGGATTTCCAGACACAGATTGAAGGAACTGAGAACAGGATCAATGTTGCACGGCAGGATTATAATAAGTCGGTAGAAACGTACAACCTGAGAGTAAAAAGATTTCCTAACAATATGTTGTCAGGACTATTTGGCTTTAAAGAAAAAGCTTATTATGAAGCAGATAAGGGTACGGAAAAGAACCCCGATATTAAGTTTGACATTAAATAAATCCCGGGAATTATAATGTTTCCTTTTCTCCGAAAGAAAGAGTTCTTCAATCCTGAAGAAAAGCAACGTATTGTTGAGGCGGTGCAGCAGGCTGAGCAACGCACCAGTGGCGAGATTCGTGTATTTGTTGAAAGCAGGTGCAGGTACGTAGATGCGATTGACAGGGCGGCAGAAATTTTCCTGGGGCTGTCGATGCAAAAAACAGATCAGCGGAATGCCGTACTTGTCTATGTAGCTATGAAGGATCGCCAGTTGGCTGTATTTGGCGATGAAGGTATTCACCGGAAAGTAGGCGATACATACTGGCAGGAAAAGGTAAAAGAAATGATTCACAATTTTAATAAGGATAATTATGCAGAAGGCATCAGGCAATGTGTACTGGATATCGGGGAGGCGCTGTATACCTATTTCCCTTACGACGGGCAAACCGATAAAAATGAACTGCCGGATGATATTGTTTTTGGCAGGTAAGTATTAATGAAACGATTCCTATCACTCATATTATTACTGATTTCTTTTTGCGCTTCTGCACAAATTGAAAAAGTAATCCCGCAAAGACCCGTGCCGCCCAGGCTTGTCAATGACTTTACCGGGACATTGACCCCTGAACAAAGAGAAGCCCTGGAACGAAAACTTGTCATTTACGATGATAGTACCTCTAACCAGGTTGCCGTTGTTATCATCCCTACTACCGGCGACTACCCCGTCGAGGATGTTGCATTGCGTATCATCCGTGATTGGGGAGTGGGCAGTAAAGATAAAAACAATGGCATTGTTATTCTTATTGCAAAGGATGATCGCAAGATCCGTATTGAAGTGGGTTATGGCCTCGAAGGGGCTGTTCCTGATATTACTGCAAAAAGTATTATTGATAATGATATAACCCCTGCTTTCAGGGAAGGCAATTATTATCGCGGACTTGATAAAGCGACGGATGACATAATAAAGGCGGCTGCCGGAGAATATAAAGCGCCCCAGGGTTATGGTAAGAAAAGAGGAAGGGGTATCGGCTTTGGAGGAATCATATTCTTTTTCATCATCCTTTTTATCATTCTCGGAAATATTGGTAGAAGAGGCGGGGGTGGAATGATGTCGCGCCGTGGTTGGGGCGACTTTGGGGCCGGTTGGATAATCGGAAGTATATTAAGCGGTGGATCAGGAGGAGGTAGTGGCGGTGGTGGTTGGTCGGGTGGAGGAGGTGGTGGCTTCGGTGGATTTGGCGGTGGCGGCGGTGGCGGTGGCGGAGCAAGTGGAGGATGGTAAACCCCTGTCCCCTACAGGGGAACTTAGGTTGGATACACCCTATCTTCTCATAACCTACTAAAAAGCAGAAAGAGCATTTAATTAAATGCTCTTTCTGCTTTTTAGTAAAATATAGAGAGGAAAAGACTAATCCAATTTAAGTTCCCCTTTAGGGGACAGGGGTCTCTTAAAATCCTTTCTTATCTTCTTCAGGCAATTTAGATTTGATATAATCGGCCTGGTCTTTCAATCCCGCCTGGGTTTTTTTGGTTACTAATCCTTTTAACAGAACACCGTTGATAAAGGGATCGGTCTGGCCTTTGAAGGCTTCAGGTATAGCATCACGGAAAGCAACAATATCGTCAATGCCTCTTTTTACAATATCCATATTCGATGTCTTGCCAAGGAACTCGCCGATGGATTGCAATAAATTAAACTTAGCCTGGGATAAACCCATTTTTTCAAACCTGTTTAATATCAGGTCGGCTGATGACTCGTCACCGGATTCTATAATAATACTGGTAATGGTACTGAAAAGTTTTCCTTTGGATGGTTGTGAAGCCATGCGTTTTGCTTCATTTAATGCGGCAACACTATCCACTCCTGCCAAAGCTTCCAGCGCATTGCCCGATACCGTATAGGAAGAATCGTTCACAGCGGATTTGAACAGGCTTGCATAAGCCGGGTTCTTGAATTGGCCGAGCCTGGCAATAGCTGCGCCTCTTACAGGACGCTTAGGATCATTTTTGGCGAGATCGAGAATAACAGGTTCTAATTCTTTTTTTACATTGTCTTTTTTGAGGTCCAGCCGGCTTAAGGCAAGATTGCGGAGGCCATCGTACTTGTCTTTCAAAGCCAGTTGTAAAAAGTCAACTGCTTTAGAGTCACCCTGGTTCTTCAAAGCGAAATCAATGGCTTCTCTCCGGTCGAGATAGCTGCCCGCGTATTTGTATTGATGAATGTATTCATCGAGCGTCTTGTTTTCTTTTTTGGTACAAAGGACAATTTTATCGCCGTCAAAATTTACGAGATCGGGTTTTTGCGCGGCATCAAAATAAAATGTATCGGATTTGTTATTGGCCCATACATTATAACGGGTTTTGCTGGCCCCATTATAAATATCAACCGCTACCGGGAGTTTGAATAGCTTGTCCCCGCTTTGTGTCTGGTTAACGATCACTCTTTCTTTTTTAGTTGCATCGTTGTAGCTGTAATCAATATCCAGATTCGGATTACCGCTTCCATAATACCATTGGTTCCAGTACCAGTTAAGATCCCTTCCGGTTACTTCTTCAAAAGCCAGGCGAAGGTTCTGGGCTTCCGCCGATTTGAATTTATTGGTAGTCAGGTAAAGATGCAACGCTGCAAAAAATGCGCT
Organism: Bacteroidota bacterium; assembly: GCA_030706685.1. Classification (GTDB taxonomy): domain Bacteria; phylum Bacteroidota; class Bacteroidia; order Chitinophagales; family Chitinophagaceae; genus VBAT01. The sequence goes on from JAUZOA010000082.1 coordinate 21,170, forward strand.
GTCACCGACATAATTGCGAAGCATGTGAAGAATGCGGCCTCCTTTGTTATAGCTTACAGCATCAAACACGTCTTCTTTATCACTGTAATAAAAACGAACGAGGTCTTTCTTTCCGCTCCCGCTTCCAAGATAACCCTGCATATCGTTGAAGTTTTGAGCATCGCCCGCGTCTTTACCATATTTATATTCATCCCAGAGCGTTTCACTGTAATTGGCAAATGATTCGTTGAGGGTAATATTGCTCCAGCTTTCCGTCGTCACATAATCTCCGAACCATTGATGGAACAGCTCATGAGCTACTACGGATTCCCACCCGTTACCGTCTGTCAGTTGCCTGGCATCCTGCTGGGCAGCATCGGAATGTAATGTAGCGGTAGTATTTTCCATGGCGCCGCTGACATAGTCCCGACCGGTTATTTGTGAGTACTTAACCCAGGGATAATCAATGCCGGTGATCTTTGAATAAAAGCCAATCATTTCGGGGGTAAGGCCAAATATCTTCCTGGCCACGGGTGCATATTCTTTTTCTACATAATAGCTTACTTCTTTTCCTTTCCAGGAGTCTTTTATTACTGCATAATCCCCGACACCCATAAAGAAGAGATAAGGAGCGTGAGGAAGATCCATTTTCCAGTAATCTGTACGTGTGCCATCTGCGTTTTTCGTCTGGCTAACCAATTTTCCATTGGAGAGAGTTACATATTTGGCCGGAACGGTCATATAGATCTCATCGGTGGTCTTTTGGTTGGGCTTATCTATTGTTGGGCACCATACCGATGTTGCTTCCGTTTCTCCCTGTGTCCATATTTGTGTGGGCTTATCTTTTTCTTCTCCCTTTGGATTGATGAAATATAACCCCTTTGCGTCATTGATGGCAGCGCTGCCTTTAACTTCTACTTCATTGGGTTTTGCTGTGTAATCAATATATACAGTGTATTCCTGGCCGCCCTTATACTTTTTGTCGAGAGTAATTCGTAATTGCCAGCCATCATATTTGTACTTCAGTTCATTCAGGGCTGTTCCTTTTACCATAGCTACTTTATGGATATCCATTCCTTTGGCATCGAGCGTCAGGGAATCCGTTGAATAAAAGTGAGGTTTTAAAGTGATCCATACTTTGCCATTCATATACGAATGATCATAATCGAATTTCGCATCGATTTTAGTATGAACCAAGTCATTAATACGGGTAGCTGTTTCCCGGAATTCTTTTTTCCAGGATGTGTCTTTTGGCGCCGCCGGCTGTCCCATTAATAAGTATCCATGGGCAGCAAGGACAAGGATAAGCAATAGTTTCTTCATAATGTTGTGTTTAAGAGCCTCAAATTTATAGAAGCTGTCCCACTATTTAGGGAGAATTTGGACAGAAGGCGGGCTTATTTAACAGGGAGTTGTAGCACGATTTGAGTTATTTTTGAGTATTAATTACCGACTTAAATGAAAAAATTCGCCCTGGGCCTTTTTCTACTGATGACTTTTTCTGCGGTTTTTTCTCAAAAACTTTTCTTTATATACCTGCAGACGGAGCCGGAACAACCTTTTTTTGTAAAAGTGAACGACAAAGTTCACAGTTCCACTTCATCGGGGTATCTCATATTGTCAAGGCTTAAGGACAGCGTTTATGCTATCAGTGCCGGTTTCCCGCAAAATAAATGGCCGGAGCAAAAATTCACCATTGAGATGAAAGGGAAAGATCGCGGGTATTTGTTAAAAAACTATGGTGAGAAAGGCTGGGGATTGTATGATATGGAAACTAAGACCATTCAAATGTCATCATCGGATAATAATAACTCAAAGGCTAAAACCGAATCAAAGAATGTATCTGTCTTTACAGATATTCTCTCAAAAGCTGCAAATGATCCCTCGTTGAAGGAAAAGCCGGTAACTGCGCAACCCGCAGTAGCCAAAGATGATAAGAAGCTGGCCACCGAACCGGGTGTTGTCAAAAAGGAAGAAATACCGGTTGTGAAAAAAGAAGAACCTCCTGTTGTAAAAAAAGACAACTCACAAGCAATCACGGATCAGCCTGTTATAAAAAAAGAGGAGCCGAAAAACATACCCGTGGAGGAATATAAACGATCCGTGGTAACGAGGAAATCGGAAAGTTCCACTTCAGAAGGATTAAGCCTCCTGTTTGTGGATGACTATGGAAATGATAAAAAAGACACTATCCGCATTATTATACCCGATCCCAAAAAGAATGTTCCGGGGATAAAAGATAAACCGAAAGAGGAGAAAAAATTTTTGGACATCACAGCGGGTGATACCCTGAAAGAAAAAACAGCCGGGCCGGAATTGACTGAATCAACGGCAGCACAGGTCTCCAAAAACAATTGTACAGTTGTAGCAACGGAGAGTGATTTTCTTAAGCTCCGGAAAAAAATGGCGGCAGAAATGAAAGATGATGCGATGGTGGATGAGGCAAAAAAATATTTTAGAACAAAATGCTTTACGGTGGTACAAGTTAAAAATATCAGCACTTTATTTTTGAATGATGCGGGTAAATATAAGTTCTTCGATGCTGCCTATGAACATGTTTCCGACCCAGATAATTTCCCCTCTTTGGCTTCGGAAATAAAAGATGAGTATTATACAAACAGGTTTAAAGCAATGCTTCGTTAGCGCATTATTGTTAACTTTCGTTTATGCCGCGTTATTTTCTCGAAGTTTTTTACAAGGGTTCCGGGTATAGTGGTTTCCAGGCACAACATAATGCCAATACTATACAGGCTGAAATAGAAAAAGCTTTTGAAATATTGCAGCGGGACAAAATTATCCTGATGGCTTCTTCCCGGACTGATGCCGGTGTACATGCACTGCAGAATTATTTTCATTTTGATACCTATTCCCTTCTCCAGTTGCGGAGAAGCGGTAGGGTGGAGGACGCGCAATTTGTCTATAAGATGAATGCGATCTTGCCCGGCGACATTGTTATAAAGCGGCTCATACCTGTTGCGGATGATGCTCATAGCCGGTTTGACGCGATAAGCCGTGACTACAAATATTTCATTTATCGTCATAAAGATCCTTTCCTCAGGGACCGGGCTTTCTACTTTCCTTACCAGTTGGATATTGACAAGCTGAACCAGGCTGCGGCCATTATTCATGAGTACGATGATTTTACTTCTTTTTCAAAACGGAATACACAGGTCAAGACTTTTATTTGCCGGATAATAAAGAGTGAATGGGTTTGGGAAGATAGTTGCCTGGTATACAATGTCAGGGCGAATCGTTTTTTACGGGGAATGGTGCGGGGGCTGACAGCTACCATGCTGAAAATAGGCAGGGGAAAAATGACGCTGGATGAATTTCATGAGGTAATTCGGGCAAGGGATTGCACGAAAGCCAGTTTTAGTGTACCCTCCCATGGGTTATTCCTCGTAGGAGTAGAATATCCTTCCGGCTATTTTCAATGAGTAATAATAGAGGCTCATTGGCTAAAACCCTTTACAGGAGTGGGTTTTGGGCGGTATAATCTCTTATATCGGTAAAAAAGATTTGGAGGGCATTCTTTGCTGCTTATCTTTGCGCCCCGCCTTGAAATAGGGGATTAGGGACGGGCGTGATTTGTCTCAGTGGTTCTTTGAATTTGTGAATGAATTGTGTGGGAATTGTGAATAAAACTGACCATAAAACTTTGCTGTTAGATCAGTATATCGTATTTTTGCAACCCGCTTTTTAAAAACGGTGTAGTTCTTCACAAAACAAATTGATTTTCATGCCAGATAATTCGAGTAATATCGAAAAAAAATTTGGTAGAAATATACAGGCTCTTACCTTTGCACTCCCGAAAAAAAACCAGAGTTAAGCGAAAGGAATGTCATCCTGAACGAAAGGGTTGCCATCCTGAGCGAAGCGAAGGAAAGGGTGGTGTCACCCCGAGCGAAGCGAAGGGGGGAAAGCCAAAAGATCTTTGAAAGTTGGGAAACAATAGCACTTTAACCAGATAGCCATCTGGTTAAAAATAACAAGGTAAGTCAAGCGAAATAAATTCGATTTGACACGTTAATTCTTGAGGTACTTGGATTTAATCTGAGTACAGCGAATTATACGGTCAGTATCAAACATCATTTACAATGGAGAGTTTGATCCTGGCTCAGGATGAACGCTAGCGGCAGGCTTAATACATGCAAGTCGTGGGGCAGCATGGGTGTAGCAATACATCTGATGGCGACCGGCAAACGGGTGCGGAACACGTACACAACCTTCCTTTAAGTGGGGAATAGCCCAGAGAAATTTGGATTAATACCCCGTAACATATAGAAGTGGCATCACTTTTATATTATAGCTCCGGCGCTTAATGATGGGTGTGCGCCTGATTAGGTAGTTGGCGGGGTAACGGCCCACCAAGCCTTCGATCAGTAACTGGTGTGAGAGCACGACCAGTCACACGGGCACTGAGACACGGGCCCGACTCCTACGGGAGGCAGCAGTAAGGAATATTGGTCAA
>JAUZOA010000083.1 GCA_030706685.1 Bacteroidota bacterium
CAGGGCGGCTCAACCGGGCATTTGTTGGGAAAATTCGTAGACTCGCCCGCCAGTTTTCTCGGCACTACCCTGATTGGTTTTACCATTTTCATGGTTTTTTTCAGCCTGAAGATCGGGGAGGTGATGCAACCTGCCTGGGACTACCTTGGGAAAAAAATTAACTGGCAGATACCTTATACCGTTCATCTCCTTACCGAAATTGCCCTGGCCACTTTTGTTATCCTGGTCTTTGCCGAATTCATACCCCGTGCTATTTTCAGGGCAAGAAGCATCAGTCTGCTCAGCAGCCTGGCGCTGGTGACAGATGTTTTTTATCAAATGTTCTCTCCCCTTGCCGACGGGCTTATCAACCTTGCAGAATGGTTGCTGAAATATGTCTTTAATGTCCGGGTGGATACACTAAAAGAACCTTTTAAAAGAAGTGACCTCAAAAACCTTTTCCAGCAAAACGTAGATGAAGAAAAACAGGAACGTAATACCCAATTGCTGGAAAACGCACAGGAACTGCCAAAAGTAAAAATCCGCCAATGCCTCGTACCTAGAAAAGAGATCATCGGTATTAACAGCAATGTTACGATGGAAGAAGTCAAGAATAAATTTGCAGAGACCAAACTCAGCAAGCTGATCGTCTATGACGATAATATAGATCATATTATCGGCTATGTTCACCAATTAGATCTTTTCAAAAAACCGCAGAACATTCAGTCAATTCTATTGCCCATCCCCGCAGTGCCCGAAAGCATGAGCGCTGCCGATCTTATCAGCAAGTTCAGCCGGGAACGGAAAAGCATAGCCTGGGTAGTCGATGAATTTGGCGGCACTGCCGGCATCATCACTATGGAAGACGTACTGGAAGAGCTTTTTGGAGAAATACAGGATGAATATGATACGGAAGAATTTGTTGAAAAACAGATTTCTGAAAATGAATATATCTTTTCCGGCCGCCTTGAACTGGATTACCTCGAGGAAAAATTTGGGTTTGATTTTCGTAAGAATGACTCAGAAACCTTATCAGGCTATATTATCAATTATTACGAAACGATCCCCCGCCAGAAAGAACGGATCATCATTGATGATTATGAATTTGATGTTTTAAGTGTAAGCGACACCCGCATTGAAATGGTGAAAATGAAAAAATTGAAATAATTCCCCCCATTTTGACCACTTATCAAAAACTGCTTCCCGGATAAATTTTTCTGCCGGGTTTGTGTTCATACAATCAGTATTTTGTATATACCAAAAATATACTGCATATGAAAAAGGCATTTTTCCTGTTTTCACTCATTGCTGTTTTGCTGATCTCAGCAAACGCACAGGACACCAAAAAACCCGCTGGCGCCATGCCCGGGGATACCAGCAAACCCAAAAAACCTGCCGGCATTACCGACAAAATAAAAGGCAGCCGTAAAACGGAAGGGTTGTTTACACTTTACCAGGATACAGCGACGGGCAGCGTACAACTTTATATTGAGAAAAAACAAGTAGGCAAAGAATTTATCTACCATAGTTTTTCCCTCAACGGCCCTACGGCTCTGTTTTTGAATCAAAACATGCACCGCGTCAATCTTGCATTCCGGGTCCAAAAATCTTTTGATAAGATCGAATTCGCCCGGTTGAATACCAATTTTTATTATGACAAAGACAATGCGATCAGTAAAACAGACGGGGTAGATGTATCGGAATCCGTTTTCTTATCAGAAAAAGTAGTAGCTGAAGATGAAAGCGGTTTCCTGATTGCTGCGGACAATCTCTTCATCAGTGAAAAAATGGATGCTGTAAAGCCTTTATCGCCTCCGGGTCTTCCTCCCGGCGCTGTGTTTAACCTGGGAACGCTGAACACTGCCAAATCAAAATATTACAGTATACGGTCCTATCCCGGTAATACCAATGTGATCGTTGACCTGGCTTATGATAATCCTGCCCCGTTCAATGGAGGCGGGAAAGACATTACAGATGCCCGGTACGTGCGCGTTCGCATCCAGCATACATTTCTTGAAATGCCGCAAAATGATTACCGCCCGAGAAGGGATGATCCCCGCGTTGGATTTTTTACCAGCCAGATCAATGACCAGACCAGTCTCAGCCCGACCCCTTACCGTGATGTGATCCATCGCTGGAACCTGGTAAAGAAAGATCCCGGCGCCGCGCTTAGTGAACCCATTGAGCCGATTGTTTGGTGGATAGAAAACACGACACCCCTTGAATACCGGCAAACCATTATGGAAGCAGGCAATAAATGGAATGAGGCTTTTGAAAAGGCCGGATTTAAGAACGCTATCGTCATGAAGATACAACCCGATGATGCCGACTGGGACGCCGGCGACATACATTATAATGTTATCAAATGGGTTTCTTCTCCTACCCCGCCTTATGGCGCAATAGGCATGCATAGCATTAACCCCAAAACAGGGCAGATACTGGGCGCTGATATTGTAGTAGAATGGGCAACTGCCAGCAGTACCCCGATCATTGATGAACTGTATAATGGCACCCCTGCACAAGCCGCTTATGAAAAAAGGCTGAACTCTGTTTCCAATTTCAGCTTTGCCAATGGCGAAAATATGTGCAGTTTGTCTGCTGAATTAAAAGAACAATTCACTGCCGCGCTTACAGTATTGGAAGCCGATGATGCCCCTGAAAAGGAATTAAAAGAAATGCATAAGCAGTTTCTTTACTATCTTATCATGCATGAAATGGGTCATACGCTGGGATTGAATCATAATATGAAAGCCAGCCAGATGCTGATGCCATCTGAATTAAACAATAAAGAACTGACCCATCAAATAGGGCTGATGGCTTCTGTAATGGATTACCCGGCTGCCAATATCGCCGCGGATAAAAGTAAACAGGGAGACTATTATACTACTAAAGCAGGCCCTTACGATTTATGGGCCATACAGTATGGTTATACGCCATTCAGTGAAGCAGAAGAAAAAAGCGCCCTGGGAAATATTCTTTCACGAAGCACTGACCCGCACCTGGTATTCGGCAATGATGCTGATGATATGCGGTCGCCGGGTAAAGCTATCGATCCACGGGTGAACATATTTGATATGAGCGGCGATGCTGTTGCATTTGCAGAAGATCAGTTCAAGATCATTAAGAATATCATGTCGAAACTGAAGGATAAATACAGCAAACCCGGGCAGTCTTACGCCGAATTGCGCTCACGTTATAATATCCTGAATAACCAGCGATTTAATATGGCATCAGCGGTAAGCCGTTATATCGGTGGCGTATATATTGACAGGAGTTTTATCGGTCAGAATTCCGCTAATAAGCCTTTTACACCGGTACCGCTGGCCACACAAAAGAAAGCTATGGAAGTATTGGGCAAATACCTGTTCGCTCCCGATGCTTTTGCAGGCGATGAGCCATTGTTTCCTTACCTGCAAATACAAAGACGCGGGTTCGATTTCTTTTCTATTACGGAAGATCCGAAAGTAACGGCAGGATACTCCAATCTCCAGAACTTTGCTGCATTGACCCATATCCTGCACCCGGTAACATTGCAACGTATTACCAACAGCCGCTTATATGGTAACTCCTACAGTGCCGCCGATGTGATGAATGACCTCGCCAAAGCAATTTTTGATGCCGACATAAAGACAAATGTGAATGTTTACCGTCAATACCTGCAAACATCTTTTACAGAAAGCATCGCTTCCATTATGAATCCTAAAAACAACCAGTATGATGATGTGGCGAAAGCAGCAGCGTTGAATACCCTGAAGAAAATAAAAGCCATGCTGGCAACGGCCATTTCGACCAATGAAGAAACCAGGGCTCACCGGAATAACCTGCAGTTCATTATCACTAATGCGCTTGAAGTGAAGTGATCGGGGTACAATGTCAGATGTACGATGTACGCCAGCCGGATAATTGAAAAGTCCTTTGAACTTTTGGAGGGGCGTACATCGCACTTTGTAGCTATCTTTGCCATCCTTAAAATGAACCGATGGCCTTACTGGATTTTTTTGATAAGAGGAAGAAGGACCCCAATGTGGAGATGTCGTTTATTGATCACCTGGAGGAGTTGCGCTGGCATATCATCCGGGCAGTGATTGGGGTTCTTGCCGGAGCTATTCTTGTATTTGTTTTTATCAAAGATATTGTCTCTAAGATAATTTTTGCTCCTACACGCGCCGATTTTATCAGCGCAAAATGGCTTTGTATAATCGGCAGAAAAATAGGTATGGGCGATGCGATTTGTTTTCCCGAAGTTCATGCCAAGTTTCTCGAAAATCAAATGACCGGGCAGTTCATTTCTTCTTTTACCCTGGCATTTGTAGGGGGTTTTATCGTTGCTTTCCCGTATGTTTTCTGGGAATTCTGGAAGTTTGTCAAGCCGGCATTATCTCCCAAAGAAAGGAAAAAAACAAGAGGGGTTATATTCTGGGTCTCTTTCCTGTTCTTTCTGGGTGTGGCATTTGGCTATTATATTCTCACTCCTTTCATGGTAAATTTCTATTTTAACTATACGCTTAGTGAACAGATAGTGATCATGCCTTCTTTTTCAGATTATCTTGAGAATCTCATCTGGACCACTGTTGGCATTGGTGTTTTATTTCAAATGCCCTTGTTAGTAATGGTGCTGGCGCGAATTGGCATTGTAAAAGCGAAATTCTTAAAAAAATACAGGCGACATGCTTTTGTAATCATAATAACCGCTGCCGCTATTATCACTCCGTCCACGGACCCTTTCAGCCTTACTATTGTTACGATCCCGCTTTATGCGTTGTATGAAGCCAGTATCATTCTTGCTTCCCGCATCAATAAAAGGCAGGATGAGGCAATGAACGAATGGAGCTAACGGATAAGTATGAAGTCTGAAGCCCGAAATACGAAGTTTCCTTCAAGTTGAAGGTTTGCTGTAACTTTGAGATGTATTTGGATTGGTACTTCTTATTTCTGACTTCTAACTTGTCATTATGAATTCACCATTCGACCTCAGCAAGCCCATTGGCATCGGCAGTGATCATGCCGGTTTTGAATATAAAGAAGACCTGATCTCTTTTTTGGAATCAAAAGGTTTACCTTTTACTGATTTCGGTACTCACTCGGGAGAATCAGTGGACTATCCCGATTTTGCTCACCCGGTTGCTTCGGCTGTGGAAGAAGGAGAAGTGGCTTTTGGCATATTAATTTGCGGAAGCGCCAATGGTGTTGCCATTACTGCCAATAAGCACCAGGGCGTCCGTGCAGCGGTGTGCTGGGGTGAAGAGCTGGCCAAGCTTTCCCGTGAACATAATGATGCAAATGTCATTTGTATCCCCGCCCGCTTTGTCAGGGAAGGAGATGCGGAAAAGATGGTGGCTATTTTTATCAGTACAACTTTTGAAGCTGGTCGCCATGCCACCCGGGTAGATAAGATTGCCTGTGCCTGAAGCAATCAACCATTCATCAATTATTCTGTCTCTATTCCATAACCAAACTTTTTTTACATTAAGTTTGGGATTGTCCCGCAATAGGGCGGGACATATTTGTTTTTAAACACACACACATGAAGAAACTATTCGCTATCGTTTTATTACTACCCGTACTGGCTGTGACGGCGCAGAAAAAAACTGACCCCTCCCTCTTTGCAAAAAATATTACTCCCGACGGTCTAAAAAAACATTTATCCATTGTTGCTTCCGGTGACATGGAAGGCCGGGAAACAGCTACACCGGGACAGAAAAAAGCGGCGGCTTATATTGAAAGCCAGTTCCAATCTCTTGGACTCATGCCGGGCAATAATGGTAATTACCAGTTGCCTTATGGCGTTTACCAGGATTCATTGACGGCTGCATTGGTTGAAGTAAATGGAAAATCCTTTGATCTGGATAAGGATTTTTCTGTGAACGTGGGACAAACCTATGCCTCCACTTATCGTTTTTCTGAAGTAGTTTTCGCGGGCAATGGATTAGTTGATTCAACGCATGATGATTATAAAGGCCTCGATGTTCGGGGCAAAGCTGTTTTACTAATGGCCGGACAACAGCAGCAAGGACAGGGACAGGGGCGTGCCGCTTTTGCCAGCCAGTTTTCACGGCTGGATGCAGCTCAGAAAAATGGAGCTGTGGCAGTGCTGGTGATTGGGGGAAATTTTCCCCGTACCAGCAGGACTAATCCCAAAGGCAATATGTATGTAAATGCTTTCCAGAAAGTAGTTCGCCCTAACCAGTTCCAGGTCTCTGAAAAAATCGCCGAAGCGATCATGGGTGGTGATTATGCCAAAGCAAAAGCAGGAAGCATCTCACCAAAAGTCTATACAGCAGATCTTGCTCTTAGTTTTAATAAAACAACTACTAACCTGCAAAGCAGCGATGTACTGGGCGTACTGGAAGGAACCGACCTGAAGGATGAATATGTTTTTGTAACAGGGCATTATGATCATCTTGGCAAGCGTGATACAGTTATTTATTATGGCGCTGATGACGATGGCTCCGGCACAGTCAGTGTGCTGGAAATCGCTGAAGCCTTTGTAAAGGCAAAACAGGCGGGCAATGGTCCCAGGAGAACGATGGTGTTTATGACCGTTAGCGGTGAAGAAAAAGGGTTGTGGGGCTCTGCTTATTATACCAATCACCCGGTATTTCCATTGGAAAAAACGACCGTGGATCTCAATATTGATATGATCGGCCGCATTGATACCAGCCGCAAACAAGGTAATGCCAATAACTATGTATACGTGGTAGGCGACGATAAGCTAAGCACTGATCTTAAAACTATCAGTGAGGCCACTAATAAGAAATTTACAAAGCTGGAACTGGATTATAAATTCAATGACCCGAATGACAGGCAACGTATTTATTTCCGGAGTGACCATTACAATTTTGCCCAAAAAGGGGTTCCTATCATTTTTTATTATGATGGAATGCTTGGTGGCGATTATCACCGGCCTACCGATACACCCGATAAGATCAATTATGAACTGATGGCAAAAAGAGCTCAATTGGTCTTTTACACCGCCTGGGAAATGGCCAACAGGAATGATATGCTGAAAAGAGATATCCCGCTTGTAGCGCCAAGAGGGTTTTAAAAAACTGAAAGCGATTCTGAAAAGAGTCGCTTTTTTTATTAAGATGTGCTATATTAGGTAAACAAACCTATTATGCCGGACATGGACCAGGATGAAAACAAAGAGCATCATCAAAATGATACGGAAAAAGATATCATTTCTGATTATTACCAGGGATACCAGGAATTGGAACTGCAATCAGCCGAGACCCAGGTTAAAAAAGCAAGAAATGCGCTTTTTGTCGTAGCCGGCCTTACGTTAGTGGTCAACCTGGTATTGCTTGGGAACCAGGATCAGCTGGATAGTTTTCAATTAGTTTTTGTTTTAGTCCTCACCGCTATTTTTACCGGCCTTGGATTCCTGACCAAAAAGCAACCCTTTACAGCGATTATTATTGGCCTTGTCATCTATGTTGGTCTATGGATATTGGATATTATCGTACTTGGATCGGAACAACTTATCAGGGGTTTTCTTTTCAAAGCTATTATTATCTATTTTCTTGCCAGGGGTTTAAAACATGCGCGGGAAGCAGAAAGGTTAAGAAAAGAAATAAATAACAGGTAAACATAGTCATGCCTTCTCCAAAAAACTTCCGCAACGGTGTTCAAAAAAATCTTGCTTGTTTTTGGCGACATTGCCGGAGAACATTTTTTTACCATCCCAGTATCCAGGCAAATATCAGCGGCGCTACAATTGTAGCATCACTCTCTACAATGAACTTCGGTGTATGAATATCTAATTTACCCCAGGTTATCTTTTCATTAGGCACTGCCCCCGAATAAGAACCGTAAGAAGTAGTGGAATCGCTGATTTGGCAGAAATAACTCCAGAAAGGTACATCATGCCATTCGAGATCCTGGTACATCATCGGCACTACACAAATCGGGAAATCGCCGGCAATACCACCGCCAACCTGGAAGAAACCAACACCTTTGCCACCGCTGTTCTTCCTGTACCACTCACTCAGGTATACCATGTATTCAATACCGTTCTTTACCGTACCGGCTTTTAATTCATTTTTTATCACATAACTGGCAAAAATATTTCCCGTAGTACTGTCTTCCCAGCCGGGTACGATGATCGGGAGGTTTTTTTGGGCGGCAGCCACTATCCAACTGTCTTTGGGATCAATCTCGTAATATTGTTCGAGGTCGCCGCTTAATACTGTTTTATATAAAAATTCATGGGGGAAATAGCGTTCTCCTTTTGCTTCTGCATCTTTCCATTGTTTTACCAGGTGTTTTTGCAGCCGCCGGAAAGCTTCTTCTTCAGGAATACAGGTATCGGTTACACGGTTATAATGATTCTCCAATAGTTCCCATTCTTCCTGTGGGGTAAGATCGCGGTAGTTAGGTACTCTTTTATAATGCGAATGAGCCACAAGGTTCATTACATCTTCTTCAAGATTGGCACCGGTACAGCTGATAATATCCACTTTGCCCTGCCTTATCATTTCTGCCAGCGAAATGCCAAGCTCACCTGTACTCATGGCGCCGGCTAATGTTATCATCATTTTGCCGCCTTCCAGTAAATGTGTCTCATAACCTTTAGCGGCGTCCATCAAAGCAGCAGCATTAAAGTGCCTGTAATGGTGCTGAATAAACTGAGAAACGGGTCCTTTGTTCATGCTATTTTTTTTAGACCGCCTTCCGATCACAAAACAGTGAGACAATGCGGATTTACCAGCGTTCTGCCGGCAAGAGGCGCAAAATTACTGTTTTACCAAAAACAAAAGCCCTGCTGTACCAGCAAGGCTTTTTGTTATTGTTGTTTGTAGCCCTATTTTTTGCTTCCTGCCTTTTCTTTTTCCAGCACATCACCGAGACTGCTTATTCTCAGGTTATATCTTTTATCGTTTTGCTCTGCCAGGATTTTATAATGGGTACCTTCTGCTGTCGCAATTTCTTTTACTTCAATAATTACAGCTTTGGCGAATTTGCTCTCCATTGTTTGGATTACCCGTAAAGGCAACTGGTTGAAAAAAAGAACCCGGATAGTTCCCAGCAACTCTGCATCCTGGTCATAGAAGGCCTCTATGCCTGTTCCGTTTAGCGTAAAGAGTACCTGGCGATAGCCATCTTCAAGCTCTCTCCATTTCACATTCTGAGCTCCGGCAAATTGCCTGGCAAATACTTTTTCGGTACTGGGGTCATTATTTGCTCCATGAGCAAGAGCAGGTGTTGTGCCCGTAGCAAGCGCAACCGCTAATGATACAATTAAATTCTTCATGATTTAAAGTTTAATGATTAATGATATTTATTTTGACGCCGTAAAAATATTACTGGTTACATCGTTTGACAAGCGTATTGTGATTGATGGACTATATTGTTAATGATTCTAACAAATGATAACATTCATTAACCGGAAAGAGAAAGCCCCGTCCCTGCTGAGGCAGGTAACGGGGCTTGTTTTACCACACACCAAAACTAACTGCTTATATATAACTGCTTATGCTTTTGTGCTCTTCCGGTATACACTCCATTTCTCCCCGGCTGTTGCTTTCAGGATGATCTTTGTATCTGCATTTTCCAAAGTAATATAATAACTGGTAGTATCATTGTTAGACATTTCAAACAGGTCAGATATCCAGTATTGATTATATCCTTTTTTCAGGTCAGCCTGCAAACTGATCGGCAGATCCAGTGAGCTGATATACCTGGTCACTGCCATTAATTCACCCTCAGCAGAATAAAATGCAGACACATGCTGATCATTAAAGATGAATGAGGCCTTGTAAAAATTGCTGCCTTCTGTCCAGGCTACTTCTTTCGCGCTGCCAAATTCTGTTTTAAATGCATCCAATACTTTTGAGCTTACAGTTCCTTCCCCGGCAAATGAACACAAAGTGCTCAGCCCAATTGCCAGTGTGATGATGATCTTTTTCATACTTCTAATTATTTTTTTGTGGTTTAAGTTCTTTATTTTTTAAAAACCCGCCCGGTAACAACCGGGATCATTAATACGACGTAGCAAAAGTAGATTGGGTTACACCCTGTGACAAGTGAATTGTGACCAAAGGGTGCCTTTGTTAAACCCGGTTAACACGCATTAACCTGTGTTGACCATACATCCTTTTTTTATAACCGCTTGTAACAGAAAAACATACTTGAGTTAAAAGAATTAGGCTACTCCAATTAATATTTAGATATTTGTCTAAATATATAATGAACCAGTTGTGTCATGAACAGTATTTTTAAAGCGCTGAATGACCCTACCCGCCGGCAAATACTGGAATTGCTGCAGGAAAAAGACCGGACAGCCGGGGAAATTGCAGAACAATTTCATATTTCCTTCCCAAGTATATCCCATCACCTGGACCTGTTAAAACAAGCGAAGCTGGTCACGTCAAAAAAAGATGGCCAATATGTTTATTATTCTCTTAACACAACGGTAGTGGATGAAATATTGAAATGGTTATTACAATTCAAGTCAAAAAAGAAATAGTTATGAACAGGGTTTTCAAAATAATCGCATGGTTGCTTATTGCAGCCCCGGCCGTATACCTGGCCATAGCCTGGGGCGGTTTGCCGGGAAAAATTGCCGTTCATTTTAATCTCCGGGGTGAGGCTGACCGTTATAGCAGCAAAAATGAACTGATAATCGGGATTGGCATTATGGTCTTGGTTGCTGCTTTAATCTACCTGCTGGTTCCGCTGACGTACAGGATTGATCCAAAGAAAACCGCAGCCGCAAATAAATGGCGTTTACAAAGGATGGCTTTTGCTAGTGTTGTATTTATTTCTATAGTTGCCTGCGTATTGATTCATAACGCTGAAAACGGAAATATCCGTTTTGACAAACGCTTTGTATTTGGCAGTATCGGGTTGATGTGGTGCATCCTCGGTAATTATATGTATAACATCAAACCTAATTATTTTGCCGGCTACCGGACACGCTGGGCGCTTAATAATGAAGAGAATTGGAAAAAAACACATTTGCTTGCCGGTAAACTCTGGTTTGCAGGCGGATTGCTACTTGCCATTACCTGCCTGCTTAGTTCAGGCAATGGTCCGATAATTGTATTTATAAGCGTATCCCTTACCATCACTATCATTCCAGGAATTTATTCTTATATTTTATACAAAAAACAGTTGATCGAAAAAAATTGAATACTATGAGAAAATTCTTTGGATTGCTGTTCCCGCTCTTTTGCAGTGTTCTCCTTTTTGGACAGGCCGCAGGTAATTTTACCGGTATATGGGAAGGCAAATTGAATGTAGGCGTTGAGCTCCGGATCGTTTTTCATATACAACAAAATGCCAGCGGCGGCTTACATGCGACGGCCGATAGTCCCGACCAGTCTGCTTACGGATTAAAATGCGATACTACATTCGTGACTGCCGAAGGCCTTACCATTGAAATGCACAATCTCAATGCGTCATTTAGCGGTAAGCTGATAAATGATTCAACGATTGAAGGGATATTTACCCAGGGCGCCGGACTTTCGCTGAATTTGAAAAAGGTAGAGAAACCATCTGAAAGAAAACGTCCGCAAAACCCGCAACCGCCTTTCCCTTATAAAAGTGAGAATATAGAATTTGACAATGCTGACAAATCCTTACATTTTGGCGCCACCATTACTATTCCTCCAGGAAAAGGTCCTTTTCCGGCTGCTGTGATGATAACGGGAAGCGGCCCTCAAAACAGGGATGAAGAAATCATGGGGCATAAACCTTTTGCCGTGCTTGCCGATGCGCTTACCAAAAAGGGTATGGTGGTATTACGGGTTGATGACCGCGGTGTAGGGAAAAGTACAGGGAAATTTTCCGAAGCTACCAGTGCTGATTTTGCCGAAGATGTCAATACGAGCCTTAATTATCTTTTATCAAGACCGGAAGTGAATAAGAAAAAAGTTGGGATGATCGGGCATAGTGAAGGAGGAATGATCGCACCGATGGTAGCCTCCCAGAGAAAGGATATCAACTTTATTATTTTATTGGCAGGGCCGGGTATAAAGATCGCTGACCTGATGACGGAACAAAATATTGCGATCCTGGGCTCAGTAGGTGTCAGCCGGGCTGCGCAGGATGCATACCGCCCTTTATATAAAGAAGTAATGTCGGTCATACTGAATGCCCCTGATACAACCACAGCTTTGCGGGATGCAACCAGTGCTTTAAAAAAATGGCTCGCCGGTACGAATGATACGCTGGCAAAACAGCTGGGCTTTGCTACAGAAAAGGATCAGCAAAGACTTACAGCAATGCTTGTGAAAGAGTTTTCAAACAAATGGTTTAAATATTTCCTGGCATTCGACCCGGCCCCTTATTTGCAAAAATTAAATTGTAAGGTCTTAGCGATAAACGGGAGCAGGGACATACAGGTAATTTCATCTTCCAACCTGGCGGGTATCCGTGCGGCTTTAAAGAAAAGCCCGTCGAAAAGCTATCAAGTAATAGAATTGCCTGGTTTAAATCATTTATTTCAAACCTGTGTTAAATGCACTACGCAGGAATACGGCGAATTGGAAGAAACATTTTCCCCGGCGGCGTTACAAACTATAACGGAATGGTTTGAAAAAAATGTGAAATGAATAGATGGCTGACTTGGTGAAAATGTTATTCAGTAATTTAGGGCGTATTATTAAATTACCTGGTTATTAACTATCTCGCTCATGCATATCTTTCCTTTGGCCAGCCGGAAACCCTGGTGGGCAATCTTATCAGTGACTTTGTAAAAGGGAAAAAGCAGTTTGATTATCCCCGGGGGATCAGGCAAGGTATCACATTGCACAGGATAATTGACACATTTACGGACGGGCATGAGGCAACCAAAAAGGCGAAAGAGATTTTCAGGCCGCATTATCGCCTGTACAGCGGCGCCTTTATAGATGTGGTATATGATCATTTCCTGGCAACAGATCAAAATGAATTTTCTGAAAGCTCTCTCTTTGATTTTTCACAAAAAGTATATGCCACTCTTGACCATTACAAGGAATGGCTTCCACCAGGTTTTTCTGCTATGTTTACTTATATGAAAACGCAAAACTGGCTTTTCAATTACAGAACCCGTTCGGGGACTGAAAAAAGTTTCGGGGGTGTAGTGAGGAGAGCCATCTACCTGACCGAAAGTAATACAGCTACCCGTTTATTTGAAATGCACTACCAACCTTTACTGGAGTGTTTTCATCAATTCTGGAAAGATGCAAAGCCTTTTGCCCGGGGGCAATTTGATAAAATAACATCCGGTAATAATAATATGTGAAGGATTCCCGGTTAATACACGAATCCTTTATTTTTGCAAATACTTTTTTTATGAAAAAACTATTTTCTTTTTTTATTACCGTATTGGCGTTTTCTGCATTAGCCGCTCAGCCTGATCTTCCCCCGATTGACAAATCACCCATGGATATGTGCTATTACCCCGTCAATTATCCTGTTCTTAAAATACAGGATAAGGTAACGGAGCCATTGCTGGCAAGAGTAATTTACAGTCGCCCCAAAAAAGAAGGGAGGACTATTTTCGGCGGATTGGTGGAGTATGGGAAAGTCTGGAGGCTTGGCGCTAATGAAGCCACTGAAATAGAATTTTTCAAACAAGTGCATATCGGCGGGAAGAAGATATCTAAAGGCCGCTATACGTTATATGCGATTGTCAATGAAAATACGTGGACATTTATCCTTAACAAAGAGACGAATACCTGGGGATCCTTTAAGTATAGCGCGGATAAAGATATTGTCCGGGTAGATGTACCAGTCGAAAAATTAACAGAGGCTGTCGAATCACTGGCGATGACATTTGATAAAGTAAACGGTACTATCTATCTTATCGTTGCCTGGGAAAACGTAAAAGTGACTTTACCGATCACTCCATAATGATATTTGTATGAAAATAGCCCGGCTCCAACCGGTTATATTGATGACGCTGGTCTTTTTTATTTCCTGTAAAGAAAATGAAAAGCCTGCTGTTGCCAAAGCTGTTGTATCTACTGATTCTATTCCGAATATTAATGATGAGACTGTTGTAAATCGTTATGCCCCTGTTGATGTTTCGCCTATGGATATGAGTTATTTTCCCATTGATTATCCCAAACTTAAAATGACCGATAATAATATTGCCCCGCCCATCGCGAGGGTAATATATAGCCGCCCTCACTTAGAGGGTCGTCAATTATTTCATGATGTATTAAAGTATGGCGAACGGTGGCGACTGGGCGCAAATGAAGCTACTGAACTTGACCTTTACCGGGAAGTAACCATTCAAAACAAGAAAGTCAAACCCGGACGCTATGTGTTATATTGTATTCTTGGTCCTGATAAATGGTCCATGGTTTTAAATTCAAATATTGATTCATGGGGATTGAAACAGGATACAACAAAAGATATTCAACATTTCGATATCCCGGTTACTCATGGTAATCCACCCCTTGAATATTTTACCATGGTATTTGAAAAAACAGATAAAGGAGCTGATCTCATAATGGCCTGGGACGATGTGCTGGCAAAACTTCCTATCAACTTTTGATACTGATTTCCCGGCAGCCATCATTCTCCTCAAATTATTCTCGATATTTACAGTATGTGTGGTATTGCCGGCATTATACAGCCCGGACCGGGCTCGTTCAGCAAGGAGCATCTTAAAAAAATGACAGACACCCTGGCCCATCGCGGGCCGGCAGGAGAAGGTTTGTGGCAAAATGCAGAAGGAAGAGTTTTATTAGGCCATCGCAGGCTCGCCATCATTGACCTGAGCGAGGCAGCCGCCCAGCCCATGCATTATCTCGAACGTTACACGATCATTCATAATGGGGAGATATATAATTATATTGAGCTGAGGGAAGATCTCCTGAAAAAAGGATATTCTTTTCGCACCGGGTCGGATACAGAAGTAATATTAGCTGCTTACCACCATTACAGCGATGATTGTGTTGATCATTTCGATGGCATGTTCGCATTTGCCATCTGGGATGAACAGGAACAGGAATTGTTTGCTGCGAGGGATCGTTTTGGCGAAAAACCATTTTTTTATTCTTTCAATGGTTCGAAACTCATTTTTGCTTCAGAAATGAAAGCATTATGGGCGGCCGGGGTTGAAAGAAAGCCGAATCTCTGCATGCATTTCAATTTTATCACAATTGGTTATACAGACAATCCCGGGCAACCTGGTGAAACTTTTTTTGAAAATGTTTTTAAGCTCCCGCCCGCTTCGGCATTGTACTTTACTCCTTCTTCCAGAGAGTTGATCGTTGAAAAATACTGGGATATTGACCCGGCTTACCAGGATAAAAAGATCAGCGACAATGAAGCAATTGAACAATTCAGCTATCTTTTCTCCGGATCCATAAAAAGGAGATTGCGAAGTGATGTGGCTATTGGTACCAGTCTTAGCGGAGGGTTAGACAGCTCTTCTATTGCCGCAACTGTTTCATCGCTTACTGTTCCTTCTAATACCGAAAGTTTGCTGCAGGCGAAACCCGGTTCATCACTATCTTCTTTCACAGCCATCTTTCCGGGGTTTGATAAAGATGAATCTTTTTTTGCCATGCAGGCAGCAAAGCAATACGGCCTTGAGCCCCGCACCATTGAAATTACTGTAAGCGATTTTGTAAACGACTGGAAGATGTTTGTGCATTACCAGGAAGAGCCATTTGGTTCAGCCAGTGCCTATGCGCAGTATAAAGTATTTCAACTGGCGAAGCAAAACCATGTCACCGTATTATTGGACGGACAGGGCGCTGATGAAATATTGGCGGGTTACCCGAAATATTATAAATGGTACTGGCAGGAGTTATTTCAAAAAAGAGGTCTTTTCAAAAGTAAAGAGCTGAACGCCGCTAAGGAACTTGGCGTGGAAGAGAAATTTACTTTCAAAAATGTCATTGCAGCCATATTTCCCGACATAGCCTCTGTCATTGTTGAAAGGCAATACCTTGTAAACGCATTAAGACAGGAAGACCTTACTAAAGAATTTATACGACTGCAAAGCAAGGAAGCGTATTACAGCACACCACCGCGATTTAATCTCAACAGTGCCTTATATTTCAATACCTGCATTCATGGTTTGGAGGAATTACTTCGCTATGCCGACAGGAATTCCATGGCACATAGCAGGGAAGTACGCTTACCCTTTCTTGATCCCGAACTCGTCAGGTTCATTTTTTCATTGCCGCCCAATTTTAAGATCCGGCATGGCTGGACCAAATGGATATTGCGGCAATATATGGTTAAGCAATTATCGAACGATATTGCCTGGAGAAAGAAAAAGATCGGCTTTGAGCCCCCGCAAAAGCAATGGATGCAGGATGCCAGGGTCCGGGAAATGGTACAGGAAGCAAAGAAAAAAATGGTAAGTGAAAAAATATTAAAGCCTGAAATACTATCCCGGCCTGTTCAGGCCAGCAGCTCGCATGAACCCGGCAATTATGACTGGAAGTATTTAGCAGCTGCTTCTTACTTATAATAAAACCGTCCCGCACGGGGCGGGACGGTTTATCTGGACTTGTTCACCAATGCTGCAAAACTTAGCGTTAACCAGAACGCTATTAGCGTTTTTTAGAGCACTCTTAGCGTTCATTAGCGTTTCTACTTATCGGCTCTATGGAATTTCTCTGTTAGATCAAGATTTCCGTAGACATCTGACTTTACGACAAAATAATCCTTATCATCCCGCAGGGTAATGAGAAAACTTACCTCACTGTCAGACGTAGTTTCAGTCACTCCGAATATTTCCTTTGTTCCGTATTTCTTTTTCAACCTGGCCAGAACATTAGGAAGCAATTGTTTTTCCCCGTAATAGCGGATTGTTTTGATCAGGGCGCCGTCATGATCATACTCTGCACGGATCTGTATTTCATCCTGTTTGAAATTGGCCTGGTATACATCTTCATACTCATGCCATACGACGTCTTTTGCCTGTGTAAAGGTTTCTTTAAATGCCTGTAATACTTTTTCACTGACTTCGGAAGGTTTTACAGCTGCTCCGGCAACAATACTTACCAATAATGCTGCAAATAAAATTACTTTTTTCATGGCTTTGCGTTTAAGATTAAATAAATAATAGGCCCAAATTAGTTTGTAACCTGCTTGAAGGCAAGTCAATAACTGCCCAGCGGTAATCTTTATTTTATATGCCCGGTGCCATAAAAAATCATAAAACCACCTGAAAGCAATAAAAAATTATTCGAAAGAATATTTTGTTATCGTGAACCATGATTATTCATTACCGTTAAGTTTCTGTTAAGCAAAAAAACAGCTTGGATGAATGGTAACCCGCCGACATGTTAATTGCCTGATATTCCACATCTTTGCACTTAAACATAAGATTAAGCTAATGAAAATCGCTACCAGGTTCATACATGCGGGCGCAGAGCCGGATCCTTCTACAGGAGCCATCATGACGCCGATCTACCAGACATCCACCTATGTTCAGTCGGCCCCGGGAAAAAACAAAGGCTATGAATATGCCCGCTCCCAAAACCCTACCCGCAAGGCTTTGGAGGATGCGCTTGCGGTAATTGAAAACGGGAAATACGGTTTGGCTTTCAGCAGCGGGGTAGCCGCTACGGATGCCGTAATTAAACTATTACAGCCCGGTGATGAAGTGATTGCCGGCAATGATATGTACGGAGGCACTTACCGTCTCTTTACCAAAGTATTTGAAAAGTTCGGTATCCGGTTTAAGTACGTGGATATGAATAATGCTGATAATGTAAAAAAACTTATTACCGATAAAACCAAACTGATCTGGACGGAAACTCCGACAAATCCTTTAATGAACATTTGTGATATCAGCGCTATTACTTCCATGGCTAAGAAGAGCAACATATTGGTTTGTGTTGACAATACTTTTGCTTCTCCTTATTTACAAAACCCTCTTGATCTCGGGGCGGATATCGTGATGCATTCTTCTACCAAATACCTGGGCGGTCACAGCGATGTGATACAGGGGGCTTTGATTATGAATGATGCGCAACTGAGGGAACAGTTATATTTTATTCAAAAAAGTTGTGGCGCTGTTCCCGGCCCGATGGATTGTTTTTTGGTGTTGCGGGGTATCAAAACATTGTATGTCAGGATGAAACAGCATTGCGAGAATGGAAGAATCATTGCTGAATGGCTGCGCCATTATTCCAAAATCGGGAAAGTTTACTGGCCGGGTTTTGAAGATCATCCCGGCTATTCCGTTGCTAAGAAGCAGATGCGAGATTTTGGAGGCATGCTGAGTTTTACATTAAAAGATGATAGCGTGGATAATGCGATGCGTGTACTTTCTTCGACAAAATTATTTTCCCTGGCTGAAAGCCTTGGTGGTGTGGAATCCCTGATCAATCATCCTGCTTCTATGACACATGCTTCGATCCCAAGGGAAGAAAGAATAAAAAATGGGTTGACAGATTCTCTTATCCGCCTGAGTATTGGCATAGAAGACGCAGATGACCTTATCGCTGACCTTCAACAAGCTATCGGGTAAGCCGATTTTGGCATTGTATCTGCAATATTACAGCGCGATTTTGTGTATGGGTGTTTTGATAACGCAGTAAATGAATATCTATGCTGTATTTAATTGCGATAATCCTTTTGCTTGGATGGTTTTTGGGATTCTTTATTTTTTCTGCAGGATACCTGATTCATGTTTTGCTGGTAATCGCTGTAATTGCTATCATTCTGCGGGTAATCAGGGGCGACAGAGTTCTATGAACCCGGTAAATGTAAATGACTAAAAAAGAGTTAAAAGAGTTTTTGGACAGGAAGGTTGATCAATATAATCAACCTTCTTTTATTCAGGATGATCCTGTAAGTATTCCCCATCTTTTTTCCAGGCAACAGGATATAGAAATAGCCGCTTTTTTTGCTTCCATCTTTGCGTGGGGAAATCGCACCACGATTATCCGGAAATCAAAAGAGTTAATGGAGGCGATGCAAATGCATCCGTATGAATTTATGCTGAATCATAGCCCTACTGATCTCAAACGATTACTTTCTTTCAGGCACCGGACTTTTAACACGACCGATCTCCTTTATTTTATTGAATTTTTTAAGCACCATTATACCCGTCACCCAAGTCTTGAGACTGCTTTTACCCTGCATGGCGATTCAATCGAAAAAATGCTCACCGGGTTTCACCATTATTTCTTTTCCCTGGAAGATGCTCCACTGAGAACAAGAAAACATATTTCAACCCCTGAAAAGAAATCAACCTGCAAACGATTGAACATGTTCTTACGGTGGATGGTAAGACAGGATAATCATGGCGTTGATTTTGGCATCTGGAAAAATATTTCGCCTTCAGCGCTAATTTGCCCGATTGATCTTCATGTGGCAAGAGTGTCGAAAAAATTAGGCCTGTTAAGCAGGAAACAAACGGATTGGTCTGCTGCCTTAGAGCTAACCGCCCATCTTAAAGAATTTGATAAGGACGATCCTGTGAAATATGATTTCGCCCTGTTCGGTACAGGTGTCATGGAAAAATACTGATCTCTTTTAAAACATCAACAACCTGCTGCCACCCACTTTTTTACTGGCCCCTACTGCCCGCATATTATACGTGAAGGTGGCCAGGAAATATTGCGGAAGCACATTGGTCTGCGTTGTAGTCACCATGTTACGGCTGGCCGATACATTGATACTATTGTTCTGTTTCAGCAGATCGAATGCACTTATTCTTAAAACACCTCTTTCATCCTTGAGCATGGTTATGTTTAGAGCAGCATTCCAGCGAATAAGATTCTTTGGACTTCCGGCCGGAATACTGCTATTGTATCCATAAGCCAATTGCGTCTCCCATATTAAATGCCTGGGCCACCTGACTATTAATTCTGTATTCAGGTTATGGCTGACAATATTCTGCTCTTTGAAAACCGCGCTGGTATACCTGGTATAATTCAGGCCTATGTTATAACCATTATTCCACTCCAGTTTATCATTCCAGTTGAGATTAATGCCAAACCAATGATTATAATAAACGTTGGTTTGCTGGGTTGTCACATGGTTGAAAATAAGTTTGTTGATATTATAGTTGAGATAGTTGCCGGTATACCATGAGAAAATAAATTTCTGTTTATTCTTGTATTGCTTATTTACATTCCAGTTCATCGAATAATTTTTACTCCCATTGGCATTTACCGGCAGCATGGTCTGGATACCTTTATCATCTACTGTAGTGCTCTGGACCACATCGTGCTGAATGAACCCTGCATTTATATATCCGCCCGCGTTAATACTTCTCTTGGTATCATTATAATAATAGTTGACAGAAAAATTATCTCTCCGGGACGGGACCAGGTTGGGATTTCCGTTGGCTATAAAATAAGGGTTCGTATTATCTGTTACCGGGATAAGATAGTTATAGCCGGGTAATACAATGTCCCGGTTATAATTAAAAGATATTTGCTTATATACAGCCGACAGTGCCGGCAGAAGATCGTTTTGCTTTTGAACGATGGAGGCCGGCAAGGAGGCCAGGCTGTTATCAACACGCTGAAATAACCCCCTGACAGATGGAGTAACAGTAAAGTTCTTCCATTTGAATTCAATTCCCGGTGTAATGATGACCCGGTTGCTTACCCGCTCAAAATTGCTGCTCAGCACCGGGTTAAATAATTCATATTTCTGCGAAACGTTTTTATTGAACGTATTTATATTATTCTTCAGCCCGCTGTACTCATATCTTCCGCCCAGTCGGATGGTAATCCTTTTGGCGATGGGTTCGCTATAATTGAAATTCATAGTAGCATCTGTTCTTGGTATATGCTCTTTTCTCAGCTGACCATATATGCTGTCATAAGCAGAAGGATATAAAAACTGAATGTCAGATTCCGTGGTATAATAACCATGCTTGTTATTCATATCCAGGTTATGACTTATAGTAAATCTTCTGCCGGCTTTCTTTCCCGATAGCTTTGTAAAACTAAACGCATGCCTGTAGTAATATAATTTATCATTATTGAATTGCGAGACATTGCCTTCGCTCAGGTCGCCGAGTTTATTATTAGTACCGGCGATATCACTGACGCGGTCGTCATTCGTATTGCCGATCGTCAGGCTGGTATTGATAACAATATTAATGAGAGAATCCGGCTTCAATCTTGCACCGATACCCATATTATGAGCATTGGTCAGAACAGTTCCTCTTAATTGAGTATTGTTATTAATAACCGTGTCTGCATTAAACTGGTCGGTAGTAGTCCCTGTTTGTCTGTCTACAAGTACATTACCATAAAAATATTGGGCGAAAATGGATTTTTTAAGGTTCGGCACATGGTTAATATTGAAGCCTGCACCCTTGCTGGTAGCAATACCCCCGGAGCCCTGCACCCCGCCAAAGTTTACCCCGTTTATGGTAATACCACTGCCATTGCCGGTATTCCAAACACTGGTGCTATTGCTCAAGGTATTGCTGCGGTTCCGGCTAAAACCACCCGTCTGCTGCAAGTCTGTGAAAGTAAATCCCGGTTTGTTTAAATTATTCAAATAGCCCAGTACACTTACCTGCAATGTGTCCCTGAAGATATTGGCAATTCCGCCGGCCTCATGTCTTGCATCACTGCCGGCACCCGCATAGAGTTTCCCGAACCAGCCTTTCTTTACTCCCTTCTTCAGGGTTATGTTCACTACTTTCCCGACATTATTAAGATTATCATCCCCATTCCGCATCAATTCTTCTTTATCGTCCATCACCTGCACTTTGTCGATTACATTGGCAGGCAGGTTTCTTGTTGCCATCCTGGGGTCATCTCCAAAGAAGGTTTTTCCGTCAACCAATATCCGGTTCACCGGTTTGCCATTCACTGTTATATTGCCATCTCCGTCCACCTGCACGCCTGGAAGTTTTTTCAGCAGGTCCTCCACCAACGCATTCGGTAATGTTTTAAAAGCGGAAGCATTGAACTCGATAGTATCTTTTTTCATAATCACCGGCGGCCTTTCTGCCATTACCAATACTTCGTCCAATGATTTTGAGTCAGTACTCATGGATAGGGTGCCTATATCAACTGTTGCCTGGTCATTTGTTACTTTAAACTCTTTACGAAAAATGCTATAGCCGGAAAACGAAATAACTACCCTGCAATTAATGTCAAAAGGAAGACCCGGTACTTTAAAATCTCCTTCCGGTGTGCTAAGACGATAAGTTAGCAGGACCGTATCTGCAGCTTTAAAGACCGCGATTGTAGCTAAACCGAGAGGTTGTTTAGACGCGGAATCAATTAGTTTCCCTTTTAATATTCCCTGGGAATAGGATTGGAAAAATAAACAGCATCCTGTCAAAATGGCCAGTAAAATTCTTCTCATTGCTTTGGTATAAAATGAATTGCCAAGATACGATTAAATTCGTACGAAATAAATACTACCCTTCCTTTAACATTATTTTTAGAACCTGACATTATAATTAAATACGCGGTTCTGATCCTTTGTTGCATGTAACGTAAGCCCGAGGGAATTTTTTTTCGCCAATTTGTATCGCGGGGTCAGCATTTCTTTTAGAACTTTGACAGATGAATAATAACTCTGCTATTTTATTGGCTGCGAAAGAGGTTGGGCTGATTTTAGAAAGAGATGATCAGCCGGGATGGGTGAACCAACTTATCGAAAAAATAAATGATCTCCTGGTCAATGATTTTGACAAACTGATCTCTATTCTTTACCGGATGGATGTAAGTGAGAAAAAAATTAAACAATTATTAAAAGACAACCCCGCTGAAGACGCCGCTAAATTAATTGCTTCCCTGGTAATAGAACGGCAAGCCGAGAAAATAAAATCCCGCCGGCAATTCAAACAGCGGGAGAATGATATTAATGAGGATGAAAAATGGTAAAATTCAATTTACGATGTCAGATGTACGATGTACGACTTTCTGGTAATTGAAAGTTTCTTCCGATATCAGACGGGCGTACATCGTACATCTGACATCGTACTTATAGTTATTTTTTCTTTTCAAACATCAGTTCCTTTACCTTCTCCTTATCTTCTTTTTCTCTTTTCAGATCGAACATAGTCCCGAATACATGGTCCCAGATCGTAGAGCTGACGCCATACCCATTATGTTCATTTTTATAATGGTGCAAGTGATGATTTCTCCAGAGTGGTTTCATCCATTTAAAAGGAGGGTTCCAGGCATGAATAGCGTAATGCATCGTTCCATACATGAGGTACCCGAATAAAAATCCGGGGAAAAACATAAATACATTGGTTCCCATTACCAGGTACATCAGTCCAAACAATGCAGATGATATGATGAGACTTGGAACCGGCGGCATAAATAATCTTTGCCTGTCTCTCGGATAATGATGATGGTTGCCATGGAGCGTATAAACAAACTTTTTCGCCCTTTCGCTTCGGGCCGTCCAATGGAAAAGAAAACGGTGAGCTATATATTCGAAAAAAGACCAGAAGAACATTCCCGCAAAGAATGTCAGCACAATCCTGGTTGTGCTATAATCATACCGCTCTGCAGCGAGGTAAATAATATAACTCAGGATAGGAATATACATGCCCCAGATCACCAGCGGGTGCGTTTTTGTCAGCATTTCCAAAAAATCATTCTTGAACAAACGCGCCTGACCCTTATTATGAATTTTTTCAAACTCCATGACGCAAAGATAAGCAAAGGAAGCGGTGAATCGCAACTACCGATGAGCAGGGACCGCCTTCATTTATCAAATTTTAGTGAAGGGTATTAATTGATCAACTGTCTGAAACTGATAGCCTTTGGCTTTCAGGTATTTTATCAGTTCCGGCAGGCGTTTGTAGAATTTATCCGTCCGTTTGGGGTCGGTACCGATATGAAACAGGAGGATAAAACCATTTAACCCCGAGGTCCGGGCTAGCTCATAATTGATAATTGAATTGTATATAGTTTCACTGCTGCGATAGTTCTTCATCTCCGGGGTAGTGTAATCTGCATTGCTGAGAGTACCGGGTGTGTAATTGATGAGCTGCATAAATCTTAGTTTAGTCCAGACAGCAATGGTATCATTGTACCATTCATACGGTGGTAAAAAATAATCATTGAAAGGAGCCCAGCGACCCGAGCCTCTTGCATCTTCCGCCAAATGAGCCAGTTTTTCATAGGATCCCAGCAGGTCTTCATCAAATTGAGGTTGGTCTACCAGCAAGCTGTCTCTTTTATTCCAGTCGCAATACAATAAATGATGGGCGGAATGGTTTCCGAGAAAATGGCCGTCTTTTCGCAATGCAGTAATAAGCTTTTCTCTTTTATCATCATAATAAAAATCCCCGGTAAAGAAAAACGAAGCTTTTACTTTTTGTTCTTTCAATGCCTTTGCTATATAATCGCCTCCATCAGCAAATTCATGACCTGTAAAGACAAGGGCTATTTTCTTTTGTGTGCTGTCTCCGCGAATGATTGCTCCATGACTGTAAGAAAACTTACTATTTGTTGAATGTTCAAAAGTCGCTCCCCCAGCTGGCGGGGGAGATTTAGAGGGAACCCCGGCCTCTTTCGCTGCCAGCAAATAAATCAACGACGCTGTTCCATCCATCGTAGGTTCGTTGGTACTGTAATCTCCATAATCATCATGATATATGGCCAAATCGCTTTGAAATTCAGCATATTCATCCGGATGGTATAAAGTGATTCCGATAAGATTTTTATAAATACTGGTATAAACAGGCCCATCCACCAGTCCCCCATCTATAGGATAATTTTTTAAATGTGTAAAAGCAGAATGCGGATCTGCAGGTTTATCGCCATGGGAAGGAAGTCCATAAACAAAACTTGTACCCCAGGGATTGCATCCAAATAACCAATCGAAATTCGCTTGTTCCAGTTCCTCAAACTG
>JAUZOA010000084.1 GCA_030706685.1 Bacteroidota bacterium
ATTCCATTCTTTCCATCCAGGCCATTGGCCTGCTTTTCATCGGTAAAGACATTTGGAAAATCCCGGTAAGCCATCAATAAATGATAAGTAGCATTGGCCGAGGTGGTAGCATACTGCAAATAGTCAGACGCATCATGCCAACCGCCGCTTACATCAATGTGCGTGCTGTCAGGTATACCGGCTTTTTCGCCATACAATACATAGCCATCGTGTGTATGACAACTATCCCTGAGATAAGGATTAAATCCGCTTCGTTGCTGCCGCATATACCGCAGGCAAAAATCAGCAGCACCTTTATAAACATCATTGTCTATTTCAAACTCAGGGGATTTTGTATCCCCCGCCTGTAAATAATATCTCCCGGGTTTTTTGTAAGAAGAAAAATTTAAACGATAAGTTTGCCTGAAAGGACCGTAAGGGCCAAAAGATTTTCCAGCCTTACCCCAAAAAACGATCTCCTTTGTTTTTGCATCCGCTAATTGCCAATTGTCTATTGCTAATTGATCTTTACTACACCAAACTGCCACTTTAACGCCGCCCGGCATATATCCAAGTTGATTAATTCTTATCCAGGCCTGCGGGTGTTCCTTTTTGGAAGAAAATGCAAACAGTACAATTATTATGAGCGCAAGCTTTGTTCTCATGGCCTTAAGTTACAAACAACCTTCTTAACTTAGCGGCTCTTTAATTTATTATCAATGAAATTTGTTTCTTATATCAAGGATGATCACGAGCAGCTTGGCATATTGATCAATAGTATTATTTATAATACGGAAGTATTGCATCCGGACCTGCCGGGAACCATGAGTATGTTCCTCAATTACTGGGAAGATACTTTTCCTGTCGCGCAGGCGGGTGAACTGATGCTGAAAGAAGGGACGAGGACAAGTAACAGGGGCATCCCATTGAATGATGTACAGTTATTGTCTCCTGTTCCGTTTCCCACTTCCTGCCGCGATGGTTATGCCTTTCGGCAGCATGTGGCGGCCGCCCGCAGAAACCGGAAAGTGGATATGATTCCCGAATTTGACCAGTACCCGGTCTTTTATTTTACCAATCATCACAGCATACAGGGGCCCGGAGAAATAAAATGCATGCCCGATCATTTTGAAAAATTAGACTTTGAACTTGAAGCCGCAATTGTAATCTGTAAACACGGGCGGAATATTAAGGCAGCAGAAGCCGACCACCATATCGGCGGGCTGATGATCATGAATGATATGAGTGCAAGAAAATTACAGATGGAAGAAATGCTGCTGAATCTCGGGCCGGCTAAAGGAAAAGATTTTTCTACGGTATTGGGGCCCTGGCTGGTAACATTAGATGAGCTGGAGCCATTCGAAATACCCGCCAAAGAAAATCATACAGGCAAAAGATGGAACCTGAAAATGACCTGCACCGTAAACGGCATGCCCGTAAGTGAAGGTAACCTGGGTGATATGGACTGGACCTTCGCCGAGATCATTGAACGCGCATCCTATGGAGCAGACCTGTATCCCGGTGATGTGATTGGCAGCGGCACTGTCGGAACAGGATGTTTCCTTGAATTGAATGGTACCGGGAAATTAAGCGATCCGGGCTATACTGAACAATGGTTGCAACCAGGCGATATTGTCGAATTGGATATTGATAACCTTGGCAAACTGAGTAATACCATTGTAGCGGAAGAAACTGAATGGAGCATCCTAAAATTGAAAAAATAACCGCCAAGGCTCCAGGACAGGATTTAAAAGATTCATGAACATCTTTTGAACTCTGCGTCCCCCGGCTCTGCGGTGAAAAGGCCGCCAGGCCAGCATTAGTTTGAACAATCTACATGCACATGAGAAAATCCAGAATTGTTACTGCCTGAACGGCCTTTGTGATGCAAAATCAGATCACTTGCCTGTTTGATTTTTTTATAGTAGCTGCGCCTTTATTCCTGACTTTTCCAAGAAAAGAATCCTTTACTTTCAATTCCTTCTCTGCATTGACCTCTGCAGAACCAACGCCATCGTTATCAATATCCATTTTTTGTACAACAAAATCAGCGGCAAGTATACTGCCCACACTCTTATTTGTTATTCTCGCGTTATCCGCTTTCCCGTTCAATTTGATATTGCCAACACTTTTATTATCAATGTTGATGGACTGGGCTGTCAACTGCAGGTCAATGGACCCGACACTTTTATTCCCGATGGTAAGATCGTCAAAACTCAGGCTCTGTTCGGATGATACATCTCCTACCGTTTTCAGGTCCATGCTTTTTAGCTTTTTGAAAGTGATATAAACTTTCATTTTTTTCTTGCTATTGAAGTTTACACCTTTCTTCATACTGATTACCAGCTTCGAACCTTCATTCTTTACTTCAAACAGGTCCTGGAGGTTATCATCTGCTTCTATTTTTACTTCCTCCTTATTACCCTGTGATAACTTTAAGCTGAAAACCCCGCTTACATCAAGCTGGTCAAAAGGTTGAATGCTTATTTCTTTGGTAATGACATTTCCGCTGCCTTCCATTTTGGGTTTGTCCTTGTCCTGCGCCGTGGCGGAAAAAACAGAAACTGCTGAAATGATTAATAAAAGGAAAGATATCTTCTTCATGGCTGGTTGATTTTAAGTTTAGAAAGCGTTTATTTAGACGAAATCTTTCGTAAGACGAAAGTGCATTAAATTTTGTTACCCGTCTCTGAAAAAAATTATAAAAGGCAATTACTTAATTCAGGCGGCAGAAATAAGCGCTGGGTATTTTTCCTGATATTTGCCTACTTGTCAATCTTTTACCATGACCCTGGACCTGGAAGACCTTCAACCTGCCGAAAAACAATATTACCTGCAACATGTCATTGCTCCCCGTCCTATCTGTTTTGCCTCCACCATAGATAAGGATGGAAAAGTGAACCTGAGTCCATTTAGCTTCTTCAATCTTTTTTCTTCCCAACCTCCCATTGTTATTTTTTCCCCGGCAAGAAGGCTGAGAAATAATACCATCAAACACACCCTGGAAAATGTACTGGAAGTGCCTGAAGTAGCTATCAATATTGTTACCTACGATATGGTGCAGCAAACATCATTGGCCAGTTGTGAATTTCCAAAGGGGATAAATGAATTTATTAAAGCAGGTTTTACTTCTGAACCCGCTACTCTTATAAAACCGCCCATGGTCAAAGAAAGTAAAGTGAAAATGGAATGCAGGGTGATTGAAGTAAAGCCACTGGGTAAGGAAGGCGGCGCCGGAAATTTGGTCATTTGTGAAGTGATCCGGATGCATATCGATGATTCATTATTCGATGACGCTTTGCCGGGCTCCGGGATCAAAAAACTGGATCAGCGAAAGATCAATCATGTTGCCAGGCTTGGCGGAGATTGGTACTGCGTCGTGAATGAGAAAAATTTATTCCAGGTAGAAAAGCCCAATACGCAGATCGGCATCGGGGTGGATGCCCTGCCTTCTTCTATCCGTAACAGTAAAATTCTTAGCGGTAATAACCTGGGGCAATTGGCGAATGTAAATGAAATACCGGTAGTAGATCCTTCTTTTGATGATCGTCATTTAAAAGAGATCATTCAATATTACAGCATCAACCCGGATGAAATGGAAAGAGAATTACAAGAATATGCAAAAAAATTACTGGATGAAGGAAAAGTAAAAGATGCCTGGCAAATACTGCTGGCGGGGAATTAGCAACTATTTTTTTAGAATAACTAAAAAGGGCTGGACATACGCTATACTGGAGTTATAGAGGAGTTATACTGGAATTATACTGGAGTTATACTGAATATGCTCCGGGTATACTCCTGATCATCACCGGGTCATCACCCTATATACTCCCTATAGAAGACGTCTATGAATCGAATATGACCGGGAAATGTGTGAAGGTTCTTCTCATTTTAGCCCTTTACAGAAGTGTAAGTGCTTACGACTGATAAACATCCCGGAGTTTTGCAATTATAATCTTCCGGTTGATACACACGGATAATAATTAAAAAGGGCTGCTTGTCGCAGCCCTTCGCATGGTTATAAAGCAATTTTTTATTTCCCTCCAAATACTTTTTTCAAAATATCCGTAGCCCTGGCGGCAGGATTGGCCCGGATATTGGCTTCCTCTTTTGCCACCTGGTCAAACAATGCGTCAACGGCTTTGCCTACCACATACGATGTCAGGTCGGGATTCATTTTGTTGAAAGTAGTAGGAAGTTTATTATACGTGTTAACTATATCCCCATAATATTTTGTCCCCTGTGTTTTATCAAGAGATGACTTGACAGATGGAGTAAAAGCCTCAATTAATTTTGCCGATGTCTTTTCCTTGAAGTATTGTGTAGCGGCATCTTTATTTCCTTTTACAATATTGAGTGCATCGGTAAGGGTCATTTGCTTGATCGCATCTACGAAAATAGGCTTGGCATACCCTACCGCATCTTCAGCGCCGCGATTAATAGCCAATATGGCTTTATCTACCTGGGCACCCATTCCCATATTGCGAAGCGTAGTTTCTATTTTCTTAGCATCAGGCGGCAATAACACTTTGTATATTTCGCTGCCAAAGAAACCATCGGTTTTATTAAGGTTAAGAACAGCATTCGTAACCCCTTGTGTAAGGGCTTCTTTAATTCCCTGCCCGGCTTCATTTTCAGTAATGCCTGTGCCGGCAGAAGATTTTTTAGTTAATATCCCGGGTAATTTGATCTGGGAAAAAGCGTCACCCGATACAAATAATAAAGAAATTACAACTGCAGTAATAAAGGTTTTCATGGTCATTTTAATTTATAAGTTGCCAAATTAACAGCCAGATTTCAATAAAACAATAAATACAGGAAAGTTTGACGATACTTTAAACGTTTCCATGCCCGTTTCGGGGAATTATCTTCTGCAGGATGCGCAATTTTACCATAACGGTTGCATCTGTTTAAGATTTTGTGATTCCGGTTAAATAAATGGTCATGCAGAAGCAGAACCTGCCGGGGTATAAAATAAAAAATTATACAACTTTTTTTTCTTAAATTACTACTTAATAACAGCCTGCTATTTATCCCGGCAAATGAAAGCTTACATTATTTGAGTATCCGCTCCTTCTCTTGTACTTAATCCGTCGTGGTAACGATTACGATTAAAGCATCAGCATTCCAGGACGAAAAATTACTGTTATGTTATATCCCAAAAAAGAGGCGATCACGTGTACAATCGTGTTGCTCTCATTACTCCTCGTTACGGCCTGTCATAATTATTACAAAGCCACCCAAACCCCCGTTGGATCTGCATCCCAAAAAGCAACAGTGATGGATAGCCTGAAACTCCAGAACAGGTATTTTGTTTTGCGCAGTGGAGAAAATGCGTATTATATGAATAACATTTCTCTCAGCGCCGATCAATCCACCCTGACTGCTACCCTTGATACTTTAGCTGCCGGACACCGGCTTCACCTGACCAATGGCAGAAAGGGAAAAATGATGTATAAAAAAAATCGGCCGGAGGCGATAGTTATAAGCGAAGTACACCTGTATATACCGGAAGATCCTTCCCTGAAACCCGGTCCCTACACATTAGGGCTTGATAAAGTACAAAAAATCGAAGTGCTGGAGAAAGATAAGGCCAAGACAACCAGCAGTTATGTGATTGGGGCTATTGGGTATACTTTAGGCTCAATGGTTGTTGTTGGAATCATCATTTTAGCAACAAAAAGCTCCTGCCCCTTTGTAAGCGCATACAATAATGATGAGTTTTCTCTGCAGGGAGAAATATATGGCGGATCCATTTATCCTCAACTGGCAAGGGACGATTATATGCCTTTACGAATGAGCCCTTCCGCCAATGGAACATTACAGGTAAAGATCAGCAATGAGCTAAAGGAAAAACAATATACTGATATGGCCGATCTGCTCATCATCTCGCATGATAAGGATACAAAAGTGCTTGCCGACGAGAAAGGAAATTTATTCCAGGTAGCTGAACCACAGCTACCCCTTAAAGCCACTTTTTCCAATGAGAAAGACGTATTGGCGCCCCTGCAAAAAGAAAACGACAATCATTTATTATATTTTGATGATACCCTCGCTGAAAATGCCCGGAATTATGTAGATATCCGGTTTACTAAACCCGCGATGGCCGCAAAAGGTAAATTGATATTGTCCATTAAAAATTCTTACTGGCTCGATTACCTGTATGGCGAACTGGCAAAAGGTTTCGGTAAGTATTATGGTAAATATATCAAAAAGCAATATAAGAAACCCGCTTCAGAATTAATCAAATGGACCCGGGAGCAACATATGCCCCTGGAAGTATCGATAAAGACTTCGTCGGGCTGGCGCAAATTAGCAGACATCACTACGATCGGGCCTGTAGCTACCCGTGAGATGGTTGTCCCCGTTGATCTTTCCGGTATAAATGAGCCCTACACAGAAATCAGACTCAGCAGCGGTTTTATGTTCTGGGAAATTGATTATGCCGCTATGGATTATTCCCCGGATAAGAATATCGTAGTTGAAACAGTATCTCCTTCAATAGCGACTGATGAGAGCGGAAAGAATGTAGCAGATGTTTTAGCCAAAGCGGACGGTATTTACCTGGAACAGCCTGTTCCGGGTAATGTGGCTACCCTTCAATACCAGTTTAAACCTGCAAACGATCCGGGAAAATCTTACTCCTATATCTTACATACACGCGGTTATTATATCCATGTAAGAGATTTTAAAAATCCCCCGGATGTAAAATTTCTAAACC
Organism: Bacteroidota bacterium; assembly: GCA_030706685.1. Classification (GTDB taxonomy): domain Bacteria; phylum Bacteroidota; class Bacteroidia; order Chitinophagales; family Chitinophagaceae; genus VBAT01. The sequence continues at coordinate 6,701 of JAUZOA010000084.1, forward strand.
AGTTCAAAAAACCCGGCACGTTTAATGGGTTCAGCCTGTCCCTTTACAAAAAATTCAGGAATACCAGCCTGCAGTCATTAGCGATGCACTAAGGGAAGCGAAATATTTTTTAATTATTTAAACAGTATAAAATGGAAACAGCACTGGCTCCCTCCCGGTCAATTGTAAAGACGCATGAAATAGCGCAGCCAATACAGTTGAAAAATGGCCGGTTATTAAATTCCTGCCCCGGCTGGGAAAAGAAATTAATATGGCTGGCGATCAGGATCCGCATCTTTTATTTTGCCTGCATCCTGCTACGTCGCCCATCCAGGATATGGAAGACCTATCAAACTTTGATCCGGCTCAGAAAAGATGTGTGGGGTGGAGATATGAAAAAAATGTATAAGGTGGATGGAAGATATTATTTTAATATATATACTCCCGGCTGGCCCTCGAAAGCCTATGATCATATTGTCAAGTGCGAACTGAAACGGCATGCAGGCGGTGTCGCTACGGATGAAAACCTGAGATTTGTTTTCTTAGCCATTACCCGGAAATGCCCGATGCGCTGTGAGCATTGTTTTGAATGGGATAATCTTAACCAGAAAGAATCATTTTCGAAAGAGGATTTGCTGCGTATACTGGATATTTATCATGAAGAAGGAGTAAAACAATTTCATTTTAGCGGTGGTGAGCCTATGGCCCGGTTCAGGGACCTGCTGGGGTTATTGGAATATACAAAAGGTAAAAGCGAATGCTGGATCGTAACATCAGGATTTAATGTAACTCCCGGAAATGCAAAACTATTAAAGGCAGCGGGATGTTATGGTATAGTCGTAAGTATTGATCATTATATTCCCGGGCTGCATAATATTTTCAGGGGACATAGTGATGCATTCGGGCATGCTACCGGGGCTGTGCAAGCAGCCAGGGAGGCCGGCCTGGTCACGGCTATCAGCGTATGCGCTACCAAAACTTTTATTGAAGGAGACCACCTGGCGCCTTACCTGGAGTTTGCAAAGGATCTTGGCGTTCAGTTTGTACAGGTACTCGAACCTAAAAATATTGGTCACTATGAGAGTAAAAATGTTTTGCTGGAAGAAAAGCATATAAAGATGCTGGAAGAATCCTTTAAAAAAATTAATCATTCCCGGGAATATAAAAATTATCCTACACTCATGTATCACGGTTATCATCAGCGCCGGGTAGGTTGTTTTGCAGGAAGCCGGAGTGTGTATGTTGATTCCGCGGGAGATGTTCATGCCTGTCCGTTTTGTCATACCAAATCTTATAATATCATTGACTGGATAAGAAAAGCAAATAATAAGCTGCCCAAAAAAGAAAACCTGTGCCCGCAGTTCGGGCGCATTGCCTGACCCGCATGACCATCACTAAAGTCCTTTGTTGATCTGCCTGTCAACAAGTACCTTTGCAGCCACTTTTGAATGCAATGAGTACTCAACATTTGTCTGAACAGGAACAACTACGCAGGGATAAGCTGGCTGAACTGATCATTATGGGCATTGAGCCCTACCCGGCCCAGTTATTTCCTGTCAACAGCAACTCTGCTTATATCAAAAAAAATTATTCCGAAGACAAGAAGGAACAATTTGCAGACGTATGTATCGCCGGCCGCATCATGAGTATCCGCGATATGGGTAAAGCGAATTTTGCCGTGATACAGGATGCTCACGGAAAGATCCAGCTATACATGCGCCGGGATGATATCTGCCCCGGTGAAGACAAGAGTTTATATGATATTGTCTGGAAAAAATTATTAGATATTGGCGATATAATCGGGATCAGGGGTTATGTATTTATTACCAAAACGGGTGAAACTTCTGTTCATGTCAAAGAGTTGACTCTTTTGAGCAAATCATTGCGCCCTTTACCCGTCGTAAAAGAAGCGGAGGGCCTGGTGTTCGATGCTGTTACTGATCCCGAGTTTAAATATCGCCAGCGATATGCTGACCTGATTATCAATCCATCGGTAAAGGAAACTTTTGTAAAAAGAACAAAACTGATCAATTCCATCCGGGAATTCTTAAATGAGCGGGGCGCCCTGGAAGTAGATACTCCTGTATTGCAAAGTATCCCCGGGGGGGCAACAGCAAGACCCTTTATCACGCATCACAATGCGTTGGATGTGCCTTTCTATTTGCGTATTGCCAATGAACTTTATTTAAAAAGACTGATCGTGGGCGGTTTCGACTGGGTATACGAGTTCAGCCGTAATTTCCGGAATGAAGGCATGGACAGAACCCATAACCCTGAGTTTACCATACTTGAATTCTATGTAGCTTATAAAGATTACCTGTGGATGATGGAAACAACAGAACAGCTATTGGAAAAAGCGGCAATAGATGTTACCGGCAGCACCGATGTAAAAGTTGGCGATGCCATGATTTCCTTTAAAGCTCCTTTCCGGCGCATTACCATTTTTGATGCGATAAAAGAACATACCGGTTTTGATATCAGCCGTATGAATGAAGGCCAGCTTCGTTCCGTGTGCAAGCAATTACATATACATACAGATGAAAAAATGGGAAAGGGCAAACTGGTTGATGAGATATTCAGCAGCAAATGTGAGCATCATTATATACAACCGACCTTTATTATAGATTACCCTGTTGAAATGAGCCCGTTGACAAAAAAGCACCGCGATAAACAGGGATTGGTAGAGAGATTTGAACTGCTGATCAATGGAAAAGAGATGGCAAATGCTTACAGCGAACTGAATGATCCTATTGACCAGCGGGAACGTTTTGAAGAACAGGCAAAATTGCTGGAACGGGGCGATGAAGAAGCTATGTTCATTGACCACGACTTCCTGAGAGCTCTCGAATATGGTATGCCGCCCGCATCGGGCATTGGCTTTGGTATTGACAGGTTGTGTATGCTGCTGACCAACCAACCATCTATCCAGGATGTATTGTTATTTCCGCAAATGAGACCTGAAAATTTATAATTTAGCAATTGACAGGCCGGGGAAAAGCAACACTATTTTCTAAGTAATTTAAACCGGGGTAATGAAAGTCAGCGGATTCTCCTTTATAAGAAATGCGGTAAAATACCAGTATCCGATTGTCGAAGCTGTACAATCCATATTACCGCTCTGCGATGAAGTAATAGTGGCTGTCGGGAAATCGGAAGACAATACAAGGGATCTGGTTGCGGCGATTGGTCCGAAAGTTAAAATCCTTGATACGGTCTGGGATGAAAACAGCCGCCTGGCAGGCCGTGTATTGGCAGAGGAAACAGATAAAGCCTTCCAGGCTATCGGTCCTGATACGGACTGGTGCGTTTATATCCAGGGCGATGAAGTGATGCATGAAGATGGCTATGATGAAGCCATGAACGCGATGAAAAAATGGAAAGACCATAAAGAAGTAGATGGTCTCCTGTTCAACTATATCCATTTTTTCGGTTCCTACGATTATATCGGCGCCGAAGGTCAATGGTACCGCCACGAAATAAGGATCATTAAAAATGACAAAAGTATCTTTTCGTACAGGGATGCCCAGGGATTCCGGAAAGGAGACAACAAAAAACTGAGGGTAAAACCCTTGCAGGCAAAAATTCATCATTACGGATGGGTACAGGATCCAAGAGTGATGAAAGCAAAATTCGTAGTAAAAGATAAAATTTACCACGCTAAAGAAGGAGATGAAAATAATATAGTAGTGCCTGAAAATTTTGCTTACCAGTTAGTGAATGCATTGCACAAATTTAAAGGCACGCATCCCCAGGTAATGAAAAAAAGAGTTGCAGAGATAGGATGGGCGTTTGAATTCGATGTTTCCAAAAACAGGTACAAGCTAAAAGATCATTTTAAAAACGGGCTTGAAGAGCTGACAGGCAGGCGTTTCTTCGATTACAAAAATTATAAGATCATTTAATCTATATAGTGCAGGGAGAAGAACCAGTGCGGCTTTATATTTAAAACCAATTGCATGAAAGCATTTATCCCCTCTAAACTGGCAGAGGTCATCTTTGCCCTGGTCATCGCTTATTTCGGGTACTGGCATTTTAAAACGGCTGATTCAATGGGCAAGACTGTTCCGCACTATATCCCCGGCCCCGGAAGTCTCTGGATATATCTTACAGGATCAGGGTTCTTATTGGCCGCCATTGGTATTCTCACCGAGATCAGGAAGACACTGGCTTGTTATTTACTGGCGGCGATGCTGCTGGCTTTTGTATTTATTATTCATATCAAATCATTTGACTCCAATCCATTTGCCGCATTAAAAGATGTGGCTATCGCGATGTGCGCTTTGATTATTGGAAATAATAAAAAGTAGATTGTTAATAGCTTGAAAAAGATTAGTCTCCCGCCAAGACCCCGGGTTTCAGTATAATCTCTATATTCCTGGCTTTTTTACGGGAAATTCTTTTAATCCACAAAAAGATCCCTGTATAATTTACCTCCCGGCACGACGGAATACTTGCTGAGATCAGTGATTCCTTCTGCCGCCAAAACCTCTTCATCAATAAAACAATTGCCCGTACATTCTGCGGGGGACCGGAAGAAAATATAAAAAGCCGCGTCCGCGAGTATCTCTGGCTTACGGCTCATATTGGCTAAAGCTTCGCCTCCTAATAAATTTCTTACGGCTGCCGTATCAATAGTAGTTCTTGGCCATAGCGCATTGGAGGCAATATTATTTTTTTTAAACTCGGCCGCCCACCCCAGGGCCATCATGCTCATATTGTATTTACTCAATGTATAAGCTATATGTCCTGCCAGCCATTTAGGGTCCAGGTTTACGGGTGGTGATAAAGTAAGGATATGCGCATGAGATGATTTTTTTAAATAGGGAATACAGGCCTTCGTTACAAAGAATGTCCCGCGTACATTAATACCATGTATAAGATCAAAACGTTTGGGTTCCGTTTGTTCGGTAGGCGTCAGCGATATGGCAGAAGCATTATTGACAACTATATCTATGCCTCCGAACTTTTCGATTGTTTTATTTACAGCCTGTTGTACCTGGTCATCAAACCGTATATCGCATTGTACAGCGAGAGCATGGCCTCCGGCTCTTTCCACTTCCTCTGCAGCGGAAAAAATTGTTCCGCCCAGTTTGGCGTTTTCCTCCACCGATTTAGCCGCAATCACAATATTAGCGCCCTCCTTTGCCAATCTCAGTGCAATAGCCTTACCAATACCACGACTGGCGCCGGTAATCAAAACTGTTTTGTTTTTCAGGGACATATAATTGCATTTAAAAAATGAAGTTAGGGGAAACGCGCAATAGTAATCCTTTTTTATCGCAGTAGTTCTACGGCACTGACGGTAATTTCAGTGATAATCAAAATGGTCACTAATGCTCTGGCGCTAAAGAAATGTGAATTCTATTTTTGATACAGAAGTTGGCTGAACGATAAAAATCCAGTATCCGAAAAAAACTAAACCGTCCCAATTTTACTAATTCAAAAAAGAATACCAATCATCGTCAGCCAACTTTGTTTACCAGGCAGTCCCGTTTAAATCCAAATATCTGTATGAGAACCTTACCTTGAGCCTCAACCAACAACTAGAAAACACACATGGTTTTGCCCTCAAAGTGATTCAAATCCCGTCCTGTTTTTAACAAGGCGGGATTTGTCTTTAATATTCCGGCAATATGGGCCTGGTCTGTACGATATTCTCTATCTTCTGAAGGGTCTCAGGGGTCAGCTTTTCAACAGCATCCAAAGATTTCAGGTTTTGAAGCAGTTGTTCTTTTTTTGTAGCTCCAAGTATCGCGGTTGATACATTTGGATTTTTAATACACCAGGCGATACTCAATTCCGCCAAAGAAATGTTTAGTTCGTTTGCCAGCAGGGAAAGTCGTTTTACTTTATCCTGGTAGCCTTCCTTCAGCCACCTGTCTTTGAGCCAATCGAAGCCATTTAAAGCAAAACGGCTGCCTTCCGGAATGCCGTCATTATATTTCCCGCTTAGTAAACCTGAAGCCAGGGGGCTCCAGATAGTAGTACCCATTCCTGTAGTTTTAAATACCATGAGGAATTCATTTTCCAGCTTATTTCTCTCAAACAGGTTATACTGTGATTGCTCCACGGATGGACCAATCAGGTTATATTGATGGGCTACCCGGTGCGCTTCCATTATTTCTACACCACTCCATTCGCTGGTGCCCCAGTAGAGTATCTTTCCCTGTTGGACCAGGTGATGCATCGTCCATACTACTTCTTCGATGGGCACATTTTTATCAGGTCTGTGGCAGAAATAAAGATCAAGATAATCCAGTTGAAGACGTCGCAGGGCTTCGTGGCAGGCTTCTACGAGGTGTTTCCTGCTTAACCCCGCCTGATTAGGTTTATTTTCTTTTCCCCGCCATCCCCAGAATGCTTTGCTGCTGATAACATAAGAAGTACGATCCCAGCTCTTCCCTTTTAGTACACGGCCCATCATTTTTTCACTTTCTCCTAAAGCATAGACTTCTGCATTATCAAAAAAATTGACGCCCTGGTCGTACGCTATGCCCATCAGTTCATCAGCGATACCATCATTGATCTGTTTATGAAAACTTACCCAGCTCCCGAAGGAAAGCACACTTAATTGCAATCCAGTTCTGCCCATGCGGCGGTATTCCATCTTGTTTTTGGTTTATTGTTTAACGTTGGGAGGCTCATTATTGTAACAGAACAGTAAATGAACCTTTTTGATCCTTATAGCAAAATTGAAATTAAAACAGAAAAGAATTAAAATAGTTTACTGCAATACGCCGCTATCTGAAACCTGGACAACCCCGGTAGGCTCTTTGAAGGTAACTGTTGACATGTCCTGGGCCGCTTCTAACCCCTTACCTCCATATATATTTTTGCCTTTGGCGTGGTATTCTGCATATTTATCTGTATAAAAAAGTTTAGTTCTCTGGTCCCACCAGAGATCAGGAGCTTTTAAAGTATCTCCTTTTACACTGATCACTATTACACTGTCGCGGAGATATGCTTTATCAAGATTCTCAAAATATTTTGCATACTTACAGTCAAGACGGGTATCGATTTTTGTACTGTCATCATAAAAATCAATATGCAAAGTATTGGGAAACTCGGCGTACACCGTGTCGGATGAAACCCTGTACATAAGCGGCGCTGTGAGTTTCGCCTTCATTATTCCTTCCTGGCTAAGGTAACTGATGACGTCCCTGGCTTCATCCTTCTTCGTTACTCTTTTTGTCCAATTATTTATAGTTCCCATATCATTTTCGCAACCGCAAACAAAACAGCAGCCTGTAATAAAAGCTGCTGTACAGATATAATTCCTTACTATGGAAATACTATTATTCATATTTCTTTTTGGCAAACCAGAAATCACTGAGCGAGAAGCCTACCGATATACGAAACATATTTTCTTTGAGTGAGTTATTATTATTTCCTCTTTTAATATATTCAACCGCAAGGTTGATCAGTGTAGCCTGGCCGGGGCTGAGCCGGTTATAATTCCTGATGGGCAATCCCAGTCCGAGTGTCAGGCCTAATACAGGCAATTTCTCTTTCACTTGTATATAATCGGGCCCAAAGAAAAAACCTGCACGATAAGCCACATTGCCAAAATAACTTTTCCGGGCCGAGCCCAGGGAAGGTCTTAATTCACCCCCCACGCGTATCTCCCAGTTATTGCGCAATGAATCTACCTGATCGTAAAATGAATAATTTTTCCAGCTGCTTTCACTAAAATCAACACCAATAAGCCAGCCGCCTTTTTTGTTGTCAGGTACCCTTTGTATAATAAAGCCCGCAGTAAAAGAAGAAGGATATTCCACTTTCCCTTTTATTCCGTTTTTTTCGTACGCACTGTCAATCCTTACGTTACCGGCATTGGGGTCATAGTAAAAGGTTTCCCTGACTATATCCTGCGTAGCGTTCAATTTTTGTTTCAGATTGCCATAAGCTCCCAGCGTCATGAAAGTGGATGAATCTAATTTCACCAGGTATTGCAGGCCCATGTTGAAATATAGCTTCCCATAAGTAGTTTTCGTTTCAAAGTTGCCGCTATTGTATGCTACCGTATCGTTAATAATAGATCGCCGCGAGCTGTAATCCTTTTTGCCGAAAAGATAACCCCCATTAAAGCCTAAACTAAGTTTGCCGATCCTGAATCCCGTACCGGCAGAAGCGAGATAAGTTCCTCCATCACCCTGACTCAGCGTTTGTGTGCTATCTGCTGTTGGCAAGCCAGTAACGGCATCTAACACTTTTCCTCCCTGATTTATCTTATAGCTGATCTGCGTAATAGGCCGAAGGCCAAAACTTAATCCCCAATTAGCCCGGAGTGGAATACCAATCTGGACATGAGAGAATAATGCATTGCTGGATGTAAATTTTCCTGTTCTGTTTGGCTCGGCCAATGTGTGATTCTCAATATTCAATCCCAGGTCGAGTATAGCTCTTCCATAAAGAATCTTTTTGGCCTTTGCTTCTTTCAATGCCTGGAAAGATGAGTAAGAAGCCGGGTTATTGAAATTAATGGAAAGAAAGTCAGCATATCCCGCCGAAATTCCTCCCATGCCTCTTGTATTCATATTGGTGGAAGGCACAAGATCCCCGAGTCCATAACGGCTATAGGGAGAATTATCCTGTGAAAAAGCAGGAAAGAAGAAAGCAATTAGTATGAAGCTGAACGAGAAACGTAAACCGCCTAATACATTGATTTTCTTAGGGGTTATTAAGTTCGCTAATGGCATAAAGACCTTTAAAAATTAAATCAGGGTCTGCAAATATCTTGTTTTTCAAGTGGGAAGCCAAATGCACTAAATCACCCCCGGTTAAAAACGCGTTAAAGTTCCCGAATTTTTCTTTATAGGCATCAATAAAACCATCAATCTCTTTGGCCATTCCAAGTACGGCTCCACTTAAAAGATTAGTAGTGGTATCATAACCGATCAGGGGTACATTACTGTCGGCTTTTACCAAAGGAAGTTTTGCGGTGAATTGGTTCATTGCTTTCAGCCGCATCTCCATCCCCGGGGAAATAGCGCCTCCAAGAAACTCCTGGTATTTATTAATAAAATTATACGTAACACAAGAACCCATACCAATAACCAGGTTATTTTTTTTAGGATAGAAATGAACGGCGGCAGCGGCCAGCGCCAACCGGTCTGCACCAATGGTCTGAGGCTTACCAACAGGAGTGGTAAAAGGCAGTTTCGTCAAATAACTTAGCTTATGAAATTTGGATGAAGCGGAAAGCAATTCTTCAATGGCAGAATTATGATCAATAACCGAAGACAGGATAGATTTGCGGGGTTGATAAGTATTGATCAGCGATTGAATAGTTTCTGCAGCATCATCTTCAAGTACAATGCCTTTTTTTATTTCTGCTTCCTGGAAGACAGCAACTTTTTTTCTTGTATTGCCAAAATCTAAACAGAGTGTGGTGGACATGTTGTAATTCTATTGCCCGGGGGTTGGTTTACTAAAAATTATTCTACTTCGAAACCGGGCAGGTTCTTGAAATGCCCGTTGAGTTTTATTTTTTCTTTGAGCTGCTCCATGCCGGCTATCATTGGTATTACTTTAGTCAGGTGCCTTTTTAAATATTCCTGTCTCTGTCTTTCATCAAAAAGACCAAGCAATTCATACTCTTCTTCCAGCGATAACCCGATATGATGCGCCACTTCATAGGATCTCATTTCCTCGTCCGGCTTATTAAATTCCTTGCTTACTTTTAAAATCCTGTGCAGGTCCCGGATACCCGCCATCACTTTTCGCATCAGTTCAACATTGCCTTGTTCATAAGTATCCGGGTAATTAACTATGGCGCCACTGTATAATTTATCGGGTACTTTCCTGATCACTTCGAGTATACGAAAGACTTTTTCTCCTTTTGTTTTAATATCCATCTCACCATTATCATGTACGAGGGATATTTCCTTTATTGTTACCAGCGAACCAAAATCCCCCATTTTGTTTTCCAATACGGTCGGAATGCCAAATGGTTTTTTCTGTTCCCGGCACTCCGTGATCAGTTGTTTATACTTCGGCTCGAATATATGAAGATTGAGATCCTCACCGGGGTATACTACAATACCTAATGGGAATATAGGAATGAAATTAGTCACAATTCAAAGTTATTCCTTTTGAAGTTTGAACCATTTCCACCACCACAAAATTGTGAAACAATAAATAAAAATACCAAATTGTATTTCAAGGGTGGTTTCAACTAATGAGCTGCCTACGCCCATTACTCCGAGCATGATCCAGAAAAAACGATGACGTATTCGCTTTACAAATAAAGGTACAATCATAATGACAGTGAACAAAAAGATGCCGGGCCAGCCGGCAATATCTCCATATACCACCCATTCGCTGCTGGGAAAAAGTTTATCGGCTTCTCCTATACCGGGTACATGGACAGCATACCATTTATTCATTTCATCCCTGATATCTCCTGCGCCGGCACCCAGTGGATTTTCACGCAGGATATACCATCCCGCCTTTAAAGAAATGAGGCGGTTGGCATCGCTGGTGCCGGGTAAATCCTTATTGCTTTTCAGAAAAGAAAAATCATAAACGATATATTTTACCCTGTTTTGCAGCGAGGGAAACAACCACCAGCTTGCCAGGGGAATCACGACCAACGCGGCAAGAATGATAAAAAAAAATCTTTTCCTCTGCCTGGCGAGGTATAAAGCAAAGCACAAAAAGAAAAAATAGGTCAACACGAGCCCGGTTCTTGCAGATAAGATATGCAGGTAAACTACCCACAACAATAACGATAAAGCAATTAATGATTTTGTTACTTTATTTCTTGTCGTACAGATCAACAGTATACCGCAGGCGACAGCAATGCTTACCAGCCAGCTAAACCTTACATGATCATTTCCCAATGGCGCCGGCAGCGTTTGAGCCCTTAAATAGTCCCGGTTGATCACTTCCATATTTTGAAAGTATTGCCACAAACTCCAGCAACAACCCATTGTTACCAGCAGCAAAAAGATATTCGCTATTATCTTCCATTGTTTTTCCTGCAATTGCCAGTTTCCCGCAAAAGCCAGTGGCAGGAGCAGGAAAGGTAATTTGATACGTGATACACTGATCCAGGCCTGTACATTACTGCTCCATAAACCAGATATGAGCGGGATAAAAAAGAGGAAACTCATCCCTACCAATAAGGGCGACCGGAAGAACCGGGCAAATTGAGAAAAGATGTCCCGGCCTATGATTGTCACGGCAAGAAAAAGAAAGAGGCTTACTGATAAAAAAGCACGGGAAATAAAAAGACTGATCAGCATGAGGATGATGGCAGCAAAAATGGAACGGTTCCGCCACTCATTCTGTAGGATAATCCCCATACATTTGTAAACATACAATAAGTTTTTCATGTGGCAGGAGCTGTCAACGCAATTACAGGCTGGTGATATAAAAGCATTGGCCCGTTGTATTTCATTGGTTGAAAACGAACGGGAAGGATACTTGTCTTTTCTCCGGCACTTGCCCTCAGGAGGAGCAAAAATCATCGGCATTACCGGACCCCCCGGTGCTGGTAAAAGCACATTAGTGGATGCGCTGATTGGCGTTTTAACAGAGCCCGGCAAAAAAACAGGAGTTATTTGTGTTGATCCTTCCTCCCCGTTTAATCGTGGCGCCTTATTAGGCGACAGGATCCGGATGAGCCAATGGTATAATCACCCGGGAGTGTTTATCCGCTCATTAGCCAATCATGGCAGTATGGGGGGATTAAATCCAATGATCATTGAAATAACAGCTGTACTCAAAGCCGCCGCTTTTGATTATATCATTATCGAAACAGTAGGGATCGGGCAAAGCGAAGTGGAGATCGCCGGCCTGGCAGACATTACCGTAGTGGTGCTTGTACCCGAAGCAGGCGACGAAATACAAACAATGAAAGCCGGCCTGATGGAAATCGCTGATATTTTTGTTGTGAACAAGAGCGACCGGCCCGATGCGGATCATTTTGTACACAATCTCCGGCAATTGCTCGCGCCTGCTTATAGCCGGCAAAAGCATGATATCCCCATTGTAAAAACTATTGCTTCCGAAAAAAAGGGGATCCGCGAATTAGCCGGGCATATTATACGACAAGTATCCCTTCAAACAACCGAAAAGAAAATATACCTGCTTGCCCGGAAAGCCTGGCATATTTTACAACGGATACGGATGAAAGATTTTGATCTCGCTGAAATCGAACCAATGATTGCCGCCAGCCTGGAAAAAGGAGACTTTAATTTATTCCGCCTCGTTGAAGAAATAAATGAGAAACACTAAATGAACAATAGCCTTGTAAGCATAGTCATGTGTACTTATAACGGCAGTCGTTTTGTGGCTGAACAAATAGATTCTATTTGCCGGCAAACCCATACAAACCTGCAAATAATTATCGTGGATGATGCTTCTGCCGATACTACTTATGAAATAGTAAAACAATACGCCGCCAAAGACGAACGTATCAGTCCTTACCGGAACGAGAATAACCTGGGATTTAACCTGAATTTCAATAAAGCCTGCCAGCTGGCCAAAGGTGATTTTATCGCTATAGCCGACCAGGACGATATCTGGGAACCATCGAAAGTTGAAACATTACTGGCTAAGATCAATGAAGATCCGGAAATATTATTGGTTCACTGTATTTCTGCCCGGTTTGAAAAATTTGGTGAGTTTCATTTAAAAAGTCACAAACTGGTGAATTATTCTGCCGGAAAAGATGTACGCAATTTTTTTCTTTCCAATTTCATATCTGGTCATAATATGCTTATACGAAGATCTCTCCTGGAAAAATCATTTCCCTTTCCCCCCAACGTATATTATGACTGGTGGCTGGCTGCTGTTGCCTGCTGCCATGGAAGGATCGAGCCTGTATCGCAAATATTAGTATGGCACCGGATGCATGATTCGAATGTAACCGGTGCTGCAAAGCCGAAGCTCCATTTATACAAACAGGTGATGGCTATCCTGCCACAACTAATGACTATAAAAGAAATGGGCCAGGCTGAAAAGGATTTTGCCGGGCAGCTCCTGCAATATTATTCTGTGTTCCCGGCAAAAAGATTTTCCTGGTCATTGTTTCTTTTCCTGTTCAAACATGCTAAAATTATATTTGCACAGAAAAAAAGAGCCTTCCCCTGGTTTTCGTATTTTAAACATTCCTGGAAAGCAGCAAAGGCTTCCACATTTGCCTGATAAAATAATAACCACCCGCTATGGCTGACGAACGCAAACAACTGATCCAGGATATTATCAACAAAAAGAAATATACTACGTACCTCGAAATCGGTGTTTTTGCAGGCGGCGTTTTTTTTCCCGTTAGAGCAAAACGGAAAATTGCCGTGGACCCTGAGTTCACATTTGGAAAATTTAAACGGAGGAAAAAGATCCTCAAAAACCTGAGTAATCTTAATGCCAGATATTATGAGATGCCCAGCGATGATTTTTTCAATCAGCATGCGGGGCAATTATTTAAAGACAACGCAGTGGATATTTGTTTGGTGGATGGTATGCATGAATATGAATATGCTTTAAGGGATGTGGAAAATACACTTCATTACCTGCAGCAGGATGGAGTAATAATTATGCATGATTGCAACCCTCAAACGGCTGCAGCCGCAATTAGTTTTGAAGAATGGAAGAACAAAAATTATGAAGGCAATTGGAACGGCGATGTGTGGAAAACGATCCTTCATTTAAGAAGTCTGCGAAAAGATATCACTGTTTTTGTACTGGATGTAGACTATGGACTGGGGATAGTCTGTAAAAGACCGCCGGAAGATACTTTATCCTTCACCCCTGCCCAGATACGCAATTTTACCTATGATGATTTGGCTAAAAACAGGCAGCAATGGCTCAACCTGAAACCCATTGAATATTTTTATCGTTTTTTCAACCTCTAAAACGCGGCTGCTCTTATTTCAGCAACTTCACCCCAACCTGGCTTAAGTTATCCAAAACCAGTTTTGCAGCTTGTTTCAGGCTGAGTAACTCCCTGCCTTTTTGCCGGCCCAGAGTTCTGAACGCTTTTCTTTTTGCGTACAATGCCGGCCAGCGAGGCAGGTATTGGAAAACCGCCCGTATGTAATAAAAACGAAATGCCAGCAGGTTCAGCAGGCATTCGAAGAATAGCTGGATATGCCATACCGGCAATAATATTCCGGGCAGATGCAAAGCCTGGAGATACATTTTATTGCGGTAATATATCTGCCTGATTTGATCCCTTTTTACTTTTGCCTTTATGGTTACAGATTCTTTGTGCCGGCATACTGTACTGTGATCATAATAACATTTCCATCCGAAACGCCAGGCCCGTATGCTCAATTCATAATCTTCTATATAAAACGGAGCAAATATCTCATCAAAACCCTGCAAGAGCATGATCTTTTCGCGATCTACCAATGCGCAGGCGCCCGACAAATACATGCTGTACAGCCATTGCCCGGGTCTTTCTTCAACGGGGACATAATTGCCCGATGTTTTAATCTTTAATCCATGATAGAAGGGGTATTTTCCTCCATCCTGGATAATGTCATCATCCCATCCAATGATGCGGGTCATTACCCCAAATGTATCTTCCTTATCAAAATAGCGCATCAATCCTCCGAAAAAATCCGGGGTAAGTTTTACATCGCTATTGAGTAATAAGATATGAGAATGGCGGGAAGCAAAAATTCCCTTGTTGATAGTGGGAGCAAACCCGAGATTGTCGGGGTTGCTGATTACCAGCACACAGGGATAGGTGGATTGCAGGAAGGAAACAGAATCATCGGTTGACCGGTCATCTGATACAATTATTTCAGAAGGTAAGGCTGCTTTTTCCAGGGCATTCAGCAGTGGCGGGATAACTTCTCCAAGCCAGTACCGGCCATTATAATTAGGGATGACAACAGAGATTCCGGAAACAGCAGGATGACTCATCAATTGTTTTTACAGCAGGATAAATTAGTTGCAACAATAGCCGGCAAGATATACAATATAAGTTTGCAGGTGCTCCTCCAATCCAATAACCCGGTTTATCAGTTTTCCTTACTGACTTTCCACCACCGGTAACTTATAATACCAACAATAGCCAACGGCATAAAAGCAAGGTAAAGAATACCAGCGTTCAATCCCCTGGCCGGCTTTTCCCCAAGTTGCTGGGCGGTCTTAGTACAAATGGAGCACTGCGCCTCTGATAAATGAGTAATAAAGAATACAAAATAAAAAACAAGAAAATATTTCAACAACCTCTGCTTCATCAAAACATTGTTTGAGGCAAATTTACAAAGTAAATTCCATCTGGCAGCATTTGGCAGGAAATGGAACGTCTCCATTTTGGAATTTTATCTTTCGCAAAACCATGCGGGAAGCCCTCTTCCAAACAAAGAATGATGGGCCATTGGAAGATTTATTGAGTCAATACCGCTTTTCCATTAATCAGGTGAGAAAAGCAACGAGAGGAGAAGCTATAAAACAACAAACAGCAATGAATATCCCGGTAAAGGGTATGCTGAACCAGTATTTTTTTCCAAGCCAGAGATAAAAAAAAGCGGTAAGGATCGTAAGAAGAGAAAGAAAAAAGGAGTTTTCTATAACATAAAAATATTCGACAGCCAATATGATATTTACAAGCCCTAGAAAAATGGCCCCGGCGCTATGGCTGGCATTGAATCCCATCCACGCCTTCCACATAGTTGTTTCATCCGTCAGTCGCGGAGAGGTATTCTTCATTTCCTCCATGACGCTTTTATTTCGCGGATCGAACTTATTGGTAAAAAAAATATAATATAAGTGCCATACGCCCAGTAGTAGAAAAATGGCAGAGCCTGATAGCCAGAGTATTTTTGATAACATGGTATCTGTATGAATAAATGTAAAATATAAAATGTGGAATTACGAATCAAACAAGCGGAATTTTACCCTTTATAAAAATAAGCTATTCCGGCCCGCAGGTCAGTTTTATTGAGTGGGCGGGTAAATAGTTGACCATTGGTCAAATGGCTGAGCGGATGTCATTTTCCCGGAATATTTACGCTTTCATATACAAGATTTTATTACTACTTTACCCGCTATGGCGAGGGGGAAATTATTCTTAATACCGCCACCAATATTCCTGCTGAAGACGACCCAACTCATCGCCTTGTTTTCAGCCTGCCTGTCTATTGCCCAATTAACATCAGCCCAGACTAACATAAGTGGTATTGTAAACAATTATTATAAAGTGATAGAGGTGATCCCGGCGAAAGCCTGTGCCAGGGTGAATACCACAACAGGTTTGGGTTTTAATGATAAAGCCATGATCATCCAGATGAAAGGGGCAACGATCAATACAACCGCTACTTCCAGTTCATTTGGCGATACAACCAGCCTGAATAATGCCGGTAATTACGAAATAGGAACCATTTGCTATATACGAGGCGATTCCGTCTTTTTCGATTATTTCTTTTTAAACAATTACACCGTTGCAGATAAAGTGCAGTTAGTAAGGATACCTGAATATGTTTCAGCGACCGTCACCGACACATTAAGAGCAGCTCCCTGGAATAATACGAACGGTACAGGTGGTGTGCTGGCTATCTATGTTGACCAGGACCTTGTATTAAACGCTCCCATTTCGGGTGATTCAAGCGGGTATCGCGGAGGAATGTTTGAGCTTAGTAATGGTACCTGCAGTAATATTGGCGCACCCACAAATTACGCCTATCCTGCCGGTACGCTTACGCCGCAAAATGGAGCTTATAAGGGGGAAGGAGCGGCAGATATTACTAACGTCAACTTAACCGGTGGCAGGGGAGCTCCGGCCAATGGTGGCGGCGGTGGCAATAATCACAACAATGGCGGCGGCGGCGGTGCTAACCTTGCTGCAGGAGGTGATGGTGGAGGCAACTCAAGTTCTTCCGGCTGTACGGTGGCAACACAGGGGAAAGGCGGAAAAGCGTTAAGCAGTTATGGCGGAAAAAAAATCTTTATGGGTGGCGGAGGTGGTGCGGGCCATGCCAATAATGGGGGTGCTAATTCCAATGGCGGCGGGCATGGCGGCGGCATTGTTTTTATAAAAGCAAACAACCTGGCAGGAAATGGGTATAAAATATCTGCGAATGGCCAGGTGGGTGGTCCTGCTTTATCTGATGGCGCGTCCGGATCGGGTGCGGCAGGCACTATTATCATGAATATCAATAATTATGTCGGCACGACTATTATTTCTGCTAATGGGGGACAGGGAGGCACAGAAGATGATGGGCTTAATTTAAATCATTGTTATGGAAGCGGAGGCGGCGGAGGTGGCGGAGCCATTTATTTTTCCGGAGCAGTTCCCG
>JAUZOA010000085.1 GCA_030706685.1 Bacteroidota bacterium
TGCCTACTGAAGCTTTTACTGAAGATGGTGTTGATGAGGCAAAGATTGAAATAATAAGAGAAAAGTATTTCACCAGTCCCCGTATTCCGGAAATATACACTCCACCCTTGATCTTATTAAAAGAAAATATAGGAGAAAAAAAAATACCAATTTACTTTTCGTCACGCTATATAACATACAAGGACAAGATCGTCGGTATTAAAGCTCCGAAAAAGGACGTGGATATCCTGACAAACCTATACGATTACCTACAGAAACGCAATGACCTGTTTAGGTTATATATAGCAGCAACTAGCAATCAACTATTCATTAATAAAAATACAGCAATACTAAAGCAGGATTTAATGGCTATTCCGTATCCAGAAAATATTTCCGATCTCAAATTATCGTTTGCAGAAAAAATTATTAAGGATGACGTATTAAAATATGGATTTGAATACCTAAGACGTAATGAAAACAAGATTACCGGAGAAGAGGCAAATAAAGATGTATTGGTTCAGTTTGCTGAAGTTTTCTGCAAAGCACTCAATTCAGTATACGGGGATTCTGATAATAAGTCCTTCAAGCTAAATCGGATTATCGAATCGAATTCCTGGGTTGCCTGTGATTTTACATTTACAGGCAAGGAGGTGAAAAGCAAATATCTCAATTCGGCCAAGGCGGAAGACGATTTGATGCACTTGATTGAAAACGGCTTGAAGAAGAATTTAAGAATAAACAGGATTGTCCGCTACTATACCAAAAACAATATTATCCTGATCAAGCCGAAGCAATTACGTTACTGGCTTAAATCAACTGCGTTGCGTGATGCAGATGATTCGCTGCAGGATTTAATTAAAGCAGGTTACTAATTCATGTTAAGGAACTATGATAAAACATATCAAGGTAACATTGAATTCAACACCGATAAAAAGGCGGTGGAGGCCGTCAAAACCTTTCTGGAAAAGCATCTACCTGACTTCCCCGAATTTTTAAGAAAAGAGACAACAGGATTAGTAAATGAGGATGGGATTTCCAGCAAACTGGAAATTTATTTGCAGCGTTTGGCCAGAGTGTCAGACGAAATATTTATGTTTCAGTTTCAATACCCCGAGCAATATAAGCGGTCAAACGATATGGCGGCTGTATTCGCTTCGCCAATTGCATCTACCGAATCCATTTTTGCAATAGAAGCAAAACGGTTGCCAACTCCGGGATCAGGCCGACAAAAGGAATATGTGCAGGGAAATCTGGGCGCTATGGAAAGATTTAAAAGAAATTACCATGGTAAACACTTGGAGCATAGTGCAATTCTGGGCTATATCGAAAAAGAAGATTTTGATTTCTGGCATAACCAGATCTGTGGATGGATAAATGAACTTATTGCAACAAGTATCGATGCTACAATAATCTGGAATAAAGACGATTTGTTATCATTTCTTCGTTCACTTTCAAATTTAAATCTCTATACGTCGATTAATTCCAGGAATGGCTCTACAAGTATTAAACTTACACATTATTGGTTATATTTAAATTGAGCAACAGAGTCAATTTGGGATGATCAGGCATACGAGCTAAACTTGGCGATACACTAAAGAAATGCAATTACTGTAGAGACAAATTGTTGAAACAAAATTGTACTTCACTATAGGTATGTGGGTGTTTATTTTTGACCGTCAGCTTAGTAGATATTTATTTGTAGAAGTTAAGATTTGATCTAAATGACAATTTTACGTAATTTCATGCCAAGTTCTTCAGCATACTATCGCAAGTGAATTGGTAGGTGAATAAGGCTATTTGGGCTTATATAATCATTTGATTTTAATTCATTTGTACTCATATTTAAGAGGGCTGTCCTCCCGACAAAGCTCAAACTTCGCTTTGAAAATCAATACTTCGTCTGGTGAATAGCCGGTGAAGTGAATTGCAAGGTGAATGATGAGTAACGAGAAAGAAAAGTTATTTGATAGCCAGGTCGATGTAATAAAAAATCGGCGGGCTGTCTTCCCGACGAGGCAGCTCTGAAAAGGGCTGCTTTTTTTATGCATATTATGTTTACGTATTGAAAAGCTTAAAGGATAACAAATATTACATTGAAAGCACATCCAATGTTGAGAAACGATTGGTATTTCATAATTCAGGAAGACATCGATCAATAAAAAATAGAATTGAAAGTAAGAATGAGAAGGCAAAATGACTAAAAGGGTTAACCCATCGATTTTTTCTTTATAAGAAAGCGATTATTATCTCCCCATCCATCCTCCATCCACTGTTACAATCGTCCCATTCATATAATCCGAAGCAGGCGATGAAAGAAAGACAAAAGCTCCTGCAAGGTCTTCGGGCTGGCCCCAGCGATTGGCAGGTATTCTCGAAAGGATCGCTGCATTGCGTTCTTTATCTTCCCTTAGCTGGGCTGTATTATCTGTGGCTATATAGCCCGGCGCTACACCATTGACAGTAACCCCGAATTTTGCCCATTCATTCGCAAGTGCTTTCAGGAGTGATGCAACGGCTCCTTTACTGGCAGCATAACCGGGTACATTGATACCTCCCTGGAAAGAAAGCAAAGAACAGGTGAAAACAATTTTGCCATAACCCTGCTCTATCATTCGCTTACCGATTTCTCTGGCCAGTATAAATTGCGCGGTGAGATTAATGTTAATGATGGTGTCCCAGTAATCATCCGGGTGTTCCGCTGCCGGCTTGCGCAGGATATGACCTGCATTATTAATAAGAATATCTATCCGGGGATGATCCGCTTTCACTTTTTCCAGGAAAGAATAAATAGAATCCCGCCTGGTAAGATCGCATTGGTAAGCATAAAATTTCCGGCCCGTTTTTACTACCGCTTTTTCAACCGCTGAACCTGATGATTCCAGTTTACTGCTTACACCAATTATATCAGCTCCTGCTTCAGCAAGCGCTGTGGCGATTGCGAGACCGATTCCCCGGCTACTGCCGGTTACTAAAGCCAGTTTACCATCTACCCTGAAATTTACCATGATTATATTTTTTACCATAGAGGCGGGAAGACGCATCCATTTAAATGGCTGACAAACCTTACCCCCGGTTATTATTTATTTTAGAGTCATCGCCGGCACGGGATCCATATCTGTAAAGACCATATTCTCACCGGCCATTGCCCAGATAAAAGAATAATTGGCTGTAGCCACACCTGAATGAATACTCCAGGCAGGCGAAAGTATAGCCTGTTCATTATTTAAAAATATATGCCTTGTTTCCTGCGGCTCACCCATGAAATGAATAACACGCTGCCCTTCCGGAAGGTCGAAATAAAAATAGGACTCCATTCTGCGGTCATGGGTATGGGGCGGCATAGTGTTCCAGATACTCCCTTTTTTAAAATTGGTAACGCCCAACACTAACTGGCAGCTTTTAATACCATCGAGGTGAATATATTTATTGATCACCCGGTGATTATTATTGTCGAGGCTGCCGAGCTCAGCTGGTAAGGCCTCAGCAGGTTTCATCAGGCGGGTAGGATATTCCAGGTGGGCGGGACAGGAGAAGAAAATGAATTTGGCCGGGCTGGACTTATTGACACTGCTAAACACGACTTTTTGTTTGCCTTTACCGATATACAGGCAATCCTGTTTTCCCATTTCAATTTTTTCGTTATCGACTAATACGTTTCCGTTACCGGCAATATTGATAATACCTATTTCGCGGCGGCTCAGGAAAAACTCTGATTTTAATTGTTCGTACGTGCTAAGCTGCAGGGCCATATTCACCGGGAAAGCGGCGCCGACAATCATCCTGTCGTAGTGTGTATAGGCACATTCTATTTTATCCTGTACAACTAAGTTATCGAGGAGGAATTTCTCTCTTATTTGCTGCGTGGTATAATGGATAAAATCTTCCGGGTGTACCTGGTGAATGATTTTCATTTATACGTATTTTATGAGGCGTAAAGCTAAAGCAAACTTCCTTATGAAGGCAATCAATTCCCGGCAACGATGCCGGAAAAACAGGTTTTGCTACCTGGCGGGTTGATGAGGGGTGACTTACAATTTTAGTGAAGGGAAAAATGGACGGGATCAGCCAATGGATTTCTTTTTTGTAAATAACCCGGAAATTATTTTTAGAAGATTACGAAAGCAGCGGATAATCGTTTGGGCGATTATTTTTATATCCAGCCATAAGCCGGCTTTTCTTACATATACAGCATCCCAGTAATAACGCTTGACAATACTTTCATAATCTTTTGTAGGGCCGCGATAACCTTTTACTTGTGCCAGGCCGGTGATTCCCGGTTTTACGAAAGTCCTGAAATTATAAGAGGATACTACAAAAGAAAAACGCATACAATCTGCCAGCATATGGGGACGGGGCCCTATAAGGCTCATATCACCCGTTAATACATTAAAAAATTGCGGCAACTCATCCATATTGGTTTTTCGCAAAATCCTGCCTGCCCTTGTAATACGACTGTCATTTTCTTCAGCCTGCCTTTCATCAGCTTCATCATTCAGAACCATGGTGCGAAGTTTTAGACACCAGAATATTTTCCGGTTAAGACCCATGCGTTTTTGTAAAAAAAATACCGGGCCCCTTGAATCTAATTTTATCCATATAGCAAGGATAGGTAAAAGCCAGCTCAATACAAGTGAAATAAACAGGAACGAAGCAAGAATATCCAGCGTTCTTTTGAAGAATAAATAATTCCTCCTGCTGGCAACGAAACGGGTGATTATTGCGTTTTCACTTACAACAGGAGATTCTGTAGTTGCCAGAGCCGGAAGTTCGTTATGATAATCGGTTTTGTGCAAAGTGTGATGTAAATGGTTCTGAAGTGCTTAATCGGCCAAAAAACTGCTCAGGTTGCTTTCCTTGTTGAACAAATCAGTAATAGCATGATGAGTGTTGTGTTTAAAAGAACTTCCGGGGAAAAAGAAAAGACGGAAAACAGTATCTTACAAATACTGGCCTATTTTTCAATTTTCCAATACCCTTTGTCAAAGGATGAGATAATAAACTTCCTGCACCCCGACGCAGATAGCACCCGTCTTGATTATGCACTGGAAAGCCTGGTAACAGAAGGATCCATTTTTAAGATAAATGGGTTCTATTTACTCAAAAACGATATTTCTCTTGTCGCCCGGCGAAAAGAAGGTAACCTCAGGGCAGAACAACTATTACCCAAAGCGATGAAGATCGGCAGGTTCCTTTCTAAGTTCCCTTATGTAAGGGGCGTAGGGATTTCCGGCTCCTTATCCAAAAAGTTTGCGGATGAAAAGGCTGATATTGATTTCTTCATTGTCACCAGGGCCAACCGGCTATGGATAGCCAGAACGTGTATGCACCTGTTTAAAAAGCTGACCTTCCTGGCGGGCAAACAGCATTATTTCTGCATGAATTATTATGTGGATGAAAAAGCGCTTATGCTGAAGGAAAGAAATATCTATACAGCCGTGGAAACATTCACGCTCCTGCCGGTCAACGGAACAGGTCTTGATGATTTTTTTGCAGCCAATAGCTGGGTAAGTGAGTGGTTTGCGAATTTCCCGGTAAAACGAAATGACCAGCCCCGTCAAAGCAGTAGCTCTGTTGTTAAAAAAATGATCGAATGGGTATTTAATAATAAGGCAGGTAATTGGCTGGATAATTATCTTATGAAAGTAACAGACCGGCGCTGGCAAAAGAAGAAAAGAAACAAAGCGCTCAACCGTGCAGGCCGGGAAATGGATCTTATCACAGGCAAACACTTTGCCATGTCAAATCCCGGGATGTTCCGGGAAAAAGTACTGGCTATTTATGATGAAAAGATTACCGGCGTAAAATGCAGCCCGCCCGGG
Organism: Bacteroidota bacterium; assembly: GCA_030706685.1. GTDB lineage: Bacteria > Bacteroidota > Bacteroidia > Chitinophagales > Chitinophagaceae > VBAT01. Next base: position 5,799 of record JAUZOA010000085.1, read on the forward strand.
TATTTTGAAAATACTTATCCCAACTCAGCCAGTATTTAACTTCCCTTCTCCCCTTACAAAAGGTAAAGAAAGCCCCTGAATATAGCAGGGGGGATCAATTTTTCTTTTGAAGAGTAATAATATAATAGTCGCCAATACTTTTCCAGGGCCACAAACCTTTCCACCTGTCTTCTTTCTTTTGTAAAAACCGGTACGCACGAGGATGTTTTTCTGCAAACTTTTCAATATAGGATGGCGGTACTATTGTGCACAGGCCTTCTATGCTTATTGTATCAAATGAATTTTCCAGGCAGTTTTTTATGAAGGAAGGATTGTAGTACCAACAACGGAAAAATTGGCCTTCAATATGGGCACGGGAACCTTTTTTACCGGAGAAGCGTCGAAATGCCGTTTTGAATTTTCCCCTGAATACGAGTAAAAATTCCCAAAGGCAAAATCTGGGCAAAATAACAAGTGTGACAAGGCCTCCGCGTTTCAGCAAAGGATCGAAAGATTGCAGTACATTGGCTAATTGAACGGTACAATTCAACCCTGCAAAATTTGAAAAGATAAAATCGTAGGGCCCCCGGTTGAATAATTTTTTCAATTCTGTATAGGAACATAATTCGTTTGTAATGCTGCCCTGTAAATCGTTGAGTCTTACTTTTTCCTTTAGCATTTTCTGCATAGTATCCGAAATATCTGTAGCATGAACACGATGCCCCTGCCTGGCAAAAAAAATGGCATCATCCCCTGTACCGGCGTTCAGTTCAAGAATATTCGAACCCGGTTTCAGGTACTGGAGGACATGATTTCTTACCCTCTTTCTTTTATATTTTATAATTGCATCCGCCGCATATAACTCATCAAAGACCGGCGCTTGCTTACTAAAAGCCGTACTGGCTGCCTGCTCATTGGTACTATTCAGTAATTCATTCATGCGGGTGAGTTCTCCAGCGAATTTAATTTTTGTTTATCGATCCAGGCAGCGGGGGCATAATATAATACTGACATCGCCTTTTTGAAAGTAAAAGATGTACTACCGGAAGGTTTGGCAAATAATTTTTTCAGGTGCTGAATAGCTATATGCTTGCGATAACTTCTGTGAACATAGCGATGAAGCTGTTTGTAAAATGCCGGGGCATACGTATTGCGGAATAGCAGGGCCAGTTCATCCGAATCGGTCCAATTGGCCTTTTCATGCAGTTCATTTTTTACCCTTTCATAAAAGGAAGTGCCCGGTAACGGGTAGGAAACCGAAATACCGATCTCGTAAGGCAATAGCTCATTGATCATCCTGATCGTTTTTGCAATATCCTCTTTGTTTTCACCGGGATAGCCAAACTGGATAAAAAAGGAAGGATGAATGCCATTCTTTTTTAACAGGCGGGTAGCATGGTATATCTGCTCAATGGTCGTTCCTTTATCCATGGCATCCAATATCTTTTGCGATCCGCTTTCGGCGCCCATCCAGATATTTTCACAACCGGCTCTTGCCAGGTCCCTGATATAATTTTCCTGCAATAAAAGATCGGCTCTGGCCTGTATCTTAAACCGGAAGTGGATTTGTTCCTTTTCCAGCAGGTCAGCGAACTCATGTACCCATCCCGGCTTCAGTCCAAAGATGTCGTCACAGAACCAGATATGGTCAAAATCGAATTTTTCTTTCAGCATTTTTAATTCAGCTACTACATTTTGAGGGGATCTTGAATTATAACGATTACCATAAATAGGCTTTGCACACCAGTTACATTTAAAGGGGCAGCCCCTTGTAGTTGCCATATTCAGGGAAAAATACCCTTTGTGTTTCATCCAGGTTTTACGGTAGATATCTATGTCTATCAGGTCCCATGCAGGAAAAGGAAGACTATCCAGGTCTTTGAGCACATTTCTCCTGCCTGTTTTTATTACGGCATCATCCTGTTTATAGGCGAGGCCCTGTATGGACAAAAAATTATTTTGTGCCTGGCTTAAGGCATCCGTCAATTCAAGCATTGTTTGTTCCGCTTCGCCAAGCAAAATAAAATCGGCTCCTTCCTGCAGGTATTGTTCATAATGATCGGTAGAATCCGAACTTGAAACTATAACAGTACATCCTTTTTGTTTGGCGAGCTTTATCATTTTAAAAGCGGCTTCCCGCATATTCGTCAGGCACATCTTGGTCAGGTAATTAAAGCCATCGTCATATAATATGAAAAAACCGGGGTCGTGCTGTTCCAGCGCGGGACTGATCTCTTCAGGGCGATGAACGAACATGGTATCAAAAAAAGAAACCTTGTAACCTCTTTCCCTCATCAATGCTGCCGCATACAGAGTGCCGATAGGCGGATAAGGCTGACCAGTTGCCCATTGCTTGGGATCGAAGCGTAAAAAATAGGAGTGGGAGAAAAGGATCCTTTTCATAAAAAGTTGTTAATTAAGTTTTGTGGAGGGCGGAAGATTTAAATAACAAACGCATTTTATACAAGTGTTGTCCTTATCCATATCGAGTTCTTTCCTGAAGCGGATGCTTTCCCTGCTGTTTAAAATATTTTCCAGTGAGTCCTGCCTGATATTTCCCATCGGCGGGTGGAAGAAGCAAGGCCTGACAGTGCCATCGGCTTCCACGACGGCGGATACCCAGGGGGCATTGCATTTTTTATAAGGAAAGGGGTTGAGCCCGTAAAAGGCGGCATAATACCCCCATATATTTCTCAGCTTTCCGGGGTTTTCAGCGATAAAGTGCGAGGTAAATTCAGCCGGGTACTTTTGAATTATACTTTCTAAGACTCTTTTCAGTTCAGGCAGTTCGTTTTCCTCCGGCAAAATTTCATGTTGCCTTTGTTCATTCCAGGGCACTTCACGGTTAAAGGCATGGCTGCTCACATCAGCCGGCAAAAAACTTATTTGGTCCAGCCCGATCTCCCTGGCGCTTTCAATGATCCCGGGCCAATAACGAAAATTAAGCCGGTGAATGACTGTTCTTGCCGTTATTTTAAAACCAGGTTCAATATTTTTTATATACTGAACTCCTTCTTTTAACTTCTGGTAAGCATCCGGGATATTACGGATGTTGTTATGAAGGGGTTCGTTTCCATCCAGCGATACGATAATATCATTTACCCATTGCACGAGTTGATCCGCATTCTTTTTCAATGTAAGACCTGTAGAAAGCAGCGATATCCTGATATTATATTTTTGCAATATCCCGCACAAATTGAAAAAATTCGGGTTAAGCAATGCTTCTCCGCCCGACATTAATACCTGCTGGGTACCCAGTCTTTTTAATGAGACCAGCAGTTCCCGGATATCGTTTTCAGTAAGCTGTTTCAGGTTTTTATTATCCTTCCATATATCGCACATCACACAGCGGCAATTGCAGGCGCTATGAGGCATCAGTATCACAATGGGTAAGGCTGTGATGCGATCCGTTTGCAGAGTACGGAACCGTTTATAAGTTTGATATAATGATTGTGCGAACATGGAACGCTAATGTTGAATGCGGATCCAGTGAAAAGGGTTTTTATTTTTCATAAACCGGGTGAATAAACTGTCGGGGTCATAGAGTACGGAATAATGGAAAGTATCTATATCCTCCAGCGTATGATGGAAATACCAGCTGGCCATTTCCGGGAAACCCACAGCTTCGAAATACAGCAATGATCTTTTTTTGGCTGCGCTCAGTCCTGATAATGGGTAAAAATGAGTATCAATAATATGTATTTCGCCATGTGGCCTGAGCAATTGCAACGAATTTTTTATTGTTTCCCTGAGCGGGGAGAAATATTGTAAAGAGGCGGCAAAGACGATCACATCGAATTTCGTTTCTTCAAACATCCCCTGTAAGGGGTGACCATAAATGAAATGAAGATTGGGAATATCTTTGAAGACCGTGGCGCCCTGCTGGATCTCAGTGAAATTAATATCCGTGCCAATGACCCGGCTGCCGGGCAATGAAGCCAATTGACGGGACAACCAGCCATTCCCGCAACCTATTTCCAAAAAATCCTTCAGGTGATTTCTTTTTTTTAAATAAGTGACCAGTTTTTGAAATGATTCTTTGCGTGCCTGCCATTCTTTGTAATGCGGGTGTATTTCAGCTACATCAGGAAGACTGGCAACCTGTTCATCCGTATACACTCTTCCTTCCTTCTCTTTAAGTTGAATATAGAGTTTTTCAAAATCATTCAGGATAATATGGCCGGCCGGTCGGGTCAATTTATCTTTTCAATTTTATAAATAGAGTTTTTTTCCAACAGGTTTTTCCGGGTAAGCACACAGTTCAGGTTGAATCCATTTTGTGCGGCCAGGTTTTCTATCATCTCCATATCACAGCCATCAAAGAGAACCATGTATACTTCCGAGCCGGGATGAACGTAATTGCCCAACCCTCCAAACAAGGCTTCGAAATATTCCCCGTTCTCACCGCAGCACCAGGCATAATCCTGTGCCGATACCGGCTTTTTTTTATAATAGGGCGGGTTGATCGCTACGATATCGAATAGCTGTACCGGGATATCCCGGAAAAGATCAGACAGGATGATGGTTATTGCCGCGCCGTTCCATTCACTGTTTTTCCGGAGAAATTCAATAGCTGTCGGGTTAATATCTGTTGCTGTGACCATTGCTCCTTTTTTTTGAGCATACAGGGAAATGAGCCCGCTGCCGCAACCTAATTCTAAAAAGCTTTTATTTTTTAAAGGCAATTCCCTGATATAATTTAAAAGCAGGCGGGTACTGAAAAAAAAACCCGGATGAAAAACCTGGGGAGGTATCTCGAGCCTGATATTTTCATAATGGTACACCCTGGTTTTGGAAAGATATCTTACCAATAGTGGTTTGTAAGTATGGGCAACAATATGTTTTAACGCGGATCTCATTTCAAAAACCTTCTAATTCAGGTTGACGGTATTTCCATAGTATCTGTAAGGCTTTTAATTCGTACGGTTTCCCGTATAATCCCGTTTTGTAACGAATAGCGGCAAAATTGTGTAATACTTTTCTTTTCAACCCGGTCAGTCTCAGGTCCGATACGGTAGGATAATACCCGTTCAATACGGTTTCAAAATCTTTTATTTTGTTGACCATTTCAGGTGTAAGCCATGGGGTCAATGGGTTTTTGCGCAGATCAAAATTTTCCCATTGCGGGCTGATCCAGTCTTCTAATTTATCGGGGAAATGAAACCCGCTTTGCAATACTTTATTATACATCTCACTGCCTTCATTGGGCACCGGACTATATACATAAATGATGATCTCCGTTTTAGGATTGATTTGTTTTATCTCCCTGATGAAAGCAATGTCCTGGTCAATTTGTTTCATCACCTGCTCCGGAGTCTCAGCGGGAGTGCCCAGGACAAACGAATATTCAGGAATGATATCAAACTTTGCCATTCTCGCGGCAAAACTCCGGATCCCGGCAGCTGTTTGCGTGCCTCCTTTGTCCATCTTCTTTAATATTTCATCATTTCCTGTTTCGGCGCCAAAGAAGATCATTTTGCAGCCACTCTCCCTCATAAGAGTGAGCGTTTCGTCGGAATATTTATCAATGGTATCAATCCTGCCCTCACCCCACCATACCATATTTTCCGGTTGAATAAGCCGGGCAAACTCTACGGTTCTTTTCTCGGATACAAAAAAGTTGTTGTCGTGAAATTCGATAGCATTGCCGCCAAAATTATCCTTAAGATACTTAATGTCTTTATAGATAAGCTGTGCTGATTTACCCCTCCACCTTGCATTATAGATCGGCACCACCGCACAAAACGAGCATTTAAACGGGCAGCCCATGCTGGAATGATAGGCAATAGTTTTCGTGCCGAGATAAGTCTTGCCCAGGTAACGGCGAATCGGGTAGAAATGGTTCAGTTTGTCATAAGGTAATGCCGGCAATTCATCCTGGTCGTATAACTCATCTTTCGGAGTTTTAATGATCTGTTCCCCCGACCTGTAAATAAGATTATGAATGAATTCATAAGGTCTGCCGGCAGGATTCCGTTTATTGTTTTCTATTGCATCTAATAATGCCGGAAAAGTTTTTTCACCCGGCCCATTTACTATGAAATCGACATAACCTGAATTTAACACCACTTTAGGCTGGTTGGAAGGAAAATACCCTCCCCAGATAATGGTGATGCCGGGGAATAATTCCCGTATTTTTTTTGAAACAGGGATTGCTTGTTTTAATTGAGGGCCGGGCATGGAAGTGACCCCGAAATACCCGAAATCACCTTCCAGCAAATAATGATGAATTTTTTCCCAGGGATCATTCTCAAGGTTCCCGTCTACGATGACGTAGTCGTACAGCCCCTCGATGGAAGAGGCGATACTGAGAATGGAATTCGGAATTCTCGGCTTATAATTCGCGCTGCGTGGATTAAATAACAAAACCCGGGTCATGGGATAATAAAGCTAAATTAAATGTGCTTTATTGAATCGAATTAACGCAATAAATAGTTGCCTGCCAACCCCTTATTATGTCGCCAGGTGGCGTAACAATTATGGATATGGGCAAGAGTAGCGGACTCGTTACTTACCAATTTTGATGAAACGATCTTATAAAGCAACAGTTTATGGATACCATGGGCAAAAGATTCCAGTAATTCCAGCTCGCGGTAATACAATACGGACAGGGGCAAAGGCAGGTGGAAAACCGTTGACCAATGCTTGCCAAAGGGAAAATTATCTTTTGCCTGTAATTCCCGCATATGATTCCTGCCCAGCGAATAGACGGTCTTATAAAAGTTCGCATGTATTTGTGAAATGGCAATTCTTCCGGATATTTCTACCTGTTTACAGGCCTTGCCTTCATGACGAAGTGAACTGATATAATACTGCTCATTGACCGGCCCATGAAGATCAGTAGGAAACAAATTATACAATTCGTTATTACCAACAGTGATCAGCGAAATGATGCGGGGAACAGCATAAGCGATCTGCACTTGCTTATATAAATTGTCATGCAGGAACACATTCCCTTTTTTTTTATTGTAGAGCCTGTTGCTTAGCCCGATGATATATTGGTGTAAGGAAGAAAGAAAATGATGTTCTCCTTTTACTCCTTCGTAATGATAAACCCAATTGTTTCCTGCTGCCTGTTTTCGTATCAATCGTAAAGAAAGCTTGGCGATAGCATCCTTTTCCAGGGAAAATTCGTTTTGTGACAGGGGTTGCAGGGAGAAAATAATCTCAATGTCGCCGGGCAGACCCGGGTCGTTCCCCGCCGGAGAATATAAAGCAATGAGCAGGGGGTTGTAACCTGTAAACAGATGCTCATTTGTAATATCTTTAACAGCCATGTCGCGGGCAATAAGATAGACCCGAAGAGGTTGCTGGAATGACTCTTTGGCCAGGCAGAGATATTCCTGCGGGTAATGCAAACCATTGAGCTTATCCAGGATTTTTTTAATCAAAGCCATATTTAAAACTAAGAAAAACCGGGTTTATAATTCAGTAATGGTTACTAACAATCCATTTCCCAAAGTAAGTATCATTTTGCCCACGTACAACAGGGCAAACTTTATTATGAGGACCATTGACAGCATTCGTAGCCAGACCTATCAAAACTGGGAACTCATAATAATGGATGATGGTTCCGATGACAATACGGAAGAAATTGTAAGGCAAATCAACGATGAAAGGATACAATTTTATAAAGCCGGCAGGATCGGGATAGGCGGCAAGATCAAAAACTTAGGTTTGGAAAAAGCCTGTGGTGAACTAATCTCCTTTATTGATTCGGATGATCTTTGGGCTGAAACAAAAATTGAAAAACAGGTTGCAGCCCTTGAGCAATATCCCGGTGCCGGGTTTTCCCTTACAGGGGGATATAATTTCCGGAAACTCAATGAGCCGGTGGATTATTTTTATAAGCAAAGAGAAGGAATGAAATATGGTAATATGTTTATTTCCTTTTTCAGCTCTGAATTGCCGGGATATACACAAGCCTTAATGCTCCGGAAGGAATGTACGGTTTTGACAGGGCTTTTTAAAGAAGAAGGATCTTTTTCTGATGCGGATTTTATCGCAGAGCTCGCGTATCATTTCAAAGCCGTTATCCTGTATGAACCTTTGCTTTATCGCCGCTTGCATGATTCAAATACCAGCGGTGCAGGATGGAAAAGAGGATACGAGGAAGGGATCGTGCTGATACAGAGTTATAAAAAAAAATTGCCTCCAAAAGTTGCACGTGATGCCTTATTCAGGCTATATATGAATTTCGGCGAAGATTGTTTATTACATAAAGAAAGGGCTACGGGAATAAAGAAATTTTTTCTCGGATGGAAAGTCAGGCCTTTTAGTATTATCCCATTTAAAAAAACAGGGAAAGCAATTTTGTGGAAGCTTAAAAATAACTAGCAAAAGCCAACATGGGGGAACAACCGGTAAATATGAATATTCCTGCAAGGCCATGGTCAAAAAATAAGCCGCCCCGGCGAATATTAGCTATTCGTTTACAGGCAATGGGCGACCTGGCTGCTGCGCTTCCCTATTTACAGGACCTGCGTGATTCTTTTCCTCCCTCCGTAAAAATAGATCTGTTGACAAGGGAGGAAGTGGAAGATATTCCCAGGAATATTTTGTTGTTCAACAAGGTTTTTTCTATTGGCGGGGGCAGGAATTTTAAAAAACAGCTTGCCAGTACATTCTTGTTATTACCAAAATTATTTATTCAGCGTTATGACGTCATAATAGATTTGCAGAATAATCTTGTCAGTAAAATTGTACGGAAATCTTTATTGCCGAAAGCCTGGTCTGTATTTGATCGTTTCTCACCAATAGCTGGTGGTGAAAGATACCGGCTAACGATAGAAGCAGCCGGGATAGGAAAAATTAAAGCAGCCAACCGGTTTCATTTAAAGAACCCGGCATCCGGGGTCGCTATCCTTAAAAAGAATGGATGGGAGGAGCAAAACGATCTCGTGGTACTTAACCCCGCAGCAGCTTTTGAAACAAGAAACTGGAACATTCATAATTATGTGGTTTTTGCAAAATTGTGGCTGAGTGAATTTCCGCGAACGCAATTCCTGGTCATAGGTACCTCGTTTATTGCTTCCAAGGCTGATTTCCTGAAAGAACAATTAGGTGAAAAGTTGATTAGCCTGGTTAATAAAACAACTCCTTCGGAAGCTTTTGCTGTATTACAACAGGTAAAATTTGTGCTGTCGGAAGATTCCGGTTTAATGCATATGGCATGGGGTTCAGGCGTTCCTACATTGGGATTGTTTGGGTCAACACGAACTGACTGGGTCAGGCCTTTGGGTGAGCATACTTTTTTTCTTGATTCCTCAGATTTGCCTTGCGGGGCATGTATGCAGGAAACTTGCCGGTTTGGCGATGTGCATTGCCTGACCAGGTATACTCCTGAAAAGGTAATCCATCATGCATTTTCTCTTCTTCAAAGGTTGGAAAAAATAAAGAAAAATATTTATCAATAATTTCTTTCCGGTGAACCTAATAAAAAGAATCAGGGCTAAGACCCGTCAGAAATGGAGCTATGGATACAATGATATACGCAGTGTATTGGGCATGAATGAAAAGAGATTCCATCATTCACAAGGAACAAGGATTGTCATATACCATGGCCTTTGCCGGGACGATCATACCAGGTTTAACTCGATTTTTCTCCGGGTAAAGACTTTTGAAGACCATCTTAAGTTCTACAAAAAACATTTTAACATAATCTCACTCGAAGATTATTATCTCCGGCGATTCAATAACGACAGGTTTACTATTTGTATCACCTTCGACGATGGTTTCGCGAATAATTATAAATATGTTCTTCCGCTGATGAACGAATACGGGATTCCTGTCACTTTTTTTATTACCGGGATAAGGGATGCGGGTTATGATATTCTATGGAATGATTTTTTATGTCTTGCGCAAAAATATGGCCCCGGGAAGTTCCGGTTCCTGGATGAAGAGTTTTATAAAGACGGGCATGAAGTGTATATTTCAAAAACTTATAACAGGTCTTTAAAAGAATTATCACGGGGAGATGGTTTTGATAAAAAAGCGGGGATCATGAAGCTGTTCGAACCCCTACTATCCCGGGAAAATAAAATGCAGGAAGAAGATTATTGGTTGCAAATGACGGAAGAACAAATTAAGGACTTGTCCGCTTCCCCGTTTGCGACAATAGGGTGTCACGGATATTATCACAACGATCTTTCCAGGATTCCGGTCAATGATGCGGGGAATGAAATGATCCGGTCGAAACAATACCTGGAAAATATTACGCAAAAAGAAATTAATAGTATCGCTTTCCCTTATGGCGCTTATTCACGTGAAGTGATTGTTGAGGCAAAATCTGCAGGATTCAATAAGTTGTTGGCGACGGATTTCCTCTTCCCGGAAGACTATGCTGACCCAATGCTACAGGAACGGTTTGCCGTAAACCCATATATTTCCGTCAATAATCAAATGCTCGCAACGATTAATGGAAAATATCAATGATAACAGGCCGGCCGGGGAATACCGGTTAGAGCGACTGGATGTAAATAGATTAAAGGACCTGGCCGTATTATATAAAGCCGTATATGGAAATAAGCGGTCCAAAGAATATTTCAGGGCGAAATATGATACAGCTTATACTGGCATAGAATTCATCGGCTATATTGCCTATAGCCGCGACGATAAGCCTGCTGCTTTTTATGGTATGATCCCCTGTTTCATACAATATAAAAATGAAATTATATTATGTGCCCAGGCGACCGACGCGATGACCCACCCCGGGCATCGGTATAAAGGGCTTTTTGTAAAATTGGCGGCCATGACATTTGATTTATGCAAGGCTTCAGGAGTTAAGTTTATTTTTGGCTTCCCCAACCAAAATTCTTTTCATGGCCTTTTTGATAAGTTGCACTGGCAGATAAAGGAAGTGATGGACTGTTTCACTATCCCTGTAAGCACGATCCCGGTGGAATCACGGCTGCAAAGATTTAAGTGGACAAAGTGGGTTTATAAATACTATACAAAATGGATTTTGCATAAATACTTTTTATCACAACAAGGTCTTTCAAATGCGGGTATACAACCCGGCTATGCCGGGGTGCTACGGGATAACCGGTATTTGGAATATAAGACTTATGGGGCTTCGCAACTAATCAGGATCCGCCAATCGGAAATTTGGATTAAGATTAATAATGGACTTCATATCGGAGATATTAATATGACAGGCAATAAGGATGATTTTGACCGGGTTATAAGTACAATAGTAAAGATTGCCAAACGGCTTGGTGTGGCTAAGATTATTTTTCAAACGAGCCCCGGCACCCATCTGCATGACCTGTTTTCGGAAAGGTATAAGCCGGTACCCTCCTTCCCGGTAATATTTTTGAATCCCGGAACAGAGCTTCCTTTGGATAAACTTAAATTCACCCTGGCCGATATTGATATTTTCTGATTTAATAGTTGCGGCAGCTTGTCGACTGAGCACAGTTTTATTCAGCATAGTTAAACAGTCTTGCAACAGCTCTTACAGTATCACTGAGTGTGAATGGTATTACCGGAATATAATCAATGCCTGGATCGTGTAATAAACCAGATGTCATTTGACTCATTTCTTCTTTGGTATTCACCATATGCCAGTTCTTGATATCCCTCTTCATCGGTTTTACAAAGCTGATTACAGCAGCCCCTCCATAAAGCGCTTCCAGGGAAACCACTCCAAAACCTTCATACGAGGATGGATGAAGAAATACTTTTGTTCTTTGCATCCATTCCAGCACTTCCGGGTGGGGAAGTTCGCCCGTAAGTGTAATGTTTTTCTCCAACTCATATTTCGCAATAAGGTTTTGCAGCTTCTTTCTTTCAGGACCATTGCCGATCAGCATTGCTTTGACAGCAGGTAATTGTTTTTTTACTTCGGCAACCACTTCTACAAAAATCTCAAATTGTTTCAACGGGATCAATGACCCTGTAGCCAGGATGTCAATATCCTTCCCTGGCGAAATGTTGTTGTATTGGCTGTTGTCTATCCCGGGAGGAATTACATAGCGGGGTCTTACTCCATGATTTCTTTCCAATTCATCCTGTAAAAAATCAGACAAGGCGATCAACTCATCGGCCTTAAGAGGGACGCGCCCCGGGTATTTATTTTCTTTTTTTGCGTCCTGTCCCATGAGCCAGCAATAATGAGGGAGCTTATATTTATCCGCGAATCGTTTACCCACCCAGGCACATTCACCGTACCAGAAACTCAGCAAGCCGGCTATTTTATTTTTATCATGTATATCCTGCAGCGCCCGGATCAATTTTCGCCGGAGGAATAACCTCGACAAACCTCCTTTATTCCTGCCATCAAAGCTGATCACGGTAACGTCGTGCCATTTATATGTTTTTTTAAAATAAGGATATTGAAAACCCAGGATAATAATATTCAGTTGCGGATACAGATCTTTCAGGGACAGTACAAACTGCTGGTGAAAGGGCAGGCAGTTACCATCAGCTTCATTCTCCGGGAAGCCGGGGATAAGAATGACAAATGCCTTTTCATTCCTGCTCATCGAGTGAAATAATTTTATTGCAATAAGAAAGGCTTTTTTTGTCGTGGGTGATCATTATCACTATTTTGCCGGCAGAAGACAATTCCCGGAAATGTTCCAGTAATGAAATCGCGGAAACTTCATCCAATTCATTGAATGGCTCATCCAGCAGGACAAGATCGGCATTTTTATAGAGGGCTCTTGCGATGGTTATCCGTTGTTGCTGGCCGCCACTGATATTTTTACCATTTTCCATAATTACCTGGCCGGCCCCTTGGGGCAACTTTGTGATAAACTCATTCAGCCCTGAAACTTCCAGCGCATATTCTAAATTTTTCTTATTATATTCCTCTTCTTCGAGGGTAATATTTTTTATAATAGTGTCGTGAATAAAAAAAGGCTGCTGCCTGACATAAGAGATGAAAGGCCAGTAATATTTTATTTCTTCTGGATTGACGGGCCGGCCATTGACGGAAATTTGACCCTGGCCGGGGGTTAAAAAACCAAGCAACAAATTCAGGATGGTTGTTTTTCCTTTTCCCGATTTACCCGAGATACCAACAAAATCGCCTTTTGTTATTGTAAGATCAAGATGATCGAGTACGTGCTGTGTTGGATATTGAAAGCTGATGTCTTTTAATTGTATGGAATGAATGCCATCGGGGCGTAACTTTTCGCCCGGATGGCTTTTTCCCATTTCAGTATGCGGTACGATATCCGTGACTGAAAATTCATAAGCCCTCATCTGGCTTGTTACGTTTATGATCTTAACGATGCCAGGTATGATCTTATAAGCAGCCGCCATAAATGCCCCGATAGTTATAAGCTGGGAACTGTCATTGTTCCCTGACCATTTTGCGAGAGCCACCAGGACGAACAGGCCTAGAACGGCGAAGACCTCGATAATCCGCGAGGGCATATTTTGAAGGCTAAGCGATTCAAACAATGCCGCGCTGAATTTTCGCCTGGAGTGAATGAAACGCCTGAGGAAAAAATCGTTGCGGTCATAAATATTACTTTCCACGTATCCTTTTAGCGCGTCCAGCAGATACTGGAAGGATCTTTCATTAGTCAATTGAATATGCTTTTTAGCCTTTGTAAGTCGTTTTTTCATAAAATAAAATACGGCAAAGACGGGTGGCAGCAGTATTAACAGCAACAGCAGGAATAATTTTGGATTAAACAGGATGATCGCAATGATCGTCAGCATGATCAGGAGAGACTGTGTAATAACCTGCTGAACACCCGTAAGCATATATTGACAGAACTCAAATGGCTGGAACCCGATCTTCCGGATATGACTGGCGGAATCTGTGTTGATAAACTCTTCAAACCCGGCCTCCTGGTAGTTGAGCAGGTTATTGCGGGAGATTCTTATTGCGACATGGCCGATAAATATAAAATGCGCACGGGAGATAAAATAAGCTGCCAGGTTTTTCAGGCCAAATAGAATAAAGAAAAGAGCAATAAGCCAAATGGAATTTTTATCCGTCAGCCAGCCGGGCAGGAAAGGTAAATTGTTACGGTTGCCGGGTTGAATATAAAACTGGATGATCCAGAGCAGCGCTGCCAAAGAAAGGATATCAATGATACTGATCAATGCATCCAGTATAATTAAAAGACGGAACCGTTTTTTTTCTTTCTTATCCAGGACGGCCCATGTATTTTTCAGAATAACCTTCACCAGTTGCAATACTTTTTATTAAAACTATAAATGTAGAGTGAAATTTAATAGGAAGAGAGCCATCCCGGCTAAATATATTCCCGGTAAAGGTAGGCCTGTACATATTGTTTAATGGAGACGGGTAAAGAAAGAACCTGTCGTCATAGCCCATCGCTTGCCAGTGATTTTTTTTCAGTGATTATTGGCTTTGCCACTGAAACAGGCATTTTCTTCTTTTTTGAAGCCCGGTGCATTTTATAAAGCTTAGTATATTTTAAAAAAACCTGGTGTGAAGTGTTGATCGCTATTGCAAGCCCGTCGGATCCATCCAGGAATCCACGACGGAAAAAATACCCGTTAATAAATGCCCAGGCAGGATGAATGATCATTTTAAACCATGAACTTCTCAAACCCGCATTATAGAGCGAAGTGGCTGAAATGGAACTCAACCGGTTATTCTGCCAGATATGATCATCCATGGTATTGAAGGAATAATGAAGAATATTTCCTTTTAAGCGATCGACAGGAAAACCTTCCCTGAGGATTATCTTATCGTGGGGGTTCAGGCCTCCCCATTTGGCTATTCTCCGGTCAAACAGGCGGACTTTTTTGTCAGGATACCAAAGACCATGGCGGATAAAGTGACCGCAATAATTGGTACAACGGTTCATCATATAGGCCCTGAAATAAAGACTATTCTTTTCGCGAAAAATGGAAGCGGCTAATTCTTCATCCAGCGCCTCGTCAGCATCGAGACTAAGGATATAATCATAGGTAGCTAATTGCATAGCCAGGTTTTTTTGACCGATATAACCCCTGAATTTTTCCTGGTGAATGACCGCCCCAAGACTGCGGGCAATGTCTACCGTATTATCAGTAGAGTAGGAATCCAGGACAATGATCTCATCCGCCACGCTGGCAACAGATTCAATGCAACGACGGATATTTTGTTCTTCGTTAAATGTTATTATGACAACGGACAAGGGGTGCATGTTACAATAGCTTTTACTCAATAACCGGGATTAAATTCAATCCAGGACCTATTTCTTGTCTCCTAATCGGAATAATCCTCTCAAAGGTTTGCCCGTCTTGACAAAGAAGGAAAAGAAAAACGCATAAAAAAATATCCCCTTATTTACATCAAGTATGTTTTCGGAGAAAGATACTATGCTGATAAGGATCATAAAAGCCCAGAAAACCCGGTCCTTGCGCCGCCATGCGGCCACCAACCCGCTATAAAAGGTGACCAGGAGAATAATCAACCCTATAACCCCGGTTTTGATAAAAAAACTGAGGTATTGGTTATGAGCATTAAGTTCATGCAGGAAGGAGTTGTAAAGTTTTTTTTCAAAATACATTTCCTTCAGTAGTCTTTTCTCTGACCCGCTGCCGTGCCCGATGACAGGTGCATTTTTTACCAGGGGTAAAGTATACTGCCAGCGAACAATACGGGGCTCGGGGATTTCATTATTGACAGATACCTGTGTCAGGTCTTTTTCTAATTCGGAGATATACCTTTTTTTGAAGGAATCGATCATGGTTATACCGAAAAGGCAGATTAGTGAAACGAGAATCGTGATAACGATGAACCGGGTTCTTTTAGTTCCTTTTGGCATAGAAAGGAAGAAGCCAGTAGTAATGAAAATAATGGTGGCAATCAAAACAGACCTGGAGGCAAGTTGCAGCAGCCCTGCTACAAGAATGGTTATCGCTATTATGTATAAAAAACGCGTTC
This sequence comes from Bacteroidota bacterium, assembly GCA_030706685.1. Lineage (GTDB taxonomy): Bacteria > Bacteroidota > Bacteroidia > Chitinophagales > Chitinophagaceae > VBAT01. Next base: position 21,640 of record JAUZOA010000085.1, read on the forward strand.
TGTTGCTTTTCTCTTCTGGAAAAAAATATAAAAAGGAAGCGATGGATAAAGCCGTATACATAGACATGTAGGTGGCATGGATAGGTATTGTCTGAGAGAAATTATGGTTGATGAAGGCCGGGGAAAATAAGATCGCCGGTGATAACTTGTTGTATAGGATGATATGAATAGCATCTGTATACAGGAAAACTATTGTTACTGTGCAGGTAGCGCCAAACAGCAGGAGCAGTTTCTTTTTATACCGGTTGAGATTTAACCCTGAGGCGGAAAATATAAAAGGGAATAAGATAATGGAAAATTGCATCCCTATATCCTCTAATCCCTCTTCCCTGTCACGGGACCAAATCAGTCCCAGTACGTTTAACAGGAAAACAGAACTTAAGACAAGGTTTTGCCGGGTGAAAGATGCCCCGATCTTTTTTTTATTTATATGAATCAGCGTATGCAGGGAAAGACTGATAAGGATCAGCTCACTGTAAAAAAGGTCGAAAGGCAGCATGACAAGAAAAAGGCCAAGATGGTAAAAGCTGATCTTATTGGTAAGAGAATCCTGCAGGGCCTCATCCCTTCCGGCGGTAAATGAAGATGTATGTTGCTGAACGACTGCTTTCATGGGGTTCATTATATTTTGTTCTGGCCCTGGTGAAGCCATTTGATAAATGATCCGGGGAAAAAGCTGAGAAAATACAACGCATAATTATCGGGCCTGAAAGGATACAGCTGAATGGCTTTCGCAAAATGAGTTCTTGCCTTAAATGGTTGATGGTTGTCCAAAAGGAACTTTTTACCGCATAAAGCATGATAAGCTCCCTTTTTCAATCTTTGTATCTCCTGTTTTTCAATGATGGATCTTAACTCATCAGCATCTTCCTTTCTAGCAGATACCAGTAAAATAATATTCTTCCTTAGACGCTTATAAAGACCGCACCACCACTTTTAA
>JAUZOA010000086.1 GCA_030706685.1 Bacteroidota bacterium
GCAAGTACAAAGAATGGGGCAACCTGTTTTACTGTTAGCTTGGGCATAAGCTGAGGTTTAGATATTAGTGAAAAAAATTATTTGAAAATAGCTAAACTAAATTAAGTAATTATTATTAAAAATGGCATTCATAGCATCTATTTTTCATCAAATGTTCAAAAAATAGGAATAATTGTTAATTAAATATATTATTATAATTAATAATAATGTATATATAGCACATTACTTAAGAAACCCAGCTTTTGTTTGACCAGTATTGGCAATAGTCTAAGCGCAATCCGCTTAATAAGTTTCCTCCTTCATAAAGGATTTATCAATAAACCGCCAGATCGGTATGCCAGCCCTATTGTCGCGGTTTGTCCAGGCCAAACCCATATTTCATTTATAATAAAACCTAATTAAACAGGAAGAAAAGAGGGGTTAAAAAGGGATAAAAAAGGGAGAATATCCGTGTTTGATCCCTGTTTAACCTATACCTTAGCCGGATAAATATGGATTAGAAATAAGTGAGGTAAGACTGGCAATACACTCGTGGAGCAAAAGGCCGGGCCCCGCTGGCAATATTGCAAATGCGACATTAGGTGCGGTGTCTATGCCGGTGTCAAAGTTTTAATATCGAAGCAGGCGTAGTAAAATGGGGCAGGCCTCCGTCCGCGGCCATGGCTCAAATCAATACTTGCGTCCTGATGGCAGGACTTACGGCTGGATTTATGAAAATCAGGGTAGTAGAAGGCTTCGGTCCATGACAATGTGTTTTAACCGGTCAATGTTTTAGATCCGGTTTTGTATTATTTGTTGTTGGAATTTCAGCCTATGAGGAGAATATTTGAAGTGACGAGTCCCTCGTTTCTAAGAGAGAGCCAGTATTGCTCAGGTATTCATCTACTTTGCGGGCACATTCTCTTCCCTCACTGATAGCCCAGACTACCAGGCTTTGACCGCGCCTCATATCACCAGCGGTAAATACTTTGGGAAGATTGGTGCGGTATTCTTTTTCAGTGGCTTTCACATTTCCCCGTGAATCCAATTCAACACCCAGTTCATTGATAAGACCTGCATGCTGGGGATGAACAAAGCCCATCGCCAGTAATGCCAGTTCGCAGGGAATTTCTCTTTCGCTGCCTTTTATTTCTACAAATTCTGCGGGTCTGCCATCTGCAATTTTCCATTCCAGGTCAACGATTTTTAAGGCCTTCAGGGTCCCATTTTCATCCCCTATAAACTCTTTGGTAGCAATAGCCCACTGTCTTTCACAACCTTCTTCATGCGAAGTCGTCGTTTTGAGGAGCATAGGGTAGGTGGGCCATGGCATATAAACCGTTCTATCGGCGGGGGGCTTGGGTAATAATTCAAACTGTGTTACAGTTAGGGCGCCCTGCCTGTTGGAAGTTCCCACGCAATCTGAACCGGTATCACCGCCACCGATCACCACAACGTTTTTGCCTGTAGCCAATATTTCTTCGTTCAGGATATTACTTTCAATATGCGCATTGATAAAAGGATCTTTACCCGCAACCCGTTTATTACTTTGTTTTAAAAAATCCATGGCGAAATGAACGCCTTTCATATCCCTGCCGGGAATAACTAAATTCCTTGGCGTGGTAGATCCGCCGGTTAAAACAATCGCGTTGAATTCGCGAAGCAGGTCATTGATGCTGATATTTACGCCTACATTGGCAAGACACCTGAAGACCACACCTTCTTCTTCCATGAGCGCGATCCTTCTGTCAATAACCCATTTTTCTAATTTAAAATCAGGGATACCATAGCGAAGCAGGCCGCCGGGAGCATCATCTCTTTCGTATACAGTTACTAAATGCCCGGCATAGTTCAATTGCGCGGCGGCAGCTAACCCCGCCGGTCCCGATCCCACTACTGCAACTTTTTTACCCGAACGTAAATTGGGTTTCCTTGGTTTTACAAATCCTTTATCAAAAGCTATTTCGATAATATGTTTTTCAATTTCTTCAATCGCCACCGGAGGCTGGTTAATGCCCAGCACGCAGGAAGACTCGCAGGGCGCCGGGCAAATGCGACCGGTAAATTCAGGAAAATTATTAGTGGAATTCAGAATATCATAAGCTTCTTTCCAGTCTTTGCGATAGACTGCATCATTGAATTCCGGGATAATATTTCCAAGCGGGCAACCATGGTGGCAGAAAGGAACACCGCAATCCATACACCGCGCTGCCTGCTGATTCAGCTTTTCTTCTGAATACTTTTCAACGAATTCATTATAATGATTACGTCTTTCTTCCACGGGCTTTTTGCCCGGAAGTTCCCTGTTGAATTCTATAAATCCTGTTGGTTTGCCCATATTACCCCCGACTCCGCCAACGGCAGAGAGTTTTTATGCACCCTTGTTACCGGGCGCAGGTTAATAATTTTGAATCAATAAACAATTACCCTGTTAAAGAACTATTATTCGCAAAAAAATTATTTCAGCTTAAGTTCCCCTTTAAGGAACACATGCTTCAATGCTTTTTTATAATCAACGGGAAATACTTTTACAAAATTCTTTAACTGGTTATCCAGGTCATCCAGGATAAACTTTGCTACGGTACTGCCGGTATGTTCATAATGCGTTTGTATCATAATGAACAACTCGTTTTTATCAGCAAGGTCACATGGGTCGAGATCTACCATTTCCCTGTTACAATTCCTGCTGAATTTGCCGTTAACATCATAAACATAAGCGATACCGCCGCTCATGCCCGCGGCAAAATTTCTTCCTGTATCGCCAAGAATCACCACCCGGCCACCCGTCATATATTCACAACCATGATCACCGACCCCTTCTACGACTACATTAGCGCCGGAATTGCGAACACAGAATCTTTCTCCCGCTTTACCCCGGATAAACGCTTCGCCGGATGTAGCGCCATAGAAAGCCACATTGCCAATAATGATATTTTCTTCAGGAACAAATAAAGCATTCTTTGGAGGATAGATGATCAGGCTTGCCCCGCTTAAGCCCTTTCCAAAATAGTCATTCGCATCGCCTTCGAGTTCCAATGTAATTCCTTTGGTGGCAAAGGCAGCGAAACTCTGGCCGGCAGTACCTGTAAATTTGAAATGAATGGTATTGTCCGGCAGGCCCGCTGATTTATATTTTTTTGTTATTTCGTTTGATAAAATAGTACCCGCGGTGCGGTCTGTATTTTTTATAGCAAAGGAAGCCGTTACGTGTTCCTGCTTTTCAATGGCAGGTTTAGCTGCTTCCAGTAATTTCCAGTCCAGCACGGCAGCTATATCATGATCTTGTTCTTCCGAATGATACAAACCTGTATAGGGAGAAGCAGGTTCTTTATATAATATCGGCGAAAGATCAAGTTTACCGAATTTCCAATGCCTGATATTCTCTCTTACTTCAAGATTATCCACCTGCCCGATCATTTCATTTACTGTTCTGAATCCAAGTTCGGCCATTAGCTCTCTCAGCTCCTGTACGATAAACCTGAAGAAGTTGACGACATGATCAGGATTGCCTGTAAATCTTGCTCTTAATTCCGGATCCTGCGTAGCCACACCAACGGGGCAGGTATTCACATGGCATTTACGCATCATGATACAACCTTCTACAATCAATGCGGCAGTAGCGATGCCCCATTCTTCAGCGCCAAGTAAGGCAGCGATCGCAATATCTCTTCCCGTCTTCATTTGGCCATCGGCCTGCACAACTACACGGCTGCGTAATTTATTTTTCACTAAAGTCTGGTGTGTTTCGGCCAAACCAAGTTCCCAGGGTAGCCCGGCATGTTTGATGGAGCTGATGGGGGAGGCGCCTGTTCCGCCATCATGGCCTGATATTAATACCACATCTGCTTTGGCTTTTGTAACGCCTGCAGCGATGGTTCCTACGCCGGCCTTACTTACTAACTTGACGCTGATCCTTGCATTCCGGTTTGCATTTTTAAGATCGAATATTAACTGCGCCAGGTCTTCGATAGAATAAATATCATGATGCGGTGGCGGCGAGATCAGCCCGACACCCGGTGTAGCATGACGAACCCTGCCAATCCAATCATCCACTTTATGACCGGGCAATTGTCCACCCTCACCCGGCTTGGCGCCCTGGGCCATCTTAATTTGCAGCTCATCCGCCTCCGTAAGGTATAAACTTGTTACACCAAATCTTGCACTGGCAACTTGTTTGATAGCGCTGCGCATGGAATCGCCATTCGGTAATGGCTCATATCTTTTTTCATCTTCTCCTCCTTCACCGGTATTACTTTTTGCGCCGAGACGATTCATAGCTATGGCTAACGTTGTATGTGCTTCCCAGGAAATGGAACCAAAACTCATGGCCCCGGTTGCAAAACGTTTATAAATATTTTCAGCCGGCTCCACTTCATCAATGGAAATGGAGGGCCTGGTTATCTTAAACTGGAATAAGCTGCGCAGCGTACAGGCTTTTTCACTCTGCTCGTTTACTAATTTTGAATATTTCCTGAAAACAGAATAATCATTTCTCTTTGTAGCATCCTGTAAGAGATGAATGGTTTGCGGGTTGAATAAATGAAACTCGCCTTTTCTTTTCCATTGATAAACGCCCCCAACCGGCAGGCGATCAACCGGGATATCTTTTTTACTGAATGCAAAAAAATGTTTCGCTAATGTTTCTTTGGCGATCTCATCCAGCCCCATTCCTTCGATGCGTGATGTAGCGCCTGTAAAATATTTATTCACTACATCCTGGTTCAACCCAAGTATTTCGAATATTTGTGCTCCCTGGTAGGATTGCAGGGTAGAAATACCCATTTTTGAGAATACTTTCAGTAAACCATCATTTATTGCCTTGATATAATTTTTCTTCAATTGATCCTCGTGAAGATCCGTTTGCAGTTTCCCCGTCTCTCTCATGTCCCTGATAGAAGACAATGCCAGGTAAGGGTTGATAGCGGTTGCGCCAAAACCAATCAGGCAGGCAAAATGATGCACTTCCCATACATCAGCTGCTTCGACGATGATACCGACTTGCCCGCGCATTCCTTTGCGGATAAGATGGTGATGAATAGCCGCCGTCGCTAATAAAGAAGGAATAGGGGCATGGTTAGAATCAATGGCCCTGTCCTGTAATATCAAAACTTTGAATCCATCTTCTACGGCATCTACCGCATAGCTGCAAACGCGATCTACCGCTGCTTTCAGGGAGCCGGGTTTGCCATCGGCCCTGAAATAACATTGCAATGTCTTGGCCTGGAAAAGACCGGTATCAATACTTCTTATTTTTTCCAACTCATGATTATTCAGCACCGGTTGTTTCAGGGCCACACTGTGACAAGTAAGCGGGTCTTCCACTAATAAATTACCGTTGTTGCCAACAAATGTCGCCAGTGACATTACTAATCTTTCCCGTATCGGGTCAATAGGCGGATTGGTAACCTGCGCAAATAGTTGTTTGAAATAATTGCTGAGATGCTGCGGCTGGTCACTCAATATGGCTAAGGGTGTATCAATACCCATTGAACCTACGGGCTCTTTTCCTTCCAGTGCCATCGGGGCGATGATAGTTTCCAGATCTTCCGTAGAATAACCAAATGCTTTTTGGTATTTAAATACCTGGTCATGTTCAAGGTGAGTAAACATCACTCTCGGCTCCGGTAATTCTTCCAGCCTGATCTTATATTTATTCAGCCATTCACCGTAGGGTTTTTGAGAACATATCTGTTGTTTCAGTTCTTCATCACTGATGATTTTTCCTTTTTCCATATCAACTACAAACATCTTTCCCGGCTGGAGTCTTCCTTTTTCTTTTATCAGGGAAGCATCCACAGGCAATACACCTGTTTCAGAAGCCATGATGACGCGATCATCGGTAGTAACACAATACCTGGAAGGTCGCAGGCCATTCCTGTCAAGGGTAGCGCCAATTATTTTTCCGTCAGTAAATGAAATAGAAGCCGGCCCGTCCCATGGTTCCATAAAAGAAGAGTGAAATTCATAAAAAGCTTTTTTGACCGGGTCCATTTCGTCATGACCATCCCATGCTTCGGGGATCAGCATCATTAAAACGTGTGGTAATGAGCGGCCTGTAAGCGTAAGCAACTCTATCATATTATCCAGGCTTGCTGAATCGCTTTGCCCTTCGGTAACAATGGGCAGCAGCATATCCATTTCTTCTTTGGTGAAAAAGGAAGAAGTAAATCCTTTTTCACTTGTCTTAAGCCAGTTCAGGTTGCCCTGCAATGTATTGATCTCGCCGTTGTGCGCGATGAAACGGAAAGGCTGCGCCAGTTTCCACGAAGGAAATGTATTGGTAGCAAACCGTGAATGAATAAGACCGAAGGCGCTAACCACTCTTTTATTGCTGAGATCGGGGAAATAGCTGCGGACCTGCATACTCGTTAGCTGACCTTTGTAAACAATGACTTTATAGGAAAGCGATGCGATATAGAAGCCAATAAGGTCTTTTTTTACCGTATTATTTACCGTGTGGGAAGCATAGTTGCGCAGTACAAATAATTTTCTTTCAAAATCATCCGGGTTGGAGATATGATCCGGGCAGGCGATAAATACGTGTTCTATTTCCGGCTCAACTGTCAGCGCGGTATAGCCAATACCTTCCGTATTCACCGGGACCTTGCGGTAAGCCAGCACTTCCAATCCCAGTTTTTCTGCTGACCGGTTAAATATATCCCTGCATTCTTCTCTTAGTCTTATTTCTTTTGGAAAAAAGATAACCGCCACACCGTACTTACCATAGGAGGGTAAATGAACCCCTAGTTTGAGGCATTCATCAAAGAAAAATTCATGCGGCATTTGTATCATGATGCCTGCACCATCACCTGTATTGTTTTCACAGCCACAAGCGCCCCTGTGTTCCATATTTTCCAATACCGTCAGCGCATCGGAAATGATGGGGTGGGATTTGTTTCCCTTGATGTTGGCCACAAAGCCGATACCACAGGCATCGTGTTCAAAAGACGGGTGGTACAACCCAGTGTTGCTCGCCATACTCAAATTAAGATTGGTTAATAAAAAAATATATATAGCCCCGGTATTCCGGGATTGTCCGCCAGGCAAGCAATACGTTCAAAATACTAAATCGTTATGGCTTTCACAGGTAATGGATCACTGAATTTCCCACAATAAGCCCACAAAGTCCGGTGTCATGAAGACCGAAAGCCAGGAAGAGGGGAAAGACTATTCATTTTAAAAGAAAGGTCTTCCGGGCTTTCCATCTTTCCGTCTATTCTTGTCTACACTAAATATCCAAACAACGTGTCATTCTTATTCAGTTCAGTATAATCGATCTTATATGACTGCATCTTTTGCACAAGCACGTCATAATCTTTTTTCGACTGCAGTTCAATGCCTACCAGGGCAGGGCCGTTCTCTTTATTGGTCTTTTGCATATATTCAAACCGGGTGATATCATCCGTTGGCCCGGGAATATTATTGACAAATTCTTTCAGGGCGCCGGGTCTTTGTGCAAAATTGATCAGGAAATAATGTTTCAATCCTTCATACTGCAGGGACCGTTCCTTGATCTCCTGCATCCTGTCGATATCATTATTACTTCCGCTGATGATACAAACAATATTCTTTCCTTTTATTTCATCAGCAAAATCATCCAGTGCGGCAATAGATAATGCTCCCGCCGGTTCAACCACTATCGCATCTTCATTATATAATTTTAAGATCGTGGTGCAAACCTTTCCTTCCGGAACGAGACGCATATCGTCCAATACATCTTTACAAATGGAAAAAGTAAGTTCGCCTACCTGCTTGACAGCCGCGCCATCTACAAAACGATCAATATGGTCCAGGCATACGGGATGGCCCGCTTCCAGCGCCCTGGACATGGAAGGAGCGCCTTCCGGTTCCAGCCCGATGATCTTTGTTTTCGGTGAAAATATTTTGAAATAAGAACCCACCCCGGCGCTCAACCCGCCGCCACCTACCGGAACAAACACATAATCAATACCCGGTTTATCTGCCAATATCTCTACACCCACGGTTCCCTGCCCTTCAATAATGCGATAGTCATCGAATGGCGGAATAAAGGTCATTTTATTTTCTTCAGTAAATTGCCTGGCAGCGACTGAGCAATCATCATAGGTATCACCCACTAACCGGATTTCGATCTTATCTTCTCCAAACATTTTTGTCTGGTTGATCTTTTGTCTTGGTGTAATGATCGGCATAAAAACAACTCCTTTCACGCCCAGCTTTTTACAACTGAAAGCAAAACCCTGTGCATGATTGCCGGCACTGGCGCATACAACACCTTTCTGCAATTGTTCTCTGGGCAAACTGCTCATCATATTATAAGCGCCCCGCAGCTTGTAGGAACGAACTACCTGGAGATCCTCCCTTTTCAAATACACATTACATTGGTATTTGCGCGAAAGGTTTGTATTCAACTGCAACGGCGTCCGGTTTACTACGCTGTGAAGGCGATCGGCCGCTTCGGCAAAATGCAATGTGCGTGTATTGATCGTGAGTTGTTCCATATTATTTTTTTATCTCATTCACTCTTTCTTAACCTACCGATTCAGTTTTTAACGCCTGCTTCCTGAAAACCTCTTTAACCGAAGAAGTGTTTTCTGTAACGACATTTGATTTTTGATTTTCCGGTCTCAGGCTTCTTACTGCTTTACCCGCCTGCCACAATTCACTTTCACGCAACTCTTTTAATTCCACTTCTAATTTTTCACGATAGTCCGGCTGTGAATTGGAATCGATCGAACGCTGTGACTCTTTCCCGGCAGCTACACTTTCATAGAGTTCGTTAAAAACGGGCTTTGTAACATCGCGGAATCTTTTCCACCAATCCAATGCCCCGCGCTGAGCAGTAGTAGAGCAGTTGGCATACATCCAATCCATGCCATTCTCTGCCACCAATGGCATTAATGATTGCGTCAATTCTTCCACTGTTTCATTAAAAGCTTCAGAAGGGGAGTGGCCCTTTGAACGCAATACCTCATACTGTGCAGCGAAGATTCCCTGGATTGCTCCCATCAGGGTTCCTCTTTCACCGGTAAGATCAGAATATACTTCTTTCCTGAAATCCGTTTCAAACAAGTAGCCGCTACCCACTGCAATACCAAGAGCAATTACCCTCTCAAAAGCTTTTCCTGTTGCATCCTGGTAAATGGCATAGGAACTGTTCAGTCCCCTGCCCTGCAGGAACATTCTTCTCAAAGATGTTCCCGACCCTTTGGGCGCTACTAAAAATACATCCACATCTTTCGGAGGAACAATACCTGTTTGTTCATTAAACGTAATGCCGAAACCGTGAGAAAAATATAGTGCTTTGCCGGGGGTAAGGTATTTTTTTACAGTTGGCCACAAAGCTATTTGCGCAGCATCGCTCAGCAAATAACAGATAATGGTCCCCTTTTGCAAAGCTTCTTCAATTTCAAAAAGCGTTTCACCGGGTATGAATCCATCACGTATAGCTTTGTCCCAGGTCTTTGAATTTTTTCGCTGGCCCACGATCACATTGATGCCATTGTCTTTCTGGTTCAATGCCTGGCCGGGACCCTGCACACCATAGCCGATAACGGCTACTGTTTCATTTTTCAATACCTGTTGTGCTTTGCTGAGTGGAAATTCTTCCCTGGTTACTACATTTTCTTCCACCCCGCCGAAATTTAGCTTTGCCATGTTAGTTGTGTTTTAGATTTTATAGTTATTATTTTATGGTCGATTGTCAGTGATGAGGGGTCAATGATGAGTTGATTACTCACGATTCACCATTCACTACTCACATACTAAATACTTTCTCATTCTCGCTCAAATACTCATTCTCAATAGCTTCTTCACCCGGTTCCTGGTATTCAAATTCTTTCAATCGCTCATGGAAACCACGGCTATCTTTTATAATAGCCACTCTCGCGCTGCGTACAAATTCAATAAGTCCATAGGGCTCGAGGGCTTTGATCAGCCTGTCCGTTTCTTCACGATGGCCGGTGGTTTCAAAAACAGTGTAATCTTTCCGGATCACTACAGCTCTTGCTCCAAATTCGCGAAGCAACCTTTCCACTTTTACTTTTTCCGCAATGGCGTCCGTACTTACTTTATATAAGGCCAGTTCCTGCCATACGATCTCTTCTTCTGTATTGTAATATGCTTTCAATACTTCTACCTGTTTTTCGACCTGCCGGCAGAGTTTTCTTACAACATCTTCTGTTTCGTTGATCACGATCGTAAAGCGATGAACACTGTCCACCTCCGACGGAGAAGTATTCAGGCTTTCAATGTTGATCTTCCTTCTTGAGAAAATGATCGCAATACGATTCAGCAAACCGACCTGGTTTTCTGTATAAATCGTGATGGTGTATTCCTGTTTATTCATAAAAAGTTTAAAAAATACGTTTATAATGTTCGACTACCGGAGACGGATCATAAAAATGATGTAACAATTTTTTCCATTCCTTGTATCCTTCGCTTTGCCTGAAACCGACTGTATGATCTTCCATTGTATCCCATCGAACAGTCAGTAAATATTTATCATCCTGTTCCAGGCATTGGTGCAATTCGTGTTGTATATACCCCCTCATCGACTCAATGATTGGTTGCGCTTTAATAAAAGCATCTTCGAATGCTGCCGATTGCCCCTGCCTGATTGTTAAAAGAGCTATTTCTGTTATCATTGTTAAACTTATTCCTGCGAACCCATTTTTATTTATCCGTTTATTTCTGTAAAGAACTTATCTGTTTCAGAAGCCTGTTCGGCCTAAGCCCCCTTTAGGGGCGGGGGTTATACTTCCTCCCTGCACAACACGATCTCTGCTACCCCGCGTCCCTGCGGCACCATCGGGAAAACATTATTTTCTTTGCCTACCATTACTTCCAGTAAATAGCTGCCATCATTATCCATCATTTCTTTCAATGATTTTTTTAACTCTTCTCTTTTGGAAATACTCTTGCCGGGAATACCGAAACCTTTTGCTACCTGTACAAAATCAGGGCTGGTGATATCCACGAACGAGTATCTTTTTTCATGGAATAGCTGTTGCCATTGACGCACCATTCCAAGGAATTGATTATTGAGGATAATGATCTTTATATCCGGTTTGAACTGCATGATTGTTCCCAGTTCCTGCAGCGTCATCTGGAAACCACCGTCGCCAATGATCGCAATGGTGGCGCGGGTTGGATCGCCATAAGCCGCGCCAATAGCAGCCGGCAGGGCATAACCCATCGTTCCCAAACCACCGCTCGTGATATTGCTTTTTGTTTGATTGAATTTAGCATAGCGGCAGGCTACCATCTGGTGCTGACCCACATCCGTTACGATGATGGCATTGCCTTTTGTCAGTTCATTCAGTTCTTTTATCACTTCTCCCATGGTCAGTACATCACCGGTTGGATTCAGCTCATCATAAATGACTTTCTCCTCTTCTTTTTGCCGGAAATCTCTGAAGCGCTGCAGCCATTGCGGGTACACTTTCTGCTCAACCAGTTCTGTAAGCATTGGCAATGTTTCTTTACAATCACCCCATACCGGTACTGTAGTTTTTACATTCTTATCAATTTCCGATGGATCAATATCCAGGTGAATGACTTTCGCCTGTTTGGCATATTTGTCCAAACGGCCGGTAACACGGTCGTCGAAACGCATGCCCACGGCGATCAGTACATCGCATTCATTGGTCAATACATTAGGGCCGTAATTGCCATGCATACCAAGCATTCCTACTGCCAGGGGATGATCTGTTGGGATAGCGCTCATACCCAGGATAGTCCAGGCGGAAGGAATGCCGGCTTTCTCAATAAATTTTTTGAATTCTTTTTCCGCCCTTCCAAGAATTACTCCCTGGCCGAACAGTACAAATGGTCTTTCTGCCGCATTGATCAGCTTTGCAGCTTCCTCTACGTATTCTTTTCTTACGATCGGTTTAGGACGGTAACTCCTGATATGTTCACATTTTTCATAGCCACTATAATCGAACTTTTGCAACTGCGCATTCTTGGTGATATCAATGACAACGGGACCGGGTCTCCCGCTTTTCGCGATATAAAAAGCTTTAGCTAATACAGCAGGGATCTCTGTTGCATCCGTTACCTGGTAATTCCATTTGGTAACGGGAGTGGTAATATTAATTACATCGGTTTCCTGGAATGCGTCAGTGCCAAGCAGATGCGCAAACACTTGTCCTGTGATACAAACAACGGGTGTGGAGTCAATCATAGCATCCGCCAACCCTGTTACTAAATTAGTAGCGCCGGGCCCGCTGGTAGCGAACACTACACCTGCATTGCCGGATGTTCTTGCAAAACCCTGCGCCGCATGTATGGCTCCCTGCTCGTGACGGACAAGAATATGCCTGAGCCTGTCATGGTAATCATACAATGCATCATAAATGGGCATGATAGCGCCGCCGGGATACCCGAATATTGTTTCCACCCCTTCTGCCAAAAGAGCTTCGAGCACAGCTACAGAACCTGAAACGGAGATAACTGTCTTAGGTTCAGTTTTCGATTGCTTTTTTGTTATTTCAAGAATTTCCATAAACCGATTTTTATTTTCTAAAAAGACCTGATAGATCTGTTGATGTTACTTCTGTAAAACCTACCTGCCGGAGCAGGGTTACTATTTGTCCGCGATGATAAGTGGAATGATTAAACACGTGAGCCAATACGACGAAATGAGGCAACTCGTAAGTAACACCGTTAACCCGTGTAAAACTTAAATGGGTTCCCATTTTCGTTTCGTCAAAATTTTCAATGAACAATTTCAGGTTTTGCGATGCTTTGCTCCATACATCTGCCACGTCTTTTTTGGAACCTTTAAAAGTATCGGGCATCCAAAGGGGTGCAACTGCTTTATTCAGCCTGTCGCACCAAATTGTTTCAGCGCCTGCAGTATGCAAAGCGGTTGCCTCGATGCTATTAAAACTACTGACAAGGGGTTTTTTCCATTGTTCATCTGTTATTTTTTCAAACCAGGAATGAACAATATCATTTGCCCGGATATTGTAGTCAGCCAATTGTATAAAATAATTTTTGATCATTGTTGATTCAGTTTCTTATCATTCATCTGTTACACAACCTTCGCTGGCATCCTTTACCTGCATCGCGTATTTATATAAAACACCTTTTGTTGCTTTCAATTTGGGTTGTTTCCATTTCTTTTTTCTCTTTTCCATTTCCTTGTCACCCACTTTTAATATGAGTTTGTTCTTCTTTATATCAATTTTTATGATGTCATCATCTTTTACGAAGGCGATCAATCCTCCTTCGTAAGCTTCAGGTGTAATATGTCCCACTACAAATCCATGTGTACCACCGCTGAACCTTCCATCGGTTATCAGCGCCACTGATTTTCCCAGTCCTGCGCCAATGATAGCGGAGGTTGGTTTCAGCATCTCCGGCATTCCGGGAGCTCCTTTTGGTCCTACATGACGGATCACCACCACATCGCCCGGTTTTATTTTTTTGGAATTGATCCCTTTGATCAATTCATGTTCGCCATCAAATACCCTGGCAGGTCCTTCGAACTTCTCACCTTCTTTTCCGCTGATCTTGGCTACACATCCTTTTTCGGCGAGATTGCCATACAGAATTTGCAGGTGCCCCGTTTTCTTTACTGGTTGTTCAAGCGGGTAAATAATTTTCTGTGTGTTAAAATCCAGTTCAGGCACACCTGCTAAATTTTCTGCTACCGTTTTTCCGGTTACTGTCAAACAATCGCCATGCAGCAAACCTTTTTGTAACAAATATTTCATTACAGCAGGGAGGCCACCATGTTCATGCAGATCCTGCATGAGATATTTTCCAGAGGGTTTGAAATCAGCTAATACAGGAATTTTATCACTTATCGTTTGAAAATCATCCTGTGTTAATTTTATACCTGCGCTTTTTGCCATAGCGATCAGGTGCAGTACTGCGTTGGTACTTCCTCCCAGTACCATGACAATTGTTACAGCATTTTCAAATGCTTTTCTTGTCATGATATCCGAGGGCTTAATATCTTTTTCCAATAATAAACGGATTGCTTTGCCGGCTGCCGCGCATTCTTTTTGTTTGTCTTCACTTAATGCCGGGTGGGAAGAAGAGTAGGGGAGACTCATTCCCAGTGCTTCTATCGCTGCCGCCATTGTATTAGCCGTGTACATGCCACCGCAGGCTCCCGCGCCGGGGCAACTATTCTTTACTATTCCTTTGAAATCTTCTTCATTCAACTGGCCTGCCATCTTTTTCCCTAATGCTTCAAACGAAGAAACTATATTCAATGCCTCACCTTTATAGTGACCGGGAGCGATGGTGCCGCCATACACCATGATAGCAGGACGATTCAATCTTCCCATGGCTATGATGGAGCCGGGCATGTTTTTATCACATCCGGGAACTGCGATCAATGCATCATAATACTGTGCGCCACACACCGCTTCGATAGAGTCGGCGATGATATCGCGGCTGACCAGGGAATACCTCATACCATCTGTGCCATTACTGATGCCATCGCTTACACCAATCGTATTAAAGATCAAACCGACGAGTTCATTATCCCAAACACCCTGTTTAATCACTCTTGCCAGTTCATTCAAATGCATATTGCAGGTGTTACCATCATATCCCATGCTCACTATGCCCACCTGTGCTTTCCCCAGGTCATCATCTGTTAATCCTATCCCGTACAACATGGCCTGAGCAGCCGGTTGTGTCGGGTCCTGTGTGATCGTCTTTGAGTATTTATTTAATTCTGCCATTGGTGTTATTTGTCAGTGGTGAGTGGACAGTGGTGAATATTCACTACTCAGGCCAGCTCCAGTGACGGTTTATATTCTTTCCCGGCTACCTTATGTTTATATGCTTCCTGTATTGTTTTACTTAACGAGTCTTTCCAGGGTTTTGGAAATTGTACATCATCGAGGCTTTCCCAGCCGATGACTTCGGCTGCTGTACCACAATAAAAAACCGCGTCGGCTTCCTTTAGCTCGCCCGGAGTGAATAATTTTTCTTCAACAGGTATTCCCAGTTCTTCAGCAATTTCCAAAACAGTAGTTCTTGTTATTCCCGGCAGAATATTTCCGGTGGCGGGTGTAAATAGTTTTCCGTTCTTTTCATAAAATACATTGGCGCCGGGACCTTCTGCTACATAGCCATTTATGTCAAGTAATAATGCTTCATCAAACCCTTTTCCTTTTGCTTCCTGGCTGGCCAGTATTGAATTCACATAGTGACCTGTTGCTTTGGCATGGATCTTAAATGCTTTTGGATTGGGCCGTTGAAAAGAACTCGTCATTACCCGTAATAATTTTTCTCCAAGAAAAGGCTGCATCTCCCAAACTTCAATCGTAATAAAGGATTCCTGGTTCCTGGCAAAGCTCATATTGGCCGGCGCAAATACAACAGGACGGATATAAGCATCCTGCAAGTCATTTCTTTTTAATACTTCATACGTGGCGCTGATGAGTTCTTCGTTTGTCCAGTGGTAGGGCATATTCAGGGCTTCAGCGGATTGACGCAGGCGATCAAAATGCTCTGTCGCTTTGAATATCCTTGTTTGGCCACCTGCTGTTTTATAAGAACGTATGCCTTCAAAAACAGAATAGCCATAATGCAATGACTGGCTGTACAGATCGATTCGGGCTTCGGCAGCTTTTACGAACTCGCCGTTCAGGAATAAAATTGTTTTATCGTTGTAGTATGTCATTAGACCTCCTCTGCATCTCCTCCCCGGGAGGAGACTTTACGTAGTTTAAAAATGTGATTTCAATTCTCTAAGCGGCCTTCGAAAGCCCCTCCTTTGAAGGGGTTTGGGGAGGCCCCAAAAAGAAACCCGCCTTTTGGAGGCGGGTCGCTGTATATTGTTTATTTATTTTATACTTATGCACCACCTCCTGTTGAAGAAGATATAATAATGACTACCACAATAATAATTGAGGTAATAACAGGAGTCACATTATATACTTTGTTCTTCAACATAAAGAGTGTATGCACTGCGAATATACACCCGCCATCCGGAAAAAAGAACTTTGGCAAGCAATTATTTTTCGTCGAATCGTGATTTATAGGATTAGCAGGATTTATATCAATAGAATTCTGATAACTGAAATTGTTCTATATCATTAAAGGCCTGCTTCTTATTCCCGTAAACACCTTTCATCATTTCAAACCCCGGCTCAGACTATATTATCGTTGATTTTCTCAGCTCGATATTGTCCTTTTTCACAGAACCCGGGATCTTCCCTGATACATAATCACTGATCAGTTCCCCGATCGTTGAAGTGAAATAAAAATTCACCGGGTCAATGTCCTTTGTCACAAAACTGTTTTCCAGGGTCCAGTTCACAGCTTCTCTCACAAGGGTGGCCTCTTTGGGTAATCCAAGATGATCCAGCAACATGGCAGCCGATAAAATAGAACCTAATGGGTTCGCGATATCTTTCCCCGCAGCTTTCGGGTAAGAACCATGAATGGGTTCGAATAAGGCATTGCCTTTGCCAATCGAAGCTGATGGCAGCAAGCCAAGAGAGCCGCTTATCACACTGGCTTCATCGCTGATGATGTCGCCAAACATATTTTCAGTAAGTATCACATCAAATTGCTTCGGGTCCAGGATGATCTGCATAGCCGCGTTATCTACAAAGAGAAAATCAACTGTCACATCATTGTATTGCGAAGCGATATCCTGCACAACTTTCCTCCATAGCCTTGATGTTTCCAATACATTCGCTTTATCTACCAGGGTCAGTTTCTTTCTTCTTTTTTGTGCAGATTGAAAAGCCAGGTGAGTGATACGTTCAATTTCTTCGCGGGTATAAACACAATCATCGGATGCCTGGGTTCCTTCTGCATTTATTTCCTTTTTACCGAAATAAATTCCACCGGTCAATTCGCGGAAAATGATAAAATCAACCCCTTCAATATTTTTCTTTTTTAAGGGAGAAAGATGATGAAGCGAAGCATAGGTAGTTACAGGCCGGATATTGGCAAACAATTGCAATGATTTCCTCAGCTTTAGCAAGCCCTGTTCAGGTCTCACTTTCGCCGTGGGATCATTATCATATTTCGGATGCCCGATAGCGCCGAACAGGATCGCGTCACTGTTAAGACAGCTCTCAATAGTTTCATCGGGCAAGGGATTACCGGTTTTGTCAATGGCAATGGCTCCCATCAAACAATAATTATAGGTAAACTCATGATCAAATGTCTCAGCAATGGCATTTAATACACGTACGGATTGTCTTGTCACTTCGGGTCCGATCCCATCGCCTTCTATCACTGTTATTTGTTTCTTCATACACCCCAATCCGCCGGGGCGGACTTTACTTTTTATAGTTTATAATGTGTTTTCAGCTTCGTATTTTATGATATCCTCTTTACTGCTCAGTAAATAATCAATGTCGTCGTAACCATTCAGTAAGCAGGTTTTCTTATAGGCGCTGATGCCGAAGGCCTCACCCAAACCCTCTCCGGGGGAGAGGGTTTCCGGGGACCCTGATAATCTGATGGTTTGCTCCCGGAGGTTCACTTCGATTTTTGTTTGCGGGTCTTTTTCAAGCGCTGTAAATATTTTCTGTAAAAAGCTTTCACTGACTGTAACCGGCAATAAGAAATTATTAAGTGAATTGTTTTTAAAAATGTCTGCAAAGAAACTGCTGACTACCACATCAAAACCGGCATCTTTGATGGCCCATGCGGCATGTTCCCTTGATGAACCACAACCGAAATTCTTTGCGGCTATCAATATTCTCCCTTTGTAAGCGGGATTGTTTAAAATAAAATCTTTCTTTGGCTTTGTTTCATCGTCGTTTTCATAGCGCCAGTCACGGAATAAATTCTTTCCAAAGCCATCCCGGCTGGTTGCTTTCAGGAAGCGGGCAGGAATGATCTGGTCGGTATCTACATTTTCGATATTCAGCGGAACCGCGGTACTTATTATTTTTTGAAAGCCTTTGCTCATTCTTATTAATTACTACTTGTTTAATTATTGCTGGTAAGCATTTCTCTTACATCAGTAACCATCCCGGTAATGGCCGCTGCCGCGGCGGACAAGGGGCTGGCTAAAAACGTTCTTGCATTAGGCCCTTGTCTTCCTTCAAAATTCCTGTTGGAAGTAGAGATACAATACTTACCTGCTGGTATTTTATCTTCATTCATACCCAGGCAAGCGCTGCATCCGGGTTGACGCAATGTAAAACCCGCTTCCGCGAATATTTTATCAATGCCTTCTTCAATCGCCTGCTTCTCTACTTGCTTGCTTCCCGGCACTATCCACACTTCCACGTCTGCCGCTTTATGTTTTCCTCTGACAAATGAAGCCACCATACGCAAGTCTTCAATCCTTGAATTGGTGCAACTGCCGATGAATACATAATCTACTTTCTTACCTTTGATATTTGTTCCGGGCTGCAAACCCATATAGGCAAGGGATTTTTCAAAAGAAAGTTTTTCGTTTTCCTCTATTTCATTCAACGCGGGTATATGACCTGTTATGCCAACACCCATGCCCGGGTTGGTACCATACGTGATCATCGGTTCAATATCTTCAGCGTTAATAGTTATTTCTTTATCAAAGACGGCATCTTTATCGCTGTATAATGTTTTCCAGTAAGTCAATTTCCTTTCCCATTTTTCACCCGATGGAGCAAATTTTCTTCCTTTTAAATAATTAAAAGTGGTTTCGTCCGGGGCGATCATGCCGCAACGTGCGCCCATTTCGATGCTCATATTGCAAATAGTCATTCTCGCTTCCATAGAGAGCGACCGGATAGCAGAACCGGCAAATTCAACAGCATAGCCGGTAGCGCCGCTCGATGTGATCTGCGATAATATATACAGGACGATATCTTTACTGACCACTGCCTTATCCAGTTGACCCTCAATATTGATGCGCATCAGCTTTGGTTTGGTTTGCAGGATACATTGCGTTGCCAATACCATTTCCACTTCACTGGTACCTATTCCAAAAGCTATATTGCCAAAAGCGCCGTGCGTGGATGTATGGCTATCGCCGCATACGATCGTCATGCCTGGTTGTGTAATTCCGAGCTCAGGCCCTATCACATGAACAATGCCCTGGAACGGGTGCCCAAGGCCATACAATTCTATGCCCTGTTCAGCGCAATTCTTTTTTAATGCTTCTACCTGCAGCCTCGATAACTCTTCCTTGATCGGCAAATGCTGGTTGAGGGTCGGTACATTATGATCGGCAGTAGCTATCACCCGGCCGGGACGGAAAACTTTTATTCCTCTTTTATTAAGACCGGTAAAAGCTTGCGGGCTGGTTACTTCATGAATAAAATGTTTGTCAATATATAAAACAGAAGGCCCGCCGTCAATTGTTTTGACGATATGCTTATCCCAGATCTTTTCGAATAATGTCTTTCCCATTTTTCCTTTTTTAAGAACAGCATGATGTAGAAACATCACGCCTTTTAAAACTAACTGCTTAAAAATTTATGTAGTTATTATAATTGCATCAAAGCTCTTTGCCATTATTTCCAGGTCTGCATCTTCCACTTCCTTCTTCCTGTCTGCTACTTTTAAAAATTCCAGGTACAGTACATCAATATCATTACGATTGTACTGGTAACCCAATTTTTGGAAACGATGGGCCAATGCACTGCGCCCGCTTCTTGCCGTCAATACGATTTTCGAACCATCAGCGCCTACTTCTTCCGGGGCTATGATCTCATAGGTCTGCGCATCTTTCAAAAATCCGTCCTGGTGAATACCTGATGAATGAGAAAAGGCATTGCTCCCGACAATAGCTTTATTGGCCTGTACCGGCATACGCATGGTATCGGATACAAGACGACTGACCGGGTTCAGTTGCCGGGTTTTGATATGGGTATAATAACCAAGACTATGATGTTGCTTCAGGATCATCACTACTTCCTCCAACGAGGTATTCCCGGCTCTTTCGCCAAGACCATTGATGGTACATTCAATTTGCCTGGCGCCATTCAGTACGCCGGAAATGGAATTTGCCGTGGCTAATCCAAGATCATTATGGCAATGACAACTGATAACGGCCTTATCTATATTAGGAACATTATTGATAAGATAAGCGATCTTTTCCCCATACTGATGAGGTAAACAATAACCGGTAGTATCAGGGATATTCACTACTGTAGCGCCGGCTTTGATGACGGCCTCAATCACCGTGGCCAGGTATTCATTATCGGTGCGACCGGCATCTTCCGCGTAGAACTCTACCTCTTCCACAAAATTCCTGGCCCATTTCACGCATTGTATGGCTCTTTCGAGAATATCTTCTCTTGTAGAATTGAATTTGGCCCTGATATGATAGTCCGAAGTACCGATGCCTGTATGGATGCGGGGCCGCCTGGCAGATTTTAACGCTTCGGCGGCTGTTTCAATATCTTTTTGAACAGCACGGCTAAGGCCGCATACAGTTGATTTCTTTATAACTTTGGCGATTTGCTTTACCGATTCAAAATCGCCGGGAGAGGAGATAGGAAAACCGGCTTCGATAATGTCAACGCCAAGTTCTTCAAGGGCAAGAGCCAACTGGATCTTTTCCTTGGTATTGAGTTTACAACCAGGCACCTGCTCGCCATCCCGGAGAGTGGTGTCAAATATGTCAACTTTTCCGTCGGCCATAATTAATTAATATTGTTGTAGGGGTTAGAAGACAGGCTGCTTATTTTTGTATTGCTTGCTATGGAAAAATCAATAAACAGCCTGCCTGTCTAAGTTACCGATGTTCCAAAGGCGGGTAAAACCAAAATAGCCCGTGTTTTACACGGTTGAAATTGGTCGAAAAGCCCTGAAAGGCTTTACAGTCAAGGATTTTAAATAACAGGAATTACGATGCCCAACCGGTCTACAGATGCCTTATTTCAGCTGGTCAAATCGCTTGAAAAGTCCGAAAAGAGGAATTTTAAGCTTTTTGTGAAGCGCAACTCAGGCAGTGAGAACCTGAAGATTATCCAGCTTTTTGATGCCCTGGATAAGATGAATGATTATGATGAAGCAGGATTGCTGAAGAAAAACAAGTCTATCAGCAAGCAACAGCTATCCAATATCAAGGCGCATTTATACCGTCAAATACTTTCCAGCCTCCGGATTATAAAGGATGAAGACAATATTGATATCCAACTGCATGAACAAATGGACCAGGCAAGAATATTGTATAATAAAGGGCTATACCTGCAAAGCCTGAAGGTACTGGACAGGATGAAAGAGCTTGCCAAAGCCAATCACCAGCTTACCTACCTGCAGCAGGTTTTATTCTTTGAAAAAAAGATCGAGGCGCTTTTCATTACCAGGAGCATGCAAAACAGGGCCGAGGAGCTTTCCCATGAGTCCGACGCGGTGAATGCACAGCTTTCATTGGTCAATACGCTTTCCAATCTTTCTTTACGCTTATACAGTTGGTATATTCAGCATGGGCATGCCCGTAATAAAAAAGATGAGGAGGAGCTGAAAAGAATTCTCACATCGCATCTTCCCGAAGAAGCAAAGCCGGCAAAAGGATTTTATGAAAAACTGTACCTGTATCAATCCTATTGCTGGTATCATTTTATCCGCCAGGATTTTTTGCAGTATTATCGCTATACGCAGAAATGGGTAGATCTTTTTGAACAGGAGCCCTTCATGATAGAAGTGGAAACAGGCAATTATATAAAAGGGATGCATAACCTGATGGGCGCTCATTTTGATTTGCTGAACCCGGGCAAACTGGAAGAAGCCATTGAGCAGTTCGACAAATTTTCACACCGTAAAGTGGTTTTGCAAAATGATAATAACCGTATCCTGACCTTTGTTTATTTATATACAGCCAAGATCAACCTGCATTTTCTCGAGGGAAAGTTTACCGAAGGTCTTAAGATGGTCCCTTCTATTGAAGCAAAGCTGGATGAGTACAAATTGTATCTTGACCGGCACCGCGTACTGGTTTTCTATTATAAAATCGCTTGTCTATATTTTGGAAGCGGTAACAATGAAAAGACAATTCATTATCTCGGGAAGATCATCAACCAGAAGCCTGACCTGCGCACCGACCTTCAATGTTATGCGCGGCTGCTTCATCTTATTGCTCATTATGAGCTTGGGAATTTTGAACTGCTGGAATACCTCACCAAATCCGTTTATCGCTTTATGGCAAAAATGGAAAGCCTGAGCCTCGTAGAGGAAGAAATGTTTAAATTCCTTCGTCGCTCATTCGATGTTGGCGCCAAAGCATTGAAACCCGAGTTTCAAAAGTTGCTGGCTACATTGAAACAATATGAAGGAAA
>JAUZOA010000087.1 GCA_030706685.1 Bacteroidota bacterium
CCTACCAGGACCAGGAAGTGGATAAAATGTTTGTGCGGCTGGAACAAAGGAAGTTATTGTCGGCATGAGCTCCTGGCAGCTGCAATGGTATTTACAATAACCCGATCCGGGGCTATTTATTTAGTACGCCGCCACCGGTAAAAGACCCATATTGTCGTTGGCAGTCAGCGAATTATTTGCTAACTTTCTATGCGATATTATCAATTGTTTTCCCATTATTTTACAACAATGAAAACCTGCCTGAAAATAATTATTGCTGCTTTGGTGCTGAGTCTTGGCACAGGTTGTAAGAAAGGAAATGGCCCTGAACCCGTCCCCCCCGTTCCACCCGTCAACACTCAATTTGCAAAAGGCGCGGATATAAGCTGGCTGACGGAAATGGAAGCAGCCAGCAAGAAATTCTATAATAGCAGTGGCGCGGAGCAGGATTGTATGCAGATTTTGAAAAATATCGGTATGAACACGATAAGACTCCGTGTGTGGGTGAACCCTGCCGCTGGCTGGAACAATAGCGCTGATGTAGTCGCAAAAGCTGTACGTGCTAAGAACCTCGGTTTGCGCGTGATGATTGACTTTCATTATAGCGATACCTGGGCAGATCCCGGCAACCAGACAAAACCGGCTGCATGGGCAAGCCAGGGAATTGCGGCGTTAAAAACATCCGTATACAATCATACCACGGATGTAATGACGGCCCTAAAAAATGCCGGTGTAACCCCCGAATGGGTACAAGTAGGTAATGAGACTAATGACGGTATGCTATGGCCCGATGGAAAAGCATCAGCCAATATGAGCAATTTCGCGCAGTTGGTAAATTCAGGATATGATGCAGTAAAAGCAGTAAGTGCCACTACAAAGGTTATTGTACATATATCAAATGGGTTCGACAATAGTTTATTCCGTTGGATGTTTGACGGTCTGACCGCTAATGGTGCTAAATGGGATATCATTGGCATGTCACTTTATCCAACTCCTGCAAACTGGTCATCACTGAATACGCAATGCCTGGCTAATATGAATGACATGGTATCACGCTATAATAAAGATGTCATGATCGTAGAAGTAGGAATGAGCTGGGACCAGGCAGCTACCTGCAACTCTTTTCTGGCTGACCTCATTGCTAAAACAAATTCAGTTCCCAACAGCAGGGGACTTGGAGTCCTTTATTGGGAACCGGAAAGCTATAATAACTGGCAGGGATATTCCCTGGGAGCATTTGATAATTCCGGCAAACCTACTGCAGCTTTGAACGCCTTTAATTAATACCTTGCGTCATCCCAAAAGCTTGTCATCATGAAATGTGGCATTTATCTGAAAATACTGCTTTGTTGTTCGCTTCTTTTATGTAATCGTTTGCACAGCCAAAAGAAATCTAAGAACTCAAACCTGGTATTTGTTGATAAGCAAGGAGTTCTGCGATGGACAAAGGATAAAACAGAAGCCTCTTTTTTTGGTGTAAATTATACTGTACCATTCGCCTATGGCTATCGATCACATAAGGCCCTGGGAAAGGACATCAAGAAGGCGATTGAAGAAGATATATATCATTTATCCCGCTTAGGCCTGGACGCTTTCAGGGTACATATCTGGGATACGGAAATCAGCGATTCACTCGGGAATCTTTTGGTGAATGAGCATCTTGACCTGTTTGATTACCTGCTGCAGCAATTGGAACTTCGCAATATAAAGATCATTATCACTCCCATTGCCTTTTGGGGAAATGGCTATCCTGAAAGAGATGAAAAAACAATTGGCTTTTCCAGTGTATACGGGAAAGATCAATCAGTCGTGAAAGAAGTGGCGATCAAAGCACAGGAGAATTACCTGCAGCAGATTCTGAATCACCAGAACCCCTATACAAAATCTGCTTATAAAGATGATCCTAATATTATAGCGGTCGAGATCAATAACGAACCTCATCACAGCGGGCCCAAAGAAAAAACAACTGAATATGTCAATCGCCTTGCAGCGGCGATACGGAGCACGGGATGGACAAAGCCTGTCTTTTACAATATCAGCGAATCACCCTGGTACTCCGATGCGATAGCAAAAGCAAATGTAGAAGGACACAGTTTTCAATGGTACCCTACGGGTCTTGTAGCAGGGCATGAACAAAAAGGGAATTTCTTGCCCAACGTTGATCAGTATATCATTCCTTTTGACAGCATTCCCGCTTTCAGAACCAAAGCAAAAATGGTTTATGAATTTGATGCGGCAGATATACTGCAATCGTGCATGTATCCTGCGATAGCGAGAACTTACAGAAAAGCCGGCTTTCAATGGTGCACACAGTTTGCATATGACCCGATGGCTACAGCATATGCTAACACCGAATACCAGACACATTATCTCAACCTGGCGTATACTCCGTCCAAAGCCATTAGTTTATTGATTGCTTCAAAAGTGTTCCATAGAATTCCAAGGCTTAAAAACTATGGGACCTATCCGTCGGATACTTTATTTGATGTTTTCCGGGTAAGTTATAAAAATTCATTGAGCGAGATGAACAGCGGGGAAGAGTTTTATTATTCCAATTCTACGAACACAAAGCCTGTCAATATCTCAAAGTTGAATCATATAGCAGGAGTAGGTAATTCACCGGTTGTTCAATACGGTGGAACCGGAGCTTATTTTTTAGACAAACTGGCAGATGGAAAGTGGCGCCTGGAAGTAATGCCCGATGTCATTCATATCCGTGACCCTTTTGAAAGGGCTTCGCCAAAAAAAGAGGTAACAAGAATTCAATGGGAAAAACAAAAAATGCAAATTTCGATTCCCGACCTGGGGGCAAATTTTTCCGTACAGTTGTTAAACGACGGAAGTCATAATGCCACCCCGGGACGTATAAACAGAGACGGATCCAATGAATTTGATATCTCACCCGGCGCCTATTTGTTAACAGCCAAAGAAGTTCCTTTTGATAGTATAGCAACTATAAACACGGCAGGAACGCGTACAGATGAGTTCGTTGCGCCCCAGCCATATTCAAAAGAATTATTTATCTCCCACACTCCTTATACAGAAATTTCTTCCGGCAAGCCATTTATTATTTCAGCCAAAGTCGCCGGGCTTGATGCTTCGGATAAAATTTCTCTTGAAATGCGGGCGATTCCAAGATGGAGAACTATTCCCCTGCGAAAGAAAAGTGCGGGTGAATATATTGCTGAAATTCCTGCCGACGCTGTGACGCCGGGTATTTTGAATTACCGCATCATAGTCCAGAAAGTCAACAACGAGTATTATGTATTCCCCGGGAATCATAAGGGAGATCCCTATGCCTGGGATAATGCCAATAACGATACCTGGCAAACAATAATAGCTGACGACAAAAGCGGATTGGAAATTTTTAATACAGATACCGACAGGGCAAATCTTATCCAATACAATCCCGACTGGCGCAATAATACTTTCCGATTTGTTCCTTCTGATAAAACAAGTCAGCTTGCCACCACCATAACCGCAAAGAACTTAACTGATAAGCAGGTAATGGGCTGGCAATTTTATTTTGGAGATAAATTAAAAGGCAGGCAATCAGAGCTGTCGTCATTCACTACGTTAGTGATAAGGGGTCGGGCAGAAAATAACATTACCGCCAAAATAGCTATGATAGCAAATGATGCTTTATGTTTTTCTGCAAACATTACTGCCGGAAGTGAATGGCAGGATATTAAAATTCCTTTCAGCAGCCTCCAATTGGATTCCTGTTTACTATTGCCAAGACCCTACCCGGGCTTTTTGCCTTTATGGTTCAGGGCTGATGCAACAGGTAATTTCAACCTGCAGAATGCAGAAAAATTACAGGTTGTTTGTTATGGGGATGGAAAGCCAGCCGATCTCGAAATAGCTTCAGCATGGTTAGAAAAATAATTATTCAATCTTTAAAGCCCGGTCCCATGTACATTAACCGATTTATTCTTTGCTTATTCATTCTTTGCCTGGGAATTACTGCCACCGCGCAACCCATTTCCCCGCGCCAGCGGATTAACTTTGATGACAACTGGAAATTTCATTTCGGTCATGCTGCCAATCCCGAAAAAGATTTTAACTATAGCATCGCTACCATTTTTGCCAAGTCAGGCGGCGCAGCAAGAACTGCTGTTGATCCGAGATTCAAAGACAGCGCCTGGAGAACCCTTAATCTTCCCCACGATTGGGCTGTTGAATTACCCTTTGTACATGTTGAGAACTTTGATGTAGAATCTCATGGTTTTAAACCGGTGGGCGGATTATTTCCCGAAACAAGCATTGGCTGGTACAGGAAACATTTTACTATTGCAAGAGCCGACTCCGGCCAGCGGTTTCAAATACAGTTTGATGGCATATTCCGGGATGCGAATATATGGGTAAACGGATTTTACCTGGGAAATAATAAAAGCGGCTATGTCGGCGTCGCTTATGATATAACTGATTTTATCAACTTTGACCGCGACAATGTTTTGGTTGTAAGAGCAGATGCCACGCAATATGAAGGTTGGTTCTATGAAGGCGCCGGTATTTACCGCCATGTATGGTTGAATCAGTACAATAACCTGCATATTGCGCAAGATGGCATATTCTCTTATTCGGAAGTAACCGGGAATAAAGCAACTATCAATGTGAAAACACAAGTAGAGAATCAAAACCTTTCTTTGTCTGCCTGCACCGTATCATCTTACTTAACAGACAGGGAGGGGAGAATAACAGGAAGATCATCCGAACAGCCATTATCCCTGGATATAAATGAAACAAAAACGGCTTCGCAAAAGATTACCGTCAATAACCCGAGATTATGGTCAATAGATGATCCTTATTTATACAGGGTTGTCGTTGAAATAAAATCAGGCGGTAAAGTAATAGATAATAAAACAATGCGGGTTGGAATCCGTACGATCGAAATAAAACCCAATGGTGTTTTTTTGAATGGCAAACATGTAAAATTATTTGGCGTAGATAATCACCAGGATCATGCGGGGGTAGGCAGCGCCTTACCTGATTATCTCCAGTATTACCGGGTAAGCCTGTTGAAAAACCTTGGAGCGAATGCTTACCGTACCAGCCATAATGCACCCACACCGGAATTACTCGATGCCTGTGATAGTCTCGGTATGCTGATATTAGATGAACAACGTTTATTAAACAGCGGTACCGAATACATGAGCCAGTTTGAACGCCTGGTAAAACGTGACCGGAGCAGGGCCTGCGTATTCATATGGTCAATAGGAAATGAAGAAGGATGGATACATACTACCACCGTGGGAAAAAGAATAGCGCAAACATTTATTGCCAAACAAAAAGAACTGGATCCGTCGCGAACCTGTACCTATGCCGCCGATGTGCCTAATATTTATCATGGCGTCAATGAAGTAATTCCCGTACGCAGCTTCAATTACCGCCAGTTTGCTGTAGCTGATTATCACAGGGATCATCCTGATCAGCCGATAATGGGCACAGAAATGGGAAGTACGGTTACTACAAGAGGTATCTATGAAAAAGATAGTATCAGGGGCTATTTACCCGACGAAGATATTACAGCGCCCTGGTGGGCCAGTAAAGCAGAAGACTGGTGGACATTGGCGGCTGACAATGATTTCTGGCTCGGTGGTTTTGTCTGGACTGGCCTGGATTACCGGGGAGAGCCAACTCCTTTTCAATGGCCGGATATCAATTCACATTTCGGAATTATGGATATGTGCGGCTTTCCGAAGAACATCTATTACTATTATCAATCCTGGTGGACAGACAAGGATGTGTTGCATATTTCGCCTCATTGGAACTGGAGGGATAAAAGAGGACAGCCCATTGATGTATGGGTTAATACCAATGCCGACAATGTCGAATTATTTTTAAATGGAAAGAGCCTGGGTAAAAAGGATATGCCACGCAACAGCCATTTGCAGTGGACGGTGAATTATGAACCGGGAACGCTTGAAGCTGTTGCGTATAAGAAAGGAAAGAAATTAACTACCAGGGTGGAAACAACAGGTGCTGCGACGGAAGTAAAGATTACGCCATATAAAACAACGATGCTGGCAGATGGGAAGGATGTGGCTGTTATTAATGTAAGCGTGGTTGATCAGCAAGGACGTGAAGTTCCCGATGCTGATAATAGGATAAAATTTTTTATTTCCGGCGATGCAAAGATCATTGGAGTAGGCAATGGTGATCCGAGTAGTCATGAGCCGGATAAATGCCCCGAAGGGGCCTGGCAAAGAAGCTTGTTTAATGGTAAATGCCAGGTTATCGTACAATCGGGAACAAATCCCGGCAGTATAAAGTTTGAGGCAAAGGCCACCGGGTTATGGACAGGCTCCACAGATATCAGCATGGTTTCACCCGGAAGTGTCGCTACAGTAAGCACTGATAAAAACTATGAACTGAACGCGGAAGCGGCTAAACCAAGAGAAACGGGTAAAATGCTTGGCGCTGATATTTCCTTTTTACCTCAATTGGAAGACAGGGGAATGAAATTCTCCGATAATGGAACAGAGAAAGATGCTGTCATGATCTTAAAAGATCATGGATTTAATTATGTGCGGCTGCGGCTATTCAATGACCCTGCCAGGGACAGCGGCTACTCTCCCAAGAAAGGTTTCTGCGACCTGGCGCATACCAAACAGATGGCCAAACGGGTGAAAGCGGCAGGAATGAAATTCCTGCTCGATTTTCATTACAGCGACTACTGGGCCGATCCCGGTAAACAATTCAAACCGGCCGCCTGGAAAGGTCTCACGTTTGATGAATTGAAAAAGGCTTTCTATGACTATACCCGGAAGACAATGCAGGAATTAAAAGACCAGGGAACGACGCCCGACATGGTTCAGGTAGGCAATGAAATCAATCATGGCCTTGTATGGCCGGAAGGGAATATAAGCAACCTGGATAGCCTGGCGCAATTACTGAAAGCGGGCATCGCAGCCGTGAAAGCGGTTGATCCCGCTGTTGTCATCATGCTGCATATTGCTCTTGGGGGTCAAAACGATGAATCGGTTTTCTTTATTGACAATATGCTTGCCCGCGGCGTTCATTTTGATGTGATCGGTTTATCTTATTATCCCAAATGGCACGGCACACTGGATGACTTGCGGGATAACTTAAATAACCTGGTAAGCAGGTATAATAAAGATGTGATCGTAGTAGAATACTCCGCTCTTAAAAATGAAGTGAACAAGATCGCCTTTGAAGTAAAGGATGGAAAAGGAAAAGGAACCTGTATCTGGGAACCCCTGAGTACCTGGGAAAATTTTTTCGATAACAATGGTAAATCAAATGATTTTATCAAAATGTATGATGAGATCAGTAAAAATTACCTGGGTAAAAACTGATAATCGTATTCCAAAAATGTTTACCAATGAAGAAGATCATTTTCCTGGTGGCGGCCTTCTTTTCATTGCCGGTCATTGGAGCTTTTGCAGCAGGAAATCCCCGCCAGCGGATATTATTTGATGATGACTGGCGATTTTACCAGGGAGACAGGCCCGGTGCAGAGCAAATAAGATTCGATGATGGCAAGTGGAGACTATTGGATCTGCCGCATGACTGGAGTATTGAAGGAAATTTTGATGAAAAAGCTGCTACAACCGGCCGGGGAGGTTATTTACCTGCCGGTATCGGCTGGTATCGCAAAAGTTTTGATCTTCCGGCAAATACTGCAGGTAAAAATGCATGGATTGAGTTCGATGGCGTATATATGAATAGCGAAGTATGGATCAATGGTCATTACCTCGGGAAATACCCCAACGGGTACATGAGTTTTTATTATGACCTTACGCCTTATTTAAAGAAAAAGAAAAATTTAATAGCTGTGCGGGTTGATAATTCCCAACAACCCAATAGCCGCTGGTATTCTGGTTCGGGAATTTACCGGCATGTATGGTTGAACATAGCCGACCCTTTGCACATAGTGCCATGGGGAACATATATCACCACTCCTTCTGTCGATTCTGCTGTTGCCGTTGTTTCCATACGGTCATCCATTGATAACGGCTATAAAACGTCCAAAAACATAACTCTTCGGTCCCTGCTGATTGATGAAAGTGGAAGGGAAACCGGCAGGGCGGAATCATCTTTAGTGATAGACAACGGTACCAGTAAAGAAGTACAACAAACGATCCATGTCAATTCCCCGGCTCTATGGTCCGTTGAATCCCCACATCTTTATACGCTAAGGACTGAAATTCTTATGGAGAATAAAGTCATCGATGAAACAATCACCCCTTTTGGAATCCGGGAGATCCGTTATGACGCGGTAAAAGGATTTTTCCTGAATGGCAAAAGGATCAAACTGAATGGAGTTTGTTTACACCATGATGCAGGCAGTGTCGGTGCCGCCGTTCCAATTCCAATGTGGGAACAAAGATTCAGTTTGCTGAAAGAAATGGGGTGTAATGCTATCCGTACTTCTCACAACCCTGAAGCGCCGGAGTTTATGGATCTCTGTGACAAAATGGGCTTCCTGGTAATGGATGAAATATTCGATGAGTGGACACAGGGCAAAGTAGAACAGGGCTATCATAATTATTTTAAAGAATGGTCGCAAAGGGACCTGGTAAATTTTATTCATCGCGACCGTAATCATCCTTCGGTAGTAATATGGAGTGCCGGCAATGAGATTGGTGAACAAAAGATGGAAAAGGGATATGAAATACTCCGGTCATTAGTGGAAACTTTTCACCGGGAAGATCCAACCCGCCCGGTTACTACGGGCAACGATAATATTGCCGCAGATAATGGTTCGGCGACATTACCCTTTCTTCAGTCACTGGATATTGTCGGGTATAATTATGTGGATCGCTGGCATGAAAGAAGGGAATTGTTTTACAGTATTGACAAGCAAGCACACCCGGAATGGAAGATGATAGGTACGGAAAGCGTTTCAATTCCCGGCATCCGGGGCAATTATTATGGCGGAGGCTTTGGCGGCATCGATTCATCTGTAATACGGGCGGCCAATATGTCGGGTGTTATTCGTGCCGAACAACTATGGAAATTTGTCTCTTCGCATGATTATGTAATAGGTGATTTTATGTGGACGGGTATTGATTATCTCGGCGAAGCAAGATGGCCGGCAAAGAGTTCCAGTTCCGGCGTCATTGATCTCTGCGGTTTTCCCAAAGACGCTTATTATTTCTACCAGAGTCAATGGACAGGAAAACCAATGATACATATTTCCCCTCATTGGAACTGGCAGGGTCACGAAGGTCAAGTGATACCCGTACTGATCTATACCAATTGTGACAGCGTAGAACTTTTTTTGAACGATAAATCATTCGGGATAAAATCACTTCAATTTCCACGGGTTGGTAATTCCGGAGCCTGGAATCGCTATGATGTAACACCGGTTTATACTACAACCGGTGATCTGCATCTTACATGGGATGTGCCATATCAGCCGGGAACATTAAAAGCAGTGGGAAGGAAAGGAGGAAAGATAGTTGTTACAGAACAAATAAAAACAACCGGGGCGCCGGCGAAAATCATGCTGCTTCCTGATTCGGGACATGGCGATACGGAAGACGTAAAGCAAATAGTAGCATTAATAAAAGACGCGGATGGCAATACGGTACCTACTGCTTCCAATGAAGTGAAATTGACTATTGAAGGTGAGGGGAAACTCATAGGGTTTGATAATGGCAATCCGTTTGATCATACCAATATGAAATCGCCTCTAAGAAAAGTATTTAATGGAATGGCGCTGGCAATTATACAATCAAACAGGAAGGCCGGAATAATACGGATAAAGGCCGAATCGGCGGGATTGCCGGATACTGTTATCGAAATTAAAAGCTCTTTTCTGCCAAACTTCAGGACCGGTACTAAAGAATAATTTAATCTAAAAAGCAAAAAACCTCATCATTTGATGAGGTTTTTTTATGGTGTGTTAGTAAAGCAGAACTGCTATTGTTTCAAAAACATAGCGCTGGCCTGTTGATCCGGGGATTGAACAGTGAACAAATAAACCCCCGGCAATAAAGCAGACAGATCAAAATCCCAGTTATTGGCACCTACTGTTACATTACGTGTATACGTTCTTATGGCAATGCCATTGGAATTGATAATTCTTATCATAACAGTTTCCGCATGCGTGGAGAAAAATAAAGCATGTAAAGTATTCACGACCGGGTTTGGACTCAATACCAAACCTGTCTGGTTATTGCCCGGCACTCTTACCGTATTACATATCCTTGTTTCGCAACCCATCTGGGTTAAGATGGTAAGACAAACCCTGAACTCTCCTCCTGTATTATATACATGTGTCACTTCCTGGCCCACAGCGCTGGTTCCGTCACCAAAGGTCCAATGATAGCTGATCACGGCGTCATTGGGACTATGGATAGAAAAGCCGCTGAACTTAAATGTTCTTGGCCCGGTCAATGAATCTGTCATATACCCGCCGCACCTGTCATTCGGGCCTCTTATTACTGTCTCATGGCAATTTTCTGCCACACACCCGCCCTGGAAGACGACCCTGACACATATCCTGTAAACACCCGGGCCCGGGTAAGTATGATGTATGGTGAGACTGGGCGGACTGGATGATGTCGCCGTGATACAAGTATCCGTCCCATCGCCAAAATTCCAGCAGATATGATCAACCGGGTGATTAGGCGCGGATATCACCGAAGCATAGAATGCTCTTTCGAGACTGGTGATCGAAGGTGTGATCTCAAATATATTGACAGCACAGGAATTCTCATTGGGAATGACGACAAGTTTACATTTCATCGCTTCGCAACCACCATCATAAATAATCCTGATACATACTTCGTATTGCCCTGCCTGCTGATAATTATGATTGACAGCATAAGAGCCGGTGTAATCTTGTCCATAATGAATACAGGTATCTGTTCCATCCCCAAATGTCCAGCAAATTTGTGATGGCTTCTTATTATGGTTATGCCAGGGTAATGCACGGAATGAAGCGGATAAAACATTACTGGATGTAGTGGGTATTCTTTCGAAATCGGCCCGGCAACTATCTGCTTCGCCGGTTTGTATAATATGACAAGTATGCGCTTCGCAGCCTCCGTCATAATGAATGGTTACACATACGTTATAGGAACCGGGCTGGGCATATAAATGATAGACGGCATAAGTACCGGTATAGGTTACCGGGTATTGAATGCAGGTATCCCGGTTATCGCCAAATGTCCAGCATACCTGTACAGGTTTTTTATTGTGGTTATGCCAGGGCTGCGCGATGAAATATTTTCCAAGAGCTGTAGGACTTGTAGCCGGTGATTCAAAATCAGCATGGCAGCTATCCTGTTCACCCGTTTGTATGGTATGACAACTATGCGCTTCGCAGCCACCGTCATAAAGAATATCGACGCATACATTATAAGTACCGGGCTGGGCATATAAGTGATAAGTATTGTAAGTGCCGGTGTAAGTTGTAGTGTATTGAATACAGGTATCATGGTTGTCCCCGAATGTCCAGCAGACCCTCAGCGGTTTTTTACTCTGGCTATGCCAGGGCTGTGCAATAAAATATTTGCCGAGAGTAGTGGCAGTACTGGCGACCGACTCAAAATTGGCAGAACAGGTTGATTCGATCGTTACTGTCTTGCAAATATCTGCCGTCAGAACAGAATCATTGGTATTGCTGGCATACCTGTAAATTTTTAAACAGACTGTATAAGTACCCGCAGATTGGTAGTGATGCTGGGTCCCATCCAACGCGCCTGTCCATTGACTACTGCCATCACCAAAGCTCCAGAATGCTTTTCGGGTACCTGGTTCACTGCCAATGGAAGAAGTATTGGTAAAAGTAACATTGTTGTTTGACGGATCGATACTAAAAGTAAAATTTGCAACATCGGGGGAAACTGCCCGGGCATTGGCCGGTAAAGAAACGGCGATTAACGCAATCGCGGCAAGCAAAACGCAGAGCTTTCTCATAACCTGGTGTTTAGTAACTGATTTTTCTCTTTCCTGGAAGCGGTACGGGGTAAGCGTTGTGACCTGTATTATCCTCTTTAGTTTAAAATTAGGATAAAATCAGCTGACTTCCTTCGGGGAGAATTACGATATGCCTCTCCGGGATAAGTCAATGGCTGAACAAGAGCCGGTTATATTTTTTCCCATTACCCAAATATTAACCGGCAGGGCTCAGTATTTCTCAGTACCGGGATTAAAAGTTCGCCAGCTATGCCAGAATTCCTGGAAAGCAGGCAAAGGCTTTAGAGAAAAGCTGGTATCAATGCCTTTTCCATCTATCCTGAAATGCCTGTTATTATACACTAAGGTGTCATGGCTCAGTGAAAACCTCGCGTCATTACCAGGTCTTTCAAATGCAAAAAAGCTTTTATCACCGGGGGCCAATGCAAGTAATAGAGGGGTATTGGCTGCTTTATCATGAATAAGCCTTTCCTTCTTTAGCTGGTTCCAGTCATAAGCTTTTCTTTCTTTGCCGATCTTTACACCGATCACCCATGATTTGTCTTTCCAGGAAAGGCTGTCGGTACCTGTTAAGTTGTCCCTGCTTTTACCATCCTCATATTTTGTAGTTGCGCTGTATGATTTTATGAATGAAGAATCGGCCTGCATAATAAGAGAGGTAGGATTTAATTTCAGCCATTCCGCCAATGAAGTTTGTGTACTGAATACTTCGGGCAATCGCTCGCCCTTTAGCTTGCCGGCAATCGCTTCACCGGTGACCTGGCGCCA
The DNA here is from genome assembly GCA_030706685.1 of Bacteroidota bacterium. Classification (GTDB taxonomy): domain Bacteria; phylum Bacteroidota; class Bacteroidia; order Chitinophagales; family Chitinophagaceae; genus VBAT01. Next base: position 12,646 of record JAUZOA010000087.1, read on the forward strand.
CCAGCTTTTAGTGGTGGCATCCTCCAGCATTGCATTAAAATGATCCATGCCTACAAGCCTGAATTTTTCTTTTTTGCCATTGACGATCGGTTCGAATACCCTGCCCGTTCTGCATACGGTGCAATAAGTGACCAATATGGGTTTGCCTCCTACGGTATCCTGTATGTGGTGGTGATAGCCCAAAAATTGTATAGGATAAGCTTTGGCTTCCCCATTAATTGAAACGCCGATAACCAACCGGTTGGAATCTACTTTATTTTTATCTGCACCTGCAAGCAACAATTGTCTGGGCTGCTGAAACATGGTATCAGCGGCCATTTTAAAATTAGCCATATAAGCTACAGCCGCTACTAAAAGAACAGGAATGACCAGCACCCATTTTCTTTTCCATCGGGACCGCAACAGCCCGGTGATGATCATAAGCCCGAATAAAACACGAAAGATCCAGCGCCATTTGTATAAAAAATAAGCGATGTCAATACTGTTCATCTGCTGGCTGCCCGGAAGAGGCATAATGAAATACACATTAGCTATTTCGAATAAGACCAGCCCGGAAAGGCCAAGCCAAAAAAGTTTTTTCATATTCTTATTATTTGATTCATCATTTGTACAAATCAAAATGGAGGTATCCTTCTTCAGCTCTTTGTTTGCCTCTTTTCACATAAAACTCTCTGTCTGCCGGGGCCTGGGTATTAAGCCCATCCACATAACGGTTGAACATACAGAAAGCTGCTGCAATCAGTACTGTATCATGTATCTCCCTGTCCGTGGCCCCCGCTTTTTTTGCTTCTTCAATTTGCCCGGTTGTAACATACTTGCCGCCCTTTTGTACACTGCCGGCAATGGACAATAAGGTTTTTAATTTAGGAGACACAGGAGTTGATTGAAAATCCTTTTTCACCGCGTCAATGAACTGCATAGAACATTCAAGATAATGCTGCGCGATGCCGCCATGAGCATTCTGGCAAAAAAAACAATCATTCAGGTAAGAAACATAGGTGGCAATCAATTCCCTTTCGCCGCGGCTGAGCGTGTTGTTGTCGTCTCTTAATAAAACTTCTGCCAGCTCATTCAATGGTTTGGCTGTTTCCGGCCTAAAGGCCATTGGCCCCCGTATGCCGGGTAACCCTTCCGGTAATTCTATATATGCCATTACTTATTATTTTGAGGTTGAGGTAATACATATCCTTTTTCGGTCATTCGCTTTCCCATTTCTTCATATGCCGATGCATCCATGGGTGTAAAGCTTGCCAGCCCGTCTACGTACCGGTTGAACATGCAAAACGTGGCGGCTATTAATACAGTATCATGTATCTCCCTGTCACCCGCGCCGGATAGCCTGGCTGCAGCAATATCTTCAGGAGTTACTTCTTTGCCCAGTACCTGCACTTTGCCGGCAATATTCAATAAGGCTTTCATTTTATCACTTACGGGCGAGTGGTTCATATCCTTCAATACTTCATCTACTAAATTTTTATCTTCCCCGTATAAACATCTTGCTGCCGCGGCATGACTATTCCTGCAAAACAGGCAATCATTTCTGCCGGAGACATAAGCGGCTATCAACTCTCTTTCCGCTTCCGTTAACGGAGAGGGTCCCCGTAATAAAACCTGGGCCAGTTCATATAATGGTTTCCCGGTCTCAGGTCTGAATAGCACCAGGCTTCTTATGCCGGGTACGCCTTCGGGAACTTGTATGTATGCCATTTAATTGTTTTTTTATAATAAATCTTTTATACAGCATTAGCTTGTTTTCATTTTCCTTGAAAGCAGTGTTGCTATAAAACCTGCTGCCAATACAAAAGAGAAAATAAAAACTGCATTGCCATAACCACCCAGCCAGCTTACAAGCGCTCCTATGAAAAAAACTACGGTTCCTGTAAATAGCCTGCCTGCATTGAAACAAAAGCCGGTCGCGGACGCGCAGATCCCGGTGGGGAACAAAGCAGGGATATACACGGCGAGCGCTCCCTGGCTGATGCCAAAGAAAAAGGCAAGCACTGCCATTTCCGAAAATGTGATCACTGTTACGTTGTTATTTAGTTTGAAGACAACAAACGTCATGATGAAGCAAGCTGCAAAACATATAAGCATAGTTTTAACCAGGCCGATGGCATTGACGATCCACCCGGAAAAGAAACTGCCTGCAATCCCGCCTGCTGCAAGCAGCATCATGGTTAAGCCGCGCTGTTGCTGCACATCAGCAGATGCTGATATGCTTTGGACCCAGGTAGGCGCCCATGAAAACACAGCCCATAAACCAATAAGCATAGTGCCAAATACTACGGAACCAATTAGTAAATTTTTTCTGTTACCAGCCGAAAAAAGTCTTTGATCTGTATTTTCTTTCAGCCGGGTTCTTTGCTTTCTTTTTTTCCATTCTTCCGATTCCGGTAAAGTAAACGCGGCTATAAGCGCTAAAAGCAGCGGTATAATGCCAATCCAAAATGCAGCGCGCCAGTTTTCAACCCCGTTATTGATGGCGCCCGCCACAAAAAAACCAACAGGCATAGCCAAAGAAACAATGCCCTGGATGATTGCAATTTTTTTACCTGTCCATAATTCCGCGATAAGAATAACGGTTGTTACCAGTACGCCACCAATACCAAACCCTGATAAAAACCTGCAGGCGCTTACAAAAAACCAGGATGATGACTGACCTGTTAGGATAGCAAATAAACCAAAGCAGGCAGTAGATAATATCACGGATTTGGAACGGCCGGTTTTATCGCATATAATTCCCCACACAATACCGCCAGCCATCCACCCAAAAATAAAAAGGGCATTTATCCAGGCGCTTACATCATTTAACCTGTCATCGGACACATTGCCAAGCAAATCTTTTACTGCTACCGGCAAATAAACCGACATAAGCATCGATACGATACCGCCGGACATAGTGCTGAGAAAGCAGATGACAAAAACAACAGTAAGCCTGCCAGTTGATTTTTTGGCTATGGGTATAGCCGGAATTTTTACCTGTTCATTGGAGTATATATTGCCTGCGCTCATTTTTCCTGTGGCTTATTTTTTTTCAGATGATCATAGCCCTGAGGTAAACGGTTGTAGCCATGATTCTTTAACCGCTCCCCAAGTGATGTATAAAATGCAGGGTCGGCAGGGGTAACAGTAGAAAGCCCGTCTACGTAACGATTATACAGGCAAAACAATGCTGCTATTAAAACAGTATCGTGTATCTCTATGTCTGTAGCCCCGGCATCTTTCGCCTTTTGTATAGAGTCCGCAGTTACACTTTTACCACTTTCCTGCACCTGCGCCGCGATGGTCAGCAAGGCTTTCATTTTATCACTGACGGGAGCGATAGCTATATCCTGTTTTACTTTTGCTGATGTATTGTCTTCTCCCAGCAAAATATCGGCGGCAGCCGTATGCGCATTTGTACAGAAACGGCATTGATTACGATGAGAAACAATAGTAGCGATCAATTCTCTTTCTCCTTCCGTCAAAGAAGAAGGGCCGCGAAGCAAAACCTGTGTCAGTTCACGGATGGGCGCAGCCGTATCTCTCCTGTATTCCAGCAGGCCGGTGATGCCGGGTAAATGTTCTTCTAATGGAATGTAAGGCATGTTTTTTTAAATATTTATGAGCGACAAGGAAAAGAAGGCGCCAGCAAAGAATTGCTACGCCGTATTTGTTTAATCCCTAAAAATTTATTCTGCGCCATCTGTCACGGCTCTTTGTATAGCATAATTTCCCACTTTAACTCCTGCAGTAAATCCCTTTTCAATGTCACTGCGGTAATGAATGGCCCCATATAAACGGGACATCTCTGCTTCTGTCGCCATATTGGTATAGTCTGTGGCTCTTGCGGGAATGATATGTCCCAGGATAGTAGCGGCCGCAGCACTGAATATCGAATGTCCTGATATGTACGAAGGAAAATTGGGTAAGCCCGTCAATGTTTTTATTCGCGGATCAACCTGTGAAGGTCGCGGATTAAAGTAGGTGAACTTTGCATCCCAGCAGACCACGGCCGCATCCATTTCTGCCATATTAAGCAACGCCATATTACGCGCCCAGCGAACTTCACTGAAGTTTTGTTTTAAAAAATCTTCTGCTGCTATTGCATTCCAGTGACCGGGCGGCGTAAAAGTGGCTACACCATCGGCCCAGAATTGAATGATCCTCATTCTTTCTCTTGTTGGATTTTGACTATAATACAATACTTCATTGGTTTCATCTTTAAATTGCTGGGATGACGTAGAAGGTGGAGCGGCCGGGCGGATCTGTGTGACCATTGTCAATGAATCAAACAAAAAGGTTTTTACTTTTCCGAACAATGGCAGCATGGGGGGGCGTTTGGGAGTTTCCTGGCTGATCCATGGAACTTCTCCTCTTGCAATACAATCTGTTTCTAGTTGTGTCCATACAGTTTGGTTGCCTCCCGCCGTGCCCGCCCTGTCACCTCTTGCTCTTGTTACAAATTTTTGTGCAACCTGTTTCCCTAATAATTCTCCGGCTTCAATATCGCTCCGGACATTAGCGCCGGCAATAATTCTCGCACGCTTATGTTCTTCCGCTTTTTGTTGAATAAAGTCCTGGTCGCCGGGAAATAATAACTTCAGCATTTCTACTGCAGCTCCTTCCACTACGGCATCTTCTGAGGGATAAGAAGGAAGAGTGGACTTGGGAATAAGAACATTCACGGTGGCGTCAACGGTATAAGGAGCCGGCCGATTATACAACATTTTATAATACCATGCAGCTACCAGTGCATCATATTGCGCGGCGCTGAAATAGGCATAGGCCCTGGCAGCATATGGCGGGTTTGCAAAAGGAAATTGAGGATAAGCTAATGGATTATTGGCATTGGGAGCAGGATAAGTGCCATCGGGATTTTGATACGGAGGCAAATTATGTTTTGCTACCAGCTCTCTCAGGATTTCATTCCAACGAAAAACCGCGCCAGCACTCCAGTATTTTACACTGGCTTGCTCGGCACCGGTAAGATCCGCCTGCCATGTCTTTATTTCATTAATCTGGGCAATATAATCCGGGGAATTAGTAGCGATGGGAGCGGCAACGGGGAATTCTGTAGGCCCGATCAGTAATACAGGCTTCCATGTACCGGCATTCAAATCAATATTGGCCGGATTAAGAGCGGCTGTATTGTCTGTTCTGTTTTCAATATTCTTATTGCAGGCAACAAATAATAATGAGGTTGCCGCAATAAGAATGACCAAAAAGAAAATTATTTTTTTCATATCAATTAGTTTTTGTCGTTTTACCGGTTGATTTTTTCTTCCCGGCCAGGTTAAATACATAAAAGAAAGAGCCATAAACATCAGTTGCCTGGCCCATATTTCTTCCGGCAACCGTGGTACTGCCCCCGGCTACTATGGATAATTGAGGCAATGGCGGAAGAACATATTTGAGATTAATGCCGACAGTGGTCGCGTTCATCTTATTGCTGGGGAAAGGCATATTATTGCGGGTAATATCAAAACCACCGAGAGTTGTCCAGTTGTTGAGTATCACTTCTGCAATCATTCTTTGATTCCTGAAACCTGCCCGGAAATTATAATTGGCGCCGTCCGGCATTCGCACTTCATTGGTATAGTGCATTTCGGTAGTGTAATAAGCGTCGCGGTCAATCTTAATATTATCCCTGTACACGTAGGTAGCAGAGCCCGTCACAAAAAGATTGCCCCGCTGGTAATCCACCATTATTCTCGCCGAAGCTGTTTTGCTGTGCAGACCTATCGAAAGAGGTAAATAATCGGCGACATAATTCGAAAGCGGAAATGAAACACCTCCGATACCAAACAAGGACAATCTGCCATAGCCTATCTTTTTTTGCAAGGCTCTCAATTTCAGGAAAAGGCTGAGATCCTGTATGCCTTTCAAACCATGAAGCGTTCCCGCAGATGCTTTGGTTATTACGTAAGGAGCGCTGAAAAGAGCGTTGAGGTTACGCGTAATACCGTAGTTACCCATCAGGCCAACCATTTGCGTTGATACCCTTCCGAGATTTTGGTTATCCCGTTTCAGCGTTCCTTCCCAGTAATTTTTCCAACTGCTGTAGCTATACATGGGCCCCACGCAAAAGGCGTTTTTCTCCATCATGATAGCATCTATATCAGTCTGGGCAAAGGAATATCCTCCCTGCAGAAAAAGAATAAGCAGGAGGATCAATCTATTTTGTCGTAGTATTTTTTTCATTTTATTAATGAATTAAAGTTTACTGTTCATTTGGATTGTATTCAGAAGGGGCGCTGCCCGCCGAATAATTCAAATGATGTAAACAAATTTTATAAAACAGTTTTGATGGTGAATCAATTATTCTTTCTTCATTTTCAGGTGATCGATGATAAAGTTGCCCACCTTTTTCCCGTATTCATTAGCAACGAGGCAGGAATTATGAAAGTGAATGCCCCCGTAAAAACGGGCCCAGTTATTTTCGATAGCCGCATTCCTGAAAGAGGTATACGACCTGTTTTTGATTCCAAACTCGAGTTCACTGCTGTCGGTGTAGGAAAAATTATCACCGAATACATGGGTCAATGCTTCGGCATTGGCCGCAGAAACAGTAGAATGCCCACAGGTATATTCCGGGAAAGGGGGTGTTTGCAGGTAAGGCCGCCAGGTTTGGTCTATATATTTATTGATCACTGTTTCTGGCCGCGCATAATTGCTCCTGTACTTTTCATCCCAGCATTGAATAAAGGCATCGAATTGCGATATAGCTGTAATGGCATAGGCATAAACAGTAGCCGCGAAATCAAAATGGGCCTTTTGCGCGGCAATACCCACGATACTCATCCAATGTCCCGGCGGTGAAAATTTCTTGGTGCCAAACATCAGGTGACCGCTTACCGTAAGCTTGAAAGGATTATCGTCCCAGAAATCAGCGATATGCTTTTGCTCATCATTAAGGCTGTCTACCGCATTTTTAATGGCCATCACTTCATGATAATATTTACTGTTTTTATCAGTAATAGCAAAATCAGGTGGCCGGGGAGGCACAAATTCAGAAGCGCTGTCAAGTACCAGCGTCCTTATCTGGTTCCAGTGAGGCTCCATAGCCGGCGTATAAGCCGGGGGAGTGGGTACCCATCTGCCGGGAGTGTTCGTTACATTATACCTGGGATAGGTACGGGTTTGCAGGTACATATCCCCTTTGCTCCAGGCAAGAATGGCGGATGAAATGGTGTCGGCAAAGGCGATACTGTTATTATATACATCATCGTCCATCCCGTGAAGCCGGGCCATTTTTTTCAGACTGTCGGTGTAATAAGACATGCTTCCTTTCGGGAAAGTAACCGCTTCTCCCAGTTTACAATAAGCGAGGATAGCCGCGAATTCGAAATCAATTTTATTACCCGTACCGGGTGAAGGGACGTTTTTCAGCCCATGCAATTGTCCTGCCAATGATTGATACTTTTCGGGATAACCGGCCGCGATCACTTCATAAGCAGCCACACTGGCATACATATAATTTCTCGAGGCAACGATAGGGCTGAAATTATTTCCCATCACCACACTATTCAGTTCGTGCACGGTATTGGAAAACAAAACAGGATCATGAATAATACTTACATAATCATTTTTTCTCTTGCAGGCGGTTACGAATAACCAAACTGCAATAGCCATCCATGCTATTCGCATATAAACAATATTTTATCAATGAAAAAGAGTTGTGGAACCTGAAATGCCTGCTGGCTCAGCATTCCGGGGGCTGGTGAGGAGTGTTCAGGCTGATTTCGGGGATATAGAAAGAATAAGAAGAAAATACGGTTGTATTCAGAACAGGGAATTCTCCCGGGGATTTATGAACAGTTTGCCCGTCATATTCACTCCAGAAATTTTTAGCGAAGGAAGAAGATTGTTGCTGTTGTTTGCCCGGGTGATCATTGTCGAGACCGCAATTGGCTTTGGTCCAGTCATTATTTATCGTTTTCAGCAATTGTTGTTGTGATGTGTTGGTGATGCATTGTAAAACGACTACGCCGCTATCCACTATCCGCCTGACATACGTATATAACTTGCCGTCAATTTCTATCTGGCCATATAATCTTTCATTTTCAGTTACCCGCTGCAGGTAAGGCATATTCAGTGGCACCCGGATTTCGATGAGATCGGATTCGTCGTACCGGCTATTATCGATCAATGATTCAAGTTTGCGGTCTTCCTTTTGCTGCATCAGCAGGATCACGATCCTGTACCCATACCAGTTGAACAGGAGGAGAAGAAACAGTAATATGGCAGCAATCTTTCGCAAGAGTTGAATAAGATGCCTAAGTTAAGAGGATTATCTGAAAATACCTTAACCGGCAAAACTGGATAGTGTCAGTTTCAATATTTCAAACTGAGACGCTATTCAAAACTGCCCCTTACTGGAATTGTTTCGTCTTTTCTTAAGGTCTTCCGGCTCTTGTTCGGAGTTAAAGCATTCACTGAGCAGAAATGAATGCTTTAACTCCAAACAAGACAAGAACAAAAGGCAGGGGGGAAGACCAGTGAATTTCCACCAACTGGTTTTACCGTAATTAGTGTGAAGCAGTATCTAGCCAAGGTTAGTTTATCAATAAGACATTGATATTCAATATATAATACTTTAATAGCATAACCAAAGCCTTAATCTGTTGATCCTGGGCTATCTATGAGTGATCCATGCTTCATCCTTGTGCTATCCCTTAGTCAATACGCCTTTACTCACAAGGATGGCACAAGGATGGCACAAGGATGACACAAGGATAGCACATGGTTGACACATGCGGACTATGTGCCAGTTGATTTGACAGAG
>JAUZOA010000088.1 GCA_030706685.1 Bacteroidota bacterium
ATTGCTGGCATTGTTGACTTGCAATACTACAGGACTGGTGGAAGATGGTACAAGTGTTACAGGAATTAAATAAGGGGTAATGCTTATCTTAACAACATTCGAAAACAGGCGTTCATTGTTATTACCATACGAAGAGGTTATTCTTAAATCCAAACTAACAGTTTGATTAGGGGCAAAGCCAAAATCTGCCAGAATGGTATTAATCTGCTGACCCGTAAAAGACGTATTAAGTTTACCACTCATAACCCTGGTCACTTCTTTAGAAAAATTTCGGCCGGTGGAATCTATTTCCAGGATAAATTTATAAGTACTGGTGTCTGTTGCATATTTAGGACTTGTCCATGAAAAGGAAATGATAACGTTCGCCGAATCCGCAGGCGTAGGAACTACGGATGTCTTGGAAGATGTCAGTTGAACTGCAGTCCCATTGGAATAATGAGGCAAATCTTTAATCTTATTGCAGGATGTCAATACAAGCGCAGTAATGGCTGACAGAAAAAGAAATTTATGTATATATTTCATATCTGTTTTTTTAAACGGTTATTGTGGAGTAACTGTAAATTTTCCTCTTTGAAAATCTACATCAATCTTGTAGTTTCCGCTGGTGGGGGGCGCCAGGCAATTTTGCCCGTTAAAGACAAAATCACCTCCGTATATTTTGGTCGGGTCATCGGCTACAGCCACACTCCATTGTTCATTCCAGGAGCCGTTGCTGCCAATTAATTTATACTCGCCACCACCGATAAGGGGTAACGTTATAGTATAAAACGTCGCGCTCACACGGGTGAATTGCTGCACAGATACCGTTTGAGAAATAGGGTTATCCCATCCATGCGTGCTGCCTCCCGGTGTGGCACTCCCCACAATAAAAAGTGTATTGGTTGAGGGAGGCGTAATCTTAGGAGGTATGACATACGGTGTAATCGTAAACTTCAATACATTGGAGGTAATCGGAACGGAATTATTGACTAGCGATGCTGTGATTCTGAATTCAATATTGTGAGGCACATTTACCGCCAGGTTAAGCTGGTTAAGCAGGTAATCATTCACGTCTGCCTGTGTCAGGGTAATAGATAAATCGCTGGCAATTCCCAGCTGTTTCCTATTGGGATTTGTAAAGTTAGCACCAGTAGTATCTACTTCAAGCAAATAAGAAACATCCTGGGAGCTAAGACCCGTTGTGAACTGGTAATTGGGGTTAGTCCAGGATAATTTCACCGCTACATTGCCTTGTGTGGCATATGACATAGGAATAACTGCTCTATCGGCTGTCAGTACAGGCGCAGTACCTCCTTCAAAATAGTCTTTATGTTCATCTTTCTTACAGGAAAATAAAGTAATGATCAGCGTAAAAGAGAACAGAAGAATTTTTAATATATTTTTCATACGCAATCGTTTTTTTGATTAATAGCCTGGGTTTTGAACAAGGTTGGTGTTTGCATTAATATCCCTGGAAGGAATGGGATATATATTCCTGTAAGAAGCTACACCTGTTCCGGAACTAAGACCTCCCTTCCATGGCCACAAGTAAGTATTTTCAACAAATTTGTTATACCGAACAAGGTCAGTGCGGCGAAAACCTTCCCAATACAATTCTCTTGCTCTTTCATCCAAAATGAAGTCCTGGGTTAATTGCCCTTGCGTAATATTTCCGGCTGTACTGTTAGGATCATTGGCATAAGCGCGACCACGTATTTTATTGATATAACCCAAAGCAGCGTTAGCATCACCGCCTGTACCGCCTCTTAGTACGGCTTCTGCGTAGATCAGGTACATTTCGGCTAACCGGAATAATGGCATATCAATATCAGAAAAATCCTGGCTTTGACCATTGGAGCCATCCCGCTTGATATTCTTATATTTTGTTACTGCCAACCCATCGGTAAAAGTAGTAAGGTTGGCAATTTCCAGGTTTTGCCCGGGTGTATAAAACTGTGAGCGTTTATCGGCAGTACCTGTCAGGTCAGGGAATAATCCGGGTAAGGTCTTGGTAACGCGTGTACCGCTCCAGCCGCCGCCTATACCAAAAGCAGAGGCGGGCATAGAACCCCCTACGGGGGCATGTGTAAGGAAAGTAGTACCGCCATATCCTTGAGTCTTCAGCCCATCATAATTAATGGTAAAAATAAATTCACTTGTATTTAAATTATTATCAGCACGCATCAGCCAGCTGTAGTTATTGATCAGCGTATAGCCTGCATCAATTACTTTTTTGGAATAGGTAATTGCATCTGTAAATCTTGGCGCTCCGAGTTGATGAGTTACAGGATCCTGAGTGTAGACCTGTGCATTTAAATACAATCTTGCCAGTAATGCCCATACAGCAGCTTTATCTGAACGGCCATATTCGTTTGTACGCGCCGCAGGCATATTGGGTTCTATCGCTTTCAGTTCTGTTTCAATATAATTGAATATCTGGATACGGGTTGCTTGTGGCGGGGGCGCACCACCAATAACAGTACTTTCAGTTACAAAAGGAGGGTTTCCATAAAGATCCATCAATACCCAGTATTGAAATGCCCTCAGGAAACGAGCTTCTCTTGCATATTGTTTTATATTATCCGCGTCAGCTCCTGTGATACCTCTTCCGCTGACTTTATCATCAGCGCATTCCCGGATAAAATCATTGCACAGTGTAATTTGATACAGGCTCCTGTAATAAAGGCCGGTAAGAAAACTATTGTTAGATGTCCAGTTCATGTTATGAAAATCCTGGATACCTACATCACCCCAGGATATTACGGCTTCATCCGTACTTAATTCCTGAGCTTTCCAAAAGAGGCGGAAAAAATCAGAAAAGCCTTCATCAATTCCCTGTACATCGCCATTGCCGGCAGGGCCCTGGTTGCCTGTTAAGGCAAAGCTGCCATACACCTTACCCAGCACCTGCTTATACCCGGCAGGAGTAGAATAGACAGTTTCGGAAGTTGTGTCATTAGTAGGTTTTAAATCCAGCTTCTTTGTGCAGGATTGAATCAATACTAAGCAGAACGTAGCGAAAAGACTGGTTTTTAAAATAATTTGTTTCATACGCTTTATTTTAGCAATTCGTTTTTAAAAATCAAGATTTACACTAAGGGCATAGATTCGCGGTCTTGGATAAAAATTATTATCAATGCCTCCGAATACTTCGGGATCCACGCCTTTGTACTTAGTAACGATAAATACGTTTTGTACGTTGGCTCCGATTCTCAAATTGGTGTTTTTTCCGACCAAAGCACCTGCATTATACCCTACATTGATATAGTCCATTCTTAAAAAAGAAGCATTTTCTATATAATAATCAGATAAAAGGTATTTGTCGCCGTTGCCGGTAAAATTTGTCTCCAGCAAATTCCTGGAGCCGTTGGCGAGGAAGCCAAGCGGGTCAATGATATTCCTCTGAACACCCGTGTTTGAAAAACGGTTATTATACATATAATTCCCAAAGCTGCCTCTCAGGGAAAAACCGGCTGTCCATTTTTTCCAGTTCACAGAGGTATTGGCCCCGAGGAATACATCGGGATCAGGAGATTTGTAACGATACAAGTCATCCACATTAATCTGCCCGTCGCGGTTCCTGTCTTCAAACAGGCCTTCAATGGGGTTTCCTTGCTTATCATACACCTGCTGGTATACATAAAATGAACTTTTGGGATAGCCTACTGAATGAATCTGGATGGTGCTTCCAACTCCTCCGGCTATACCTCCGACAAGGTTACCGGGGAAATTGGGGTCATTCGTGAAAGTGAGTTTGGTAATTTTATTTTTGTTGTAAGTGATATTAAAACCAAGATCCCATGTAAGGTCTTTATTTCGCACCGGCTGTGTGTTGATAGTAAATTCAACACCCCGGTTTTCCATGTTGCCGATATTGGCAAGAATCTTATTGGAGAAATTAGTACCTGCAGACTGATCAATTACACTGAGAAGATCTTTTGTTTTTTTCAAATAAATATCCACGGCTCCTGTAATCCTGCCATTAAAAAATCCATAGTCAAGGCCTGCATTATAGGTAGTGGTCTGCTCCCATTTCAAATTTGGATTGTAGCCTTCTGGCCTGTACAAAGTATAAAATGTACTGCCAAACTGGTATTGAGCCTGTCCGTTTGCCTGTGTGTATCTTGGGATATAACTGTAATTAGCGATTCCATCCTGCTGGCCAGTGACACCATAACCCAAACGCAATTTCAAATCACTAAGCACATTTATATTTTTCAGGAAGTTTTCATCTTTCATTCTCCAGGCAAAAGCTCCTGAAGGGAACCATCCCCACCTGTTGTCCTTTGAGAAACGTGAGGAACCATCCCTGCGTATAGTACCGGTAAGAAGATATTTTCCTTTGAAAGCATAATTTAAACGGCCGAAGAAAGAGATAAGCCTGTTTTCCTGTACATCATAACGGAAAGTTGGAGTGCTGATCAGGGTTCCATCCGTTGTATAGTCAGAATAGGGTGTCCACTTGTTTCCTGCTGCATCAGTCAATATTCCATTTGGATCAAGCTCACCATTATAGTTAGTTGTTGAAAAATCCTGGTACGAATAACCCGCAATAGCGTCAACCCTGCTGCTGATGGATTTAATTTCTTTAGTATAGTTCAGGTAAGTTTCAAGAAGTGAATTCGACTTCTTTTGCAGGTACCTGTTATTTACCCCACCATGCTTGGCGTCGGGTGAACGATGGTAGGAAGACGCGGCGCTGTCATTGACTACAACGGTTCCCTGGCCTTTTGAAACATCATATCCAAGATTGAGGTTTACATGCAGATCCGGGAAAAAGTGAAGCTTATAATCAAATTGTATATTGCCGATACTTCTTTGCACTTTGCTTTTATCGTTTCTTTGGTCGAGCAAACCCACAGGATTTAACGGAGCAAGTTTACGCAAGCCTGTTGTCGAAGATGGATCCAGCCACTCAAAATACCCTCCATACCTGTTGCTTTTACTCGTTACAGGCTGAGTGGGGTCAAAGCGGACAGCAGTACCGATAGCTCCTTCGTCAGCAAATCTTGAATTATTGATAGAGCCTTTCAGGTTTATATCTATTTTCAAATGATCCTGAAACAATTTGGGATTCAGGGTAATTGAACCCGATTTTCTCTGCAGGTTTCCTGTCTTCAGGATACCATCCTGGCTCAAATAACCTAATGAAACCCTGTACGGTACATTCTTATAAGAACCGGACATACTCAAGTTATTGTCGGTAGCGCTTGCATTACTATAAATTTCATCCTGCCAATTGGTGCTCGCATTTCCCATCAGGGCGATTTGAGCAGGAGTTCCATGAGAATTTACATAAGCCCTGAATTCAGCCGGAGAAAGCACATCAGCTTGTTTGGGAAGAGTGGATAAAGAATACTGGGTACTGAAATTGAATTTCATTTTACCGCTTTTCCCCTTTTTGGTAATGATGATGATCACACCATTTGAGGCTCTTGATCCGTAAATAGCTGTTGCAGAAGCATCTTTCAGAATATTGAAAGATTCAATGTCGTTAGGGTTAATCAAGGCAAGCGCATTGGCAGCCCCGGAAATCCCATCGTTATCAACCGGAACTCCGTCAATAACAATTAAAGGGCTGTTACTTGCATTCAAAGATGCGCCGCCACGAATACGGATAGTGCTGCCTGAACCCGGCGCACCTCCATTTGATGTAACCTGGACCCCGGCTACCTTTCCTGCTATTAATTGCTCGGGAGTCGTAATTGTTCCCTTATTGAAATCTTTAGCAGTAACAGCAGTAACGGAACCTGTAAGGTCCTTTTTCATCCTGGTTCCATAACCAATGACAACTACTTCATTCAATGAAGAAATACTTGTCGTTAATGAAATGTTCAATAAGGTTCTGCCAGCAAGACTGACCTCCTGGGTAGTAAACCCAACAGAAGAAAAAACAAGGACAGTTACAGATGGCGCTACAGATATGCTGTAGGTTCCATCAGGGCCCGATTGGGTACCTCCGGTGCCTCCTTTAGGAACAATATTAACGCCAGCAACTGCGGACCCGTCTTTTGAATCAGTTACTTTACCGGTAATAACCTTGTTTTGGGAATAAGCTAAGTGTGTGAGTAAAAGTAGCGTACATAGTACAACTGCTTTTAGCAAGTTTCTGCAGGACATAAGCAATCGTTAAGTGTTAAGCAATTCTGTTTAGGAAATACACATTGTGTATTTAGAACACAATGTTACAAACTTTTTAATTACGACCAAAGAATTTCTTTCAATTTCTTCTTTACGGCCAATTATTAAGAGTCGGATATCCATAATTGATCTTTAAAACAACTCTCCTCTGCTTTCCATTTATGCAATCGTTTACATAACATAGGCGGCAGAAATCTCATTATTAAACCGTTTGTCATTATTTAATCTTAGCTGCCTTTTCCGAAGAATCCCTCCCAATAAGAAGAGGCTCTAAAACAATTTTCTGCTGCCTCTGCCTGTTGATTTCCTTTTTTTCAATCAGATCAACCAATAAGTTCAGTGCCGACTTTCCCATTTGTATCGTCTGCTGATCTACCGTTGAAAGACTGGGAGTGATATGTTTTCCAAACAACTCATTGGCAAAACCGATCACTCCTACCTCGCCGGGAATTTTTATTTTTCTTTCTTTTAATTCACTAATTGCGCCTAAAGCTGTAAAATCTTCCGTAGCAAAAATGGCATCAGGCGGGTCGGGCAGAGCCCAAAAATGATGAACACCTTCCCTTCCCGATTCAATAGAAATATTTCCATGATAGATCAAAGAGGGCTCTACTTTTATTTTATTGGCCTGCAGCGCTCCCATATAGCCTCTTAACCGGTCATAAAAATTTTTCAGGTGTTGCGGGCCGGAAATATGAGCTATGCGCTTGTAGCCCTTAGAGAGCAGGTGTTCCGTTGCAAGGAAAGCTCCTTTATAATCATCAATCACAACCGAATCAATCCCAATATCATCATTGGTCCTGTCAAAAAAAACAATGGGAACTCCTCTTTTTTTTATTTCACGAAAATGAGAATAGTCAATAGTATCCTTAGCTATGGAAACCAATATCCCGTCTACCCGGGCCGATAAAAAACTTTCCAGGCCTTTCTCTTCATATTCCCTGTTTTCGTTTGACTGGTACAGCAAAACATTATATCCATGAAGATTGGCCACACTCTCAATACCATGAACCACCGAGCCAAAAAAGTTTATTTCGGCACTCGGTATAATCACTCCGATCAGGTGTGTTTTACCTGAACGAAGCGACGAAGCCATCCTGTTTCGTTTATAATTTAATTGGGATGCCGCCTCGTGAACAGATTTTTTTGTTTTATCACTTATGCCCGGATGATTGCTTAATGCCCGCGAGACTGTAGCAGGTGTTGTATTGAGTTCTCTCGCAATGTCAGCAATCGTGATTTTATAAGGCATCCGTGTAATCGTTTACACAATTTTAGGGAATTTATTTTTCCCTGCAAAATTATTAATGGCTATGCGTGTATACCGACCGGGGAATCTTTTTCGGGTCATATTCCGGTTACCCCCTTCTCTTAGTTCATGCGCTTTTAATCCCTGACGGAACCCCGGGAGAGCCTAAGGAAACCCATGACAGTCTCCCTGGAGGGATCATAATTCTTCGCCTCCTATACGTCTTACACCCGGAGTATATAGGGAGATGACCCGAAGATGACCCTGGGTATACCCGGAGCGTATCCAGTATAACTCCAGTATAATTCCAGTATAACTCCAGTATAACTTCAGTATAGGTTTTGGATAAGACACAACCTCTAATAAGCATCGGCCTGCCTTACAGAACTCTTCTGTAAAGTTGTCTTTTTGCGGAATTCCGGTTTTAATTTATAAAGTTTTCCCGGGCGATGCGGTACATCGTCTTCCATTTCGTTGAGATCAACGAGCCAGTCTTTAATCGCGATTTTTTTACGGAAATTTCTTCTGTCAAGATCTATGTCCAGGATGGCCTGGTAAAGCTCCTGTAATTCGCGCAATGAAAATTTTTCGGGCAAAAGATTAAAGACTACCGGGTGTTCCATTACCTGTTGGCGGAGCCTGTTCAGGCAGGTATCCAATATTGCTTTATGATCAAAGGCGAGCCGCTGAATATCCTTTACAGAATGCCAGTGAAGCTCGTTATGATTGAGCTGCATCTTATGATGCTTTACATCGATCAATGAATAATACGCTGTCGTGATTACCCTTCCCGACGGGTGGCGGCCGATACTGCCAAAAGTGTGAACCTGCTCAAGGTATACATCATCCATACCCGTTCTGTCTATAAGCACCCTGTAAGAAGCGGTTTCAAGATCCTCATCAGGCCGCACCAAATCTCCCAATAAGGAATACAATCCCGAAAAGTCCTCAAGGTCCGACTTGATCAATAATACCTTGAGTTCTTTATTGTCATATCCAAATATGACACAGTCGACGGAGATGGCAATATTGAAATAATCAATATGACTTATTTTCTCAATCTCCGCTGTCTTCAGGTTTAATTCTTTTGCCATAAAATCTTCTTTTGAAAAAACTATTTTATTAAAATCTTTGCGGACAATGTCTTGCTTTTAACCTGCGCCTGCAATAAATATATCCCTCCCGGCAGTTTATTGGTTTCAGCAGGTAATGGCAGGCTGTGTTTCCCTTTTGCTAATGTACCGGAAAAAACAGTGGCTACTTTTTGCCCTTCCATATTCCACAACCCAACCTGCAGGTTTCCTTTCTCGGGCATATAAACTTCCGCTACAGAATTACTTTCAGCAGGATTTGGATAAAAATTTAATTGCAGGGCATTGCCGGGATTATTGATATCGATCACCGGCGTAGTCACTGCATTGACCAGGTTACGATTGAGGTATAAATGATATTCACCGGGCAGCAAGCTAATAGATTGTGATGTTCCTGTTGCCGTAAATGTTGTGCCTCTCAGGTAGTCGTACCATGTGCCGGCAGTAGGAAACGTGATCGAGCCGGGCTGGGTCGCCACATCAAAATTTCCAACTATCACCAATTCGGATGAATCGGTAGCTGATCGTATCGTCATCCATTTCACTGCGCCGGAGAGATCCCGTGTGAGTGTAATGTTATTGGCGGTGAATATATCCTGGTACCAGCCATGGTAACGAAGCTTGGAAAGACTGCTGTAAATATCATACAGCCGTTGTCTTCTCACCTGCTGCGGGTAGTCCCAGCGAATGGGCTTATCATCCAAACGGCAACTATTATTGATAGTGCCATTCACACAATAGTTGATGGTGTAATCGTATCCCAGCTCCCCAAACTGCCATATCATTTTTGGCCCGGGCATACTCATTAAAAATGCCGCACTGATCTCAAGCCGGGTTAGCGAGGTAGACGTATCTTTTGTGTTATAACTGCCGGATGAATTTCCAAAATTGATATTCTTATACGCCATTCTCTCTTCATCATGACTTTCCATATAAGTAACCAGGTAGGGTTTGCTCCAGCCACGAACAGAATAAATTCCGCCTTCAAAATTCCAGCCCGTATTGATACCCATTGAAGCCTGTTCAAAATTATAGGCCATGTTTCCCCAGGGCATCATTCCGTAATTTGAGAGTTCAAGTTCTTCTGTATTATCCGCAAAATGTTCAAGAATAGCATACGAACCGGGAGATTTTAATTGTAAAGTATCATAATATCCTTTCCAGATAGCAACACGGCTTGCATCATAAGCGCCCCAGGCTCCAACATTGCAATTGCCCCCGTTATTATCACAGGTCTGGGTTTGTGTAAAACCTTTTGAAAGATCAAACCGGAAACCATCGATACGGTATTGCTGTAACCAATTCTCCACCACCCTGCTGAAATAATAATGCGTCGCCGGGCTTTCATGATTCATATCAAAGCCAACATTGAAAGCATGTTTCGCGACAGGGTTGAACCATGGATTATTAGCGGCAGGGCGGTTATTAGCGGCATCCCAGTATAATTGCACCAGCGGGGAAGAACCAAAAGAATGATTCAGTGCAATATCCATCACCACGGCTATTCCATTACTGTGACAAATATCAATGAACTCCTTTAAGTTGTTTTTCGGCCCATAATACTTATCGGGTGCAAAATAAAAATCAGGATTATAGCCCCAGCTATCATTACCTTCAAATTCGTTGAGCGGCATAAGTTCGATAGCATTTATTCCAAGTCTTTTCAGGTAGCTTATCGTGTCTTTAAGCGTTTTCCAATCATGTGCGGCTACAAAATCTCTCACCAGTAATTCATAAATAAAAAGATTCCTTTTATCCGGTCTTGTAAAATTATTGACCTGCCAGTTATATTGCGGGGCTGCCGTTTGCAAGAGGCTTACAATACCGGTTTGTCCTGCAGGATAAGGTTTTAAACCCGGATAGGTAGCGGAAGAAATATACTGATCATTATTAGGGTCCAATATCTTTTCAGTATAAGGGTCCGCTATTTTCAGGCTGCCGTCTACGAGGTATTGATAAGCATACTCAGTACCCGGAGTAAGGCCCGTTATTGTCAACCACCAATAATTACCATCTGGCGTTTTGTTCATCACATACTGCGTTTGTTCTATCCAGTTGCTGCCCGCAAATTCACCGATAACAGATACCCTGTTCTTCCCGGGTGCATATAAAACCAGGGTGACATCCGTATTATTAGCTGCATAATTAATTCCGTTTCTCACTCCATTGGGCAAGGGCGCAATGTTAACCCCGGGAGATACAAAAAAACGAAGCGTATCCTTTTTGGTAACAGATGATGCCGTACCCTCCACTACAATTTCATTATTGCCTGATGTTGTCAATGTCGGGGCGGCCGATATAAGGGTGACACCTGTTAATGTTTGAATCACCGTACCATTCAGGTACAATTTCATATCCGATACCTGGTTAGCAATACCTGTCAGGCTTATACTCTGGCCCGTAGTTACCGTGATCGGTTCAGGTACCGGAATATAACGCGGTTCAGTCGGAGGTAAAGCAAATCTTACAGCAATACTATTATCATATATGGGAATATACATATCACTGCCATCACTGTTTCGCTGAACTGTATTGCCGCCTGCATCCCGGAAAAGTATAGCAATCTTTTTTATCGTTTCGGCAGCAGGTACGCCAAAAAAACTCCGGATATTAGTAATCGTATAACTCCATTTATTGGTGCCGGCAGGTGTTGCCTGTGCGGCGGCATTGGCCGTACCCCAGGCAAATGGAACATAGAGCCAGTTACTGGAACTTGTACTCAGGCTGGTTATTACCCCGACATGCACATACACATTTCCTGAAAAACCCTGCAAACCCTGGTTGCCTTTAGTAGCATCAACAGTAATAGTTATATTGTCATTGTCTTTTGCAAAAGCAGGAGTCCAGATGAGTAATTGAGCATGGGTGATAACAGAAGCCAGAACGGCCCACAAAAGGAAGTAAACCTTCTTCATAGCAATCGTTTAGAATACTAAGGTAATAAATATGTACTTATGACACATTAATTTGAGTAAATTTTCTTCTTTGCCTGTTTTTGAACCGAGGCGCTAACTTTACTATGAACTATCTTTTATGTACACAAAAGTAACTACCCAGCAATTACAAAAGCTTACGGTTGAGTTGATTAAAAAAGAATCATCCGGTTTAATATCAAAGAAAAATATCGAAGACATCAGACAGGTATTACGGTTTCATGAATATCGCTATTATATTTTGAATGATCCGCTGATCTCGGATCCCGAATACGATAAACTATACAAGGCCCTGGAAAAATTAGAAAATGAAGATCCCAAACTGATTACAAAGGATTCTCCCACCCAGCGTGTGGCCAAAGGACTGACAAATGATTTCAAACAGGCCCAGCATCTTGTACCTATGTTGTCACTGGATAATTCTTATAATGCCGAAGACCTCGTCGATTTTGACCGGAAAGCAAGAGAGCTTTCGGGCGCTGACACTATCGAATATTGTGTAGAGCCAAAATTCGATGGTGCCAGTATTTCGCTTATCTACGAAGACGATCTGCTGATTCGCGGTACTACAAGAGGGGATGGAGTGAAAGGAGATAACATTACAACCAATATTAAACAGATTAAATCAATTCCGCTATCAGCAAATTTTTCTGCCCACGGGATTAAACAAATCGAGATCCGGGGTGAAATATTGATGAATAAAAACAGTTTTAAAAAGTATAATGAACAACTGGCTGAACAAGGTCTGCCCCCCCTTGCTAATCCCCGCAATGCTGCTGCGGGTACGTTGCGAATCAAAGATCCGAAGGTGGTAGCAGAAAGAAACCTGGAAGGTTTTCTATACCATATCAGCTATTATAGTACCACGGGGAAAAAACATGAAACCTTTCATAAACATTCAGAAAGTATCTCATTGCTGTGGGAACTGGGTTTCAGAAGCCCGGAAAAAGAGAAAAAAGTTTATAAGGGAATTAAAAAAGTAATTGAATGGTGTAAAGAGTTTGAAGAAACAAGAGACGAACTGCCTTATGAAATTGATGGCCTGGTGATCAAGGTAAATGATCTTGCCATGCAGGACAAGCTCGGTATGACCTCACACCATCCCAGATGGGCCATTGCTTATAAATTCAAGGCCCGGCAGTCTACTTCGCATTTAAAAACAGTAGAGTTCCAGGTCGGCCGCACCGGGAATATCACGCCGGTGGCTAAGATAGACCCGGTGCCCATCGGTGGCGTTACGGTAACGTCCATTTCCTTACATAATGAAGATTTCATCAGCGAAAAAGATATACGTATCGGTGACGCTGTATTGGTGGAAAGAGCCGGTGATGTGATCCCTTATATCGTTAAATCATTTCCGGAATTGAGAAAAGGGCATGAGAAAAAAATCAGGTTCCCGGAAAAATGCCCGGTATGCCATAAACCCCTGCATAAAGTGGAGG
The DNA here is from genome assembly GCA_030706685.1 of Bacteroidota bacterium. Classification (GTDB taxonomy): domain Bacteria; phylum Bacteroidota; class Bacteroidia; order Chitinophagales; family Chitinophagaceae; genus VBAT01. Next base: position 12,836 of record JAUZOA010000088.1, read on the forward strand.
GGGAAGCAGCCTGGAAATGCACCAATTATAATTGTGAAGCGCAGGTGGTGCAACGCATTATACATTTTGCCAGCAAAGATGCCATGGAGATAACAGGTCTCGGGGAAGCCATCGTGAACAAATTTCATGAAATGGGCTGGCTGAAGAACATGACAAGCATTTATGAATTGCCTTATGATGAAATCGAAAAAATGGAGGGGTTTGGCAAAAAAAGTGTTCATAACCTGAAAGATGCAATAGAGAAATCGAAAACACAACCATTATACCGTCTCGTTTACGGGTTAGGTATCCGGTATGTAGGCGAAACAACAGCCAAAACTATCGCCAATAAGGTTGATCATTTACTCGACCTGGAAAAATATTCATTGGAGCAGTTGCAGGAACTGGAAGATATCGGGCCCAAAGTGGCCGGCAGTATCTATGAATTTTTCAATGCGAAAGAAAATATTCATCTCCTTCGTAAGCTGGAAGAAAAAGGTGTTGTTTTAAAAAATGAAAAAAAACAACACAGGATTGACGGTAACCTCACCGGCCAAACGTTTTTATTCACCGGTACTTTACCCACTTTAAAACGAAGCGAAGCGGAAGCCATGGCTGAAGCCAACGGAGGAGAGATTCTCAGTGGCGTTAGTGCTAAACTAAATTATCTTGTTGTAGGTGAAGACGCCGGCAGCAAACTAGAAAAGGCCAAAAAGATCAATACGGTAAAGATCATATCAGAAAATGAATTTTTAAAACTGGTTGGCAAAAAATAATATACCTATGTTACAGCCTTCTACATTAAAATTCCTGAAAGATTTAAAGAAGAATAATAACAAGCCCTGGTTCGAGGCGCACCGCAAGCAATATGAAGAGGCTAAAAATGATTTTGCTGCTTTTATTCAAACAATAATTGATAAACACGGGAAAAAGGATGAAAGCATTGCGCACCTGAAAGCAAAAGATTGTATGTTTCGCATCAACAGGGACGTCCGCTTTTCAAAAGACAAATCTCCTTATAAGGATAACATGGGAGCTTATATGAGCCGTGGCGGCAAGAAATCTCCGTTTGGAGGATATTATTTTCATTGCCAGCCGGGCCGTTGTTTCGCGGGCGGCGGACTCTGGATGCCCATGCCCCCTGAATTAAATAAAGTAAGACAGGAGATAGATTATAATTTTACTGATTTTAAAAAGATCATCGGTTCTAAAAAATTCAAATCGGTATACGGCGATCTTTCCAGGGATGCAGAATATGTATTGACCCGTGTGCCCAAGGGATATGAGCCCGGTAATCCTGCGGCCGATTATTTAAAAATGAAAAGCTTTGTGGCCCTGGTCAATTTCAACGATGCTGATCTCACATCCAGGGATCTTATAAAAAAAGTACTGACCGCTTTTGAAGCGCTACAACCGCTGCTTGAGTTTCTCAATGAATCAATAAGCTGAAAATGGATGCCTCCTAAAGAGCTGATTTACAAAGCCCGGCAGACCAGTTTCTTTCCGTTTCACAATTTTATAACCTAATACTTCGTTAAGTGGGTTGATACTGCCCGTAAGGGTTTGTATTTTGTTTTAGTTAAAACAACCTTATGAAAAAAATTGTACCCCTCTTCTTACTTATTGGCATTATCGTTTCAACTTCCTGCAGTCACAGGTATTACCCTTCCTTTTTTGATCAGCAAACAGTCAATCACCACCTTATTGCTGTACTGCCATCAGAAATAATATTTTCCGGTAAGCAACCAAAAGATCTGACAGAAGACCAGATTGCAAAAATCGAGGAAGAAGAAAGCAAAGCCTTCCAGCAATCCTTGTACAGTAATATACTCCGTTATGCCAATTACGGCAGGTATTACATGTTTGTAGGAGTACAGGATATCAACAAAACACTAAATACTCTAAGTGAAAACCAGATATCCATAAGAGACTCCTGGAAAATGGATGATAAGAAATTGGCCGCATTGCTGGGAGTGGATGCCATTGTTCGTATGCAGATCACCCAGAAACGTTATATGAGTGACTATGCCTCGTATGGAGTAACCGTTGCCCGCGATGTGATACACGAAACGCCATTAAACAGGCTGCCTATCCCCGGAAGCTTGGGGAAAACAGAAGACATTTATGCCTATTGCAGTGTGATCAGTAACAGCGTAACTCTTTGGAATAATCATTATAGAAATGCCGCGAACTGGAATAATCCATCTAATATCATTATTGAAAATATTACAGATAATTTCGGCAGGAATTTTCCTTATAAAAGAAGGAAGTAAGAGTTAGCCCGGAAAGACCGGAAGTCCGAAAGATTATTCATTATAGTTTGATGATTCTTTTAGACTTCCGGTCTTTCCGGGCTTGTTGACATCGAACTATAAAAGCTTTTTCGACACAAGGTATTCTGCTATCTGAACAGCGTTCGTGGCAGCTCCTTTTCTTAAGTTGTCCGATACAATCCACATGTTTAGCGTATGAGGCTGGCTTTCATCTCTTCTTAATCTTCCGACAAACACTTCATCCTTTTCATGCGCATCCATCGGCATCGGGTATCGCTGGGCAGAAAGATCATCTACCACCACTACCCCGGGTGATGATTGTAAGATCGATCTGACTTCCACCAAAGAAAAATCCTTTTCAAATTCTACGTTCACGGCTTCACTATGACCGCCAATAACCGGTATACGAACCGTAGTCGAAGTAACCCTGATCGAATCATCCCGCATGATTTTCTTCGTCTCATTTACCATCTTCATTTCTTCCTTGGTATATCCATTATCCAGGAATACATCTATTTGCGGTATCGCATTCAGGTCAATAGGGTACTTGTAAGCCCTTTCACCGGCAACCCCCTGTCTCTCATTCATCAACTGGGTTACCGCCTTGACACCAGTGCCTGTCACGCTTTGGTAAGTGCTTACAACAATCCTTTTGATACCATATTTTTTATGGAGAGGATTTAACGCTACCACCATTTGAATAGTAGAACAATTCGGGTTCGCAATAATCTTATCATTCTTTGTCAGCACATCCGCATTGATCTCCGGTACTACCAATGGCCTGGATGGGTCCATTCTCCAAGCAGAAGAATTATCAATAACAGTAATACCGGCTGCCGCGAATTTTGGCGCCCATTCTAATGAAGTGCCTCCTCCGGCAGAGAATAACGCAAGAGACGGCTTTGCCGCAATCGCATCTGTCATGCTGACCACCTTATATTTCTTTCCTTTAAACTCCACCTGCTTACCTACTGATCTTTCTGAAGCAACGGGAATTAATTCTGTAACCGGGAAATTTCTTTCCGCCAATACCTGTAACATTTTGGAACCAACTAATCCGGTGGCGCCTACAACTGCAACTTTCATTTACTGTTTATTTTTTTAAAATGAATAAATCAATTTTGTCTTATTCTCTTTGCTCATCCAATCCGCCTTCGCTAATCGCGCTTACTAAAACCATCATGGTGGCACAAGCTATGGCAGACAAAGAAAAAGGCCCTCCGTAAGGAAGGCCTGCTAAACTTTTATGTTGTTACATACATAACACAGCAAACCTTCCGTCAGGAATGTTTCTTTTCGTGTTTTGTATGTTTAATTATCATCATAACGCGTGTAAAAATAGGCCAGCAAAAGTTCTTTCCCAAATAATCCGGGTTTTTTCTCCTTATAATTTTTATTACACCTCTTAAATTGCCTGGCATGAAACCCCGCATAATATTATTGATTATATGCCTGTTGCCCGCATACATAAATGCCCAGAATCGCTATGAGGTGGTGATAGATGAAATAATGGCTGACCCTACACCGCAAATCGGCTTACCAAACAATGAATGGATCGAATTAAAAAATACAAGCACTGCTCCTGTCAATTTACAAAACTGGCGAATTGGGGACGCTTCCGGGATAAGCGGACCTATGCCCGGTTTTACTTTACAGCCCGACAGCTTCGTAATCGTTTGTGCCAGCAGTGCCATTGCGGCCATGTCCGTATTTGGCGCTGTCATTGCTGTCACCAGTTTTCCTTCGCTTGATAATAACAGCGATCAATTGTTTTTAAAAGCAGCCAATGGCAAAACTATTCATGGGGTCAGCTATACATTGGCATGGTACCAGAATGAATTAAAGAAAAATGGCGGCTGGTCATTAGAAATGATAGATACCCAACAACCCTGCGCCGGCAGCAATAACTGGAAAGCCAGCACGAACAATACAGGAGGAACTCCCGGTAAAAAGAATTCCGTTGATGCCGTTAATAATGACCTGGAAGGGCCTCAATTGAAAAGAGCTTACACTATTGATAATGCAACTATAATTTTGGTATTCAATGAACCGGTAGATAGCCTGGAAGGTGCAACCAGCAGCCATTACAGCATGGATGGAGGATTAATTATTACCGGCGCCACTACCCTGGCGCCTTTATTCGACCGGGTGCAATTAAAAGTAAACGCCCCTTTGCAAGCAAATACTGTTTATACCATTACTGTTACGAATGTAACGGATTGCAAAAACAACACAATAGGCAGTTTCAATAAGACAAGAGTGGGGCTGCCGGCAGATACGGCAGCGGGCGAACTTATCATAAACGAAATATTATTCAATCCCCGCAGTAATGGATATGATTATATTGAACTCTGTAATAAGAGTACCAAAGTTTTTGATGCCGCCAAACTTTATATAGCCAACCGCAACAGCAGCGGTGCAATAAGTTCTGCCTCTCCCTTAAGTACAACCCCATGGCTGGTATTCCCCGGAGATTATATTGTTATTACAGAAGATGCCGATAATCTGGCCCTGAATTATCTTGTAAAAAACCCCGGTTGGGTATTAACACTTTCGTCGCTTCCCTCCTTTCCTGATGACAAAGGATATGTTCTTATCCTGGATTCGCAGGGTAGCGTTGTGGATGAAGTGGATTACCGCGATGACTGGCATTTCAAATTACTAAACAATGATGAAGGGGTTTCGCTGGAAAGAATTGACCCGGACGGCCCATCTCAAAACAAAACCAACTGGCATAGCGCTGCTTCCACAGCCGGATATGGAACGCCTACTTATAAAAACTCCCAATACAAACAACCGCCGGGCATTGCAGCTACTATTGAAGCCACGCCTAAAGTCTTCTCGCCGGACAACGATGGGATTGATGATATCGCTACCATTCAATACCAGTTAACCGAACGGGGTTATGTAGCCAATATCACCATCTTTGATGCAGCCGGGAGGCTTGTAAGAAGTCTCGTCAGAAACGGAACACTCGGTTTAACGGGCTATTGGAACTGGGATGGCCTGGATGATAAAGGCAATAAATTACCTGTCGGCACTTATATCATCTTTACCGAAATATTTAACCTGCAGGGAAAAAAAGAGAGATTTAAGAATACCATTGTGTTGGCAAGGAAACTAAATTAGGACTACCTGGTTTTACATTTTCTTTTACACTCAACGCAGTACCTTTCTATCTATGAAACCCAGGCAACCTATACTGCTTTTACATCCTCTTTTCTTATTCAGCCTTGCTTTATTACTACTGAATGATCTCTACCTGAAATATGAGTTTCATAATTGGTTTACGGGCAAGCTATCTGATTTTGCGGGTTTGTTTGTATTTTCGGTTTTTGGTATCACGCTTTTCCCATCGTATAAAAAAGAAGGTATACTATTTTCTGCCCTGTTCTTTTGCTGGTGGAAATCGCCGCTTAGTGACCCGCTCATCCATTTTTTGAATTATCGTTTATCCGTACCTGTAAACAGGATGATTGATTACACCGATTACCTGGCTTTGGTTGTTTTGCCTTGTAGTTATAGAGTCAGGCCGCACCACTACTCAGTTTCTCTAACCAGGACAGTAGCTGTGTATTCCATTGGCGTCATTTCCTTTCTATCATTTTGCTCCACTTCCATGATCAGGTATATACAAAGAGATGTTGCCCTGACCAAACACCTTTATACCCGGCTAAAACCAGATGAGATACCCGAAAAATTTCGTGAACAAAATATTCCCATTCAACAAGACACCGCCTATTATGAACGATTATTTGACGGCTTTAATGGTGCTTATTACCTGAAGATAAAAGACAGTTCCGGCCGGCAGCAAACCATTCGCATAGCGGATTCCAAAGAGATTGAACTATATCGCCGCACTGTTCCTTATGATCCTGCCTTTACCATCTCTTACCTCGTGGTAAAAAATGATACGATAAAAAACATTCGTTTCACTGTCAGTGAAATGTATAATGGTAAAAAAAGAGTGATCCGGCTGGAATCATTCGCCTTTGATACCACTTTGGCACCAGGGCATGCCTACCCGGGCTTCTTAAAAAGAAAATACGAAAAGCCCATAAAAAAAATAATTGAAAAAATAGTGCAGTAAGAGGTTAACAGTATCTACCCGGTTCAATCAGAAACGCCAGGTTCCGTTCATGCCAGCTCAATATCAAAACTCACCAAATCCTTGAATTGCTGAATCCTGGTATTGATATCCTCTTTCGTAATTTCTTTTAACCGGGTGGGACCGAATTTCTCCACGCAAAAGCTCGCCATCGCAGAACCTACAATAATTCCTCTTTTCATATTCTCAAAAGAGATGTCACCCGTCTTGGCTAAATGACCCATAAACCCGCCTGCAAATGTATCGCCCGCGCCGGTGGGGTCAAACACATCTTCGAGGGGTAGTGCCGGGGCATAAAAAACTTCGTCATCATGAAACAATAAGGCGCCATGTTCCCCCTTTTTGATAATAAGGTATTTGGGTCCCATGGTCATGATGCTTTTGGCCGCTTTTACCAAAGAGAATTGACCGGTTAGCTGTCTTGCTTCAGCATCATTTACCAATAACATATCAACATACTTCAGTACAATACTCAATTCCGCCATGGCTGTCTCCATCCAAAAGTTCATTGTATCCATTACGATCAGTTTCGGCCTTTTCTTCAACTCCTGTATTACATTCAATTGCAGTTTTGGCATCAGGTTTCCCAGCATAAGAAATTCCGCTCCCTGGTAACTATCCGGAACTCTAGGGTCAAAATCAGCCAGCACGTTCAGATCGGTGATCAGGGTATCACGGTTATTCATATCCTCATGATAACGCCCTTTCCAGAAAAATGATTTTTTATTGGAAACTATCTCGACCCCATCCAGGTGTACACCCCGTTTTCTCAATTCCTCCATTTCTTCTTTGGGGAAGTCATAGCCGACAATAGATATCTGCTGTACGGGTTTGACGAAGTTGGCAGCTGCATAGGCCACATAGGTAGCCGACCCCCCTATGATCTTTTCAGTTTTGCCAAACGGGGTTTCGATTGCATCAAAGGCCATGGTGCCTACAGAAATCAAAGACATGAAGTATAGATTTTGCCCCCGGAAATGAAAATATCAATACGATAGTTGTTGTAAAGCCCCTTCAGGGGTTTGGGGTTTTACGGCGTGCAAACCTACATGAATTTATCAATTCGCCGCAGGGAATCTCATGACTTATTTGACCAATGTGACCAATTTGAGCCAATCCTGTTTATCTTTGAGTATGGCTAAAGCCCAGCGTAAAAAAGCTTCAAAAAAAGACCTGATCGTTCAGAAAGCCGCCTCCATGTTCAGGGAGAAAGGTTTTCCGGCTACTTCCATGCGTGATCTTGCCGAAAGCGTGGGCATTGAAGCGGCCAGCCTTTACAATCATATCCAGTCCAAATCAGAGATCCTGCAACAGATCATTTTCCGGATATCGGATGATTGCAATAAGCATCTTGCTGAACTCGATAATGCCGGGATATCAAGCCTGGAAAAGATTGAGTCCATTATCCGCTTTCACATTCAAATGATGCTGCACAGGTTTGAAGACTACCATGTCATGATCAATGAATGGATACATCTTGAAGCCCAGCCGCTCGCCGATTTTATCAGCCAGCGCCGATTTTATGTACAAAAATTGGAGAGCATCATCAAAGAAGGCATTGCCGCAAAAAAAATAAAACCTATTCTTCCTTATGTTGCCGTACTTACTATCCTGTCGGCTGTTCGCGGATTAGAATTCTGGCATCGCAGCCAGAAGAGCTATTCGCCGGAAGAACTGGAAGAGAATATGGTGACCTACCTGATCTCCGGTTTGAAAAGCAATTAGAGTTGTCACGTCCTGGCGCCGGGTTTTGGTCATGGGACGCAAAAAATTTACAGGTGATAAAATCCCTTATTTGCCTTCGCGAATCCCTGTTGTCTTTCCGGGAAATACTCCGCATTTCCAAAAAGCATCTTATTTTGCATACTATCCTAACGATGAAATAAAATACATGTCCATTCACTTTCATAAGCTTGCGATAAAAGAG
>JAUZOA010000089.1 GCA_030706685.1 Bacteroidota bacterium
ATTGGTGAATGTGCTGATAAATGCTCCCCAGCGGGATGATGTGACCGTGGTGGTAACAGATATAAGTGGAAAGACAGTCAAGCAAAAACAGGTGAATGTAGATATTGGTTCCAATACGGTACCCGTAGAGATCGCCAGTCTTGCATCAGGTAGTTACCTTGTCAAGTTGATTTGCCGGTCATCGGATTGCGTATTAGCAACAGCGAAGTTTAATAAACAATAATAATAATAGTTAGCCCGGGAAAAACCATTCTCACCGATCCGCTTCTGCAAGGGAGCGGGTTTTTTTTAAGTATCAAGAGCCATAATTATTTTAAGCACATTAATTATAAGGGGCTATCCACTTCCTTCTACCTATTTATATTTCTTTTCTTATCCCTGGAATAATTTGGCTACTCCAAAAGCAGCGCCTGCGGCCAAAGCCCCGATCAGCATCACCCTTATGGCGCCCCACCAGGGTTGCACACCGGTTATCTTGCTTTTAAAGAACCCGAAAATAAAAAGACATAAAAGAGTTACAACAACGGAAATTTTTAATCCTTCCCCCGGGGAATGAACAAAGAAATAAGGGCTAAGAGGAACTAATCCGCCCACAACATAAGAGATACCGATATTCAGCGCGGATTTGGTAGCTCTTTTCGGATCAGGTTTGTCAAGCCCAAGTTCATACTTCATCATGAAATCTACCCACTGTTTTTTGTCCCGGGCGATTTCTTCTGTTGCCCGGTTTTGCAGTTCTTCACTTAAACCAATATTGGCAAAGAATTCTTTTGTTTCTTCAATTTCCCTTTCTCTCAGGTGATCTACTTCATAATACTCCCGTTTCAGCTCACTGTTATAATGATCCTGTTCTGTCTTACCGGCCAGGTAACCTCCCAGTCCCATGGCGATGGAACCGGCCGCGATTTCCGCGATACCGGCAATGACAATAATAGCTGTTGAATCAACGGCCCCGCTTAAGCCGGCCGCCAGTGCAAAAGGAACCGTGAGGCCATCACTCATGCCGATCACGACATCCGTGAGCAGGTCACTGCTCGTTAAATGTTTTTCATCATGTGGAAGGGGACTGTTCATTGTCAGTTGCAGTTAATGGTGAATGGATAATTAATCGTTATCCCATAACCATTAACTATCCTTCAAGGCAAGATAATGATTTGTCAATGATCTTCACACATTCATTGATCTGTTCTTCCGAAATAATAAGCGGCGGCGCAAATCTTATCTTATCGCCGTGTGTGGGTTTTGCCAATAAGCCGTTTTCTTTTAATTGAAGGCATAGTTCCCAGGCAGCATCTTTATGACTATGCTGAATGACTATCGCGTTCAGTAAACCTTTACCCCTGATGATGCTCACATGTTTCGAATGAAGATCCCTTAACCCCTTTCTCAGTAATTCGCCCATTAATACCGCATTTTGCGCCATGTTTTCATCTTTCAATACACGTAATGCTGCTATTGCCGTTTTGCAGGCAAGGGGATTGCCTCCATAAGTTGAACCATGCTCGCCGGGCTTTATGGTCAGCATTATTTTGTCATCAGCCAATACAGCGCTCACCGGAAGCATTCCACCACCCAGCGCCTTGCCCAGTATCAAAATATCAGGTCTTACATTTTCGTGATCGCAGGCAAGCATTTTTCCTGTTCTGCATAAGCCCGTTTGAATCTCATCGGCTATGAAAAGCACACCCGCCTGTTCACATAATCTTTTTGTTTGTAATAAATATCCTTCGCCGGGAACTACTACGCCCGCTTCACCTTGTATGGGCTCCACCAGGAAACCTGCCACATTTTTATCCTCTAAGGCTTTTTCCAATGCCCCGGCATCGTTATAGGGTATAATCGTAAATCCCGGCATGTACGGGCCGAAGTTGACAGTGGAAGAAGGATCACTACTGAAAGAAATGACACCGGTTGTTCTGCCATGAAAATTTCCTTCGCAAACAATGATGGTCGCTTTATTAGCGGCAATACCTTTTACTTCATAGGCCCATTTACGGCAAAGCTTGATGGCTGTTTCCACCGCTTCGACGCCCGTATTCATGGGTAATACCTTGTCATAACCAAACCAGGCGGTGATAAATTTTTCATATTCTCCCAAGAGGTCGCTGTGAAAAGCGCGGCTGGTCAGCGTAAGTTGTTGCGCCTGCTCTATAAAGGCTTTCAAAATCTTCGGGTGGCAATGTCCCTGGTTGATGGCCGAATACCCGCTGAGAAAATCATAATAACGCTTATTCTCCACATCCCATACGTATACCGCTTCGCCCCTGGTTAATACTACCGGGAGAGGATGATAATTATGTGCCCCGTATTGCTCTTCGAGCTCGAGATAATATTGTGTCCGGGATAACATATCATGGATAGCAGGTTGCATAAATTAAAAATGTAAAATGTTGAATGTAAAATGTAAAAAGAAAACAGGCCAAAGTTCCCGGTGCAGAACCGGGCTAAAATTTATCCTCGATGATTCAATAGATCGAGGTTGCTGTCGAGGAAGAATGATATGTGGGAATTCTTTTGGATAATGCGAAATTTAATGCAAGATAAACTAAAAAGTCAAGGAAGTCAAATGAGTCAAATCAGGGTACTGTTTTCGTTTGAGATATAGCCGCAGAGAACCACAGAGTAAAAGAGGGTCACAGAGAAACAATCATACATACTCTGAGGTTCTCTGTTTCTCTGTGGTCCTCCGTGGCCAACATGAAAATTGAAATCGGAACACTACCCGTTTATGACCTATAAGGTCTTACAGAGAATAGGTCTATTTTTGCAATTAATCACAGGGCTTACAGGTCAAAAAAATGGATTAAACTCTCAACATCATGTCATATACAATTCCTGCCGGAACACGCATTGGTCATGTACACTTAAAGGTGGCGGATCTTGAACGGTCGCTAAAGTTTTACCGGGATCTTCTTGGATTTGAGTTGCAGCAATATTATGGAGACAGTGCAGCATTTATTTCCGCAGGCGGATACCACCATCATATTGGGCTAAATACATGGTATAGCAAAAATGCTCCGCCTGCGCCTGCACGTGCTGCCGGCCTTTTTCATACCGCCATCGCCTATCCTGAAAGAAAAGACCTGGCTATTATTGTAAAGAGACTGATAGAAGCTGAATACCCGATCACCGGCGCATCCGATCATGGAGTTTCCGAAGCTATTTACCTGGATGACCCGGACCAGAATGGCGTAGAATTATATTGGGACAAACCCAAAGACAAGTGGCCAATAGACTCAAAAGGAAACCTTCAAATGGTGACAGAAGTGCTGGACCTGGAAGACTTGTTAAAGCTGGCCCGTTAATTCCCGGACAAAATAATGACCCGGAAAAGATGAGGGCGTTTTCTTTTCTTTTTCATAAATGCCATATACAGTACTTCCACTGCCACTCATCGATGCATAAATGGCTCCCGTCCTGTATAATTCGTCTTTGATATTTCTTATTTCCGGGTATTGCCTGGATACCATTTCTTCAAAGTCGTTTTTTAATTCATTCTTCCAGGATGCGACCGGTTGCTGAATGATTAGCTTTATTGACTTGCCGGGAGGGGCAGGAGTGACCTGGGAAAAAGCATGCGCTGTATGAACATGTATCGCCGGGTTCACTAAAAGAATTTTATAATTGCCCAGATCAACGGGTAGCGTTTCAAGGGTTTCTCCCCTGCCTGTAGCAAAGCAGGGTTTATTGATGATAAAGAAAGGGCAATCGCTTCCAAGCCGGAGCGCATAATCCATAAGCTGGCGGCTGGACAGGCTTAGATCAAATTTATCATTGATCAGCCTTAATGCAAAAGCCGCGTCAGCGCTGCCACCACCCAACCCGGAACCCATGGGAATCGATTTATGCAAATGAATTTGCAGGACCGGGATATGCGGGAAATCTTTTTTCAGAAGACGATAAGCTTTTACTGAAAGATTATCCTCTGCGTTCAGCTCTAACGGTATCCCGCTGTTGCTAAATGAAATCTCTTCCTGGTTATCGCTATTAGGACGGGCGATGATTTCCAGTACATCATAAAGGGGGAGGGGATAAAATACCGTTTCGATATCGTGAAAGCCATCGTTTCTCTTACGGGTAATATTCAGGCCAAGATTGATCTTGCAATTGGGGAAGGAAACCATTAGTGTTACTTAGCGTCCATTAGCGTTATCAGCGTTACGAGCGTCCTTTCTTCCGGCTGTTCAATTCATCCCGGATGGCGATTGCACGGATATAATCTTCATGTTCCAATACTTCCGCCAGCAGGGTATTCAGTTCTTCTACCGTCATAGTTTTCAGGTCCTCGTTGCCGCCACCTGGAATCTGGTCTTCCACCACTACTTCCTGTTTTGCTTTTTTCTTTTTGCCGGACGAACCTGTATCTTCCATGAGGATACCGGCGCTTTCCAGGATATTTTCGTAGGTATAGATGGGACACCCAAAGCGAACCGCCAGCGCCAGGGCATCGGAAGTGCGCGAGTCAATTTCTATCGTATCATTCTCGGAGGCGCAAACCAGCTTGGAATAAAAAATACCTTCCTGCAGGTCGCAGATAATAATTTCGTTCAGGTCAATGGCGAAAGCATTCAGGAAATTCTTCATCAGGTCATGCGTAAGAGGCCGGCTCGGGTGCATTTTTTCCAAAGCTACTGCAATGGCCTGTGCTTCGAATCCGCCGATTACAATGGGTAAACGACGAAGACCGTTTACTTCACCCAGCACCACTGCATAAGAATGAGTCTGCGTAATGCTATGTGATAAGGCCACTATTTCAAGCTCTATTTTCTTCATAAAGGTCACACGAAACTACGGTTTTTAGACAATAGATTAAAGGCTAAAAATCCACTTTTTCACAAGTTAATTTATTGTGTTTGAGGGCTAAAATCCGGATGGCAGGAAAACCCCGCCATTTCGCTATTCCGGCTTTCGCATGGCCCCGGTTTTGGTGTTGTTAGTTTTGGTTTTGGGCTTAGCGGGCTGTTTTGTATTGGCCGGGGATTGTTTTACCGGTTTTGTTTGGGGCCCCTGTGTTGTATCTGCCATTATTTTCAGTGTTGAGTCAACACTCCTGGCAGAATCATCCGTTATGGGGCTGTATTGTTTTATAAAATCGGCAGGGATGGAAAACTCATCATCATTGAAAGTTTCCCATTTTACGGATGTTGCTTCAATAGTTATATCTGCTCCCTGTCTATTGTTTTCATCATTCTCTGATAAGGAATTGTTTCCTTTGATTTCCATTCCCAGGGTAATTTTACCCCCATGACTGAAAATCAATTCGGGGTTCGAAGAATATTTTTCAGGTATAAAATAAAACAGGCTGTCTGCAACATAAATGACAGGATCGCCGCCCCGGGAGAGCATTGCAATTACTGACATGAGAGGAATATCAGAAAGGGTGATTGGTGTAGCCATGAAGCCGGCTATTTTTTTGGCAGAAAGTCCCGAATCGGCTTTCTTCTTTTCAATTAAGTTTCTTGCATGGAAAGTTTTCTCGCCAAAATCTAATGTATACAGTTCTCCCAAATCAAGCCTGATGATCAATTCGTCTTTACCGGGGGCATTTTTTTCCGTCATCTTAAGCTTGACAGCATTTTTACCAAACAGTATAGCCAGTTGAGCGTCCTCGCTTTCCTGGGAGGCATGCAGGTTATAAACAATCGTTCCTTCAAACTGTTTTTGAGAGTAGCCGGGGATGCCGGCCAGGAGACTGATGAAAAACAAGAACCGGAATCTCATAGCATAAAATTTAAAAGCCAAATGAAAATACATCATTTGGCTTTACTGTAAGAAATTTTTACTATTTCACTTAGCTTTTCAACTTTTTTATGGCAGTTGTAAACTTCGGCACTACTTCAAAGGCGTCTCCTACAATACCATAATCAGCAGCTTTGAAGAAGGGCGCTTCAGGATCTTTATTGATCACTACGATTACCTTGCTCCTGTTCACACCTGCGAGGTGCTGAATGGCCCCGGATATCCCGATAGCTATATACAGGTTGGGAGCAATGGCAATACCGGTCTGGCCCACATGCTCATTATGCGGGCGCCAATGTGCGTCAGCCACGGGACGGCTGCAGGCCAGCGCCGCATGCAGAACATGCGCCAACTCTTCTACCATACCCCAGTTCTCAGGTCCTTTCAAACCCCGCCCTGCACTCACTACTATTTCAGCTTCTGTAAGCGGTACTTCGCCACTAGCCTTAGTTATATTCGTTATTTTTATCTTACCCGCGTCTACGGTAGCATTAAAGGGAACTACTTCCGCGGATCCCCCGGCAGCTACCACCTGGTAAGCATTAGGGCTAAGCGCTATGATCTTTATATCTGTATTGATCGACACGTTGGCGAAGGCTTTACCGGAGAAGACATTTTTCTTTACAATAAAACCATTGCTTGTATCCGGCAAAGCCACAGCACCCGAAACTAATCCTGCCTTCAAACGGGCAGACAAACGGGGTGCAATAGCTTTCCCGTCCACATTATTGGAAAAGACGATCACTTTGGCCCCGGTTTGTTCAGCCACCTGCGCGATTACCTTTGTATGCACCTGCGCATCAAAATGATTAAGCACTTCATTCTTTATGTGATGAATTTTCTTTACACCGTATTTACCCAGTGCAGCCAAATCTTCCGTTACAGAACCGAGTACAACACCTTCAGCGGTCGTGCCAAGCTGTTCTGCTACTTTAGCGCCATAGCTCATCGCTTCAAGAGAAGCTTTTTTTACATGACCATCGGCTGTATCTATAAATATTAAAACGCTCATAATTGATAATTCATTAATTGATAGTTGATAATTATGCCAGCTTCTTTTTAGTAGTTTTTACGCTTGCAATCAGCAGCTTTAGCAATTCTTCGCAGTCTTTGTAAATGGATTTGTACATCTTTTCAGAAATAAAATCAGTCGCGTAAAGAAGATCAAGCCAATACAACGATTCGTTTGCTTCTTTTAATCCTATATTGAGTTTATGCGAAAAATCCTTCAGGCTTTCAGCGTGTTCCGCCTCCCGTACCAATGCCCCGATGGATGTACCACTTTTCACGATCTGTTGCGAAAGAATATATTCGTTATATTCTTTTTTTAGAAATTTATAAAGATTGACAATGCGTATTGCAAAGTCAAAACTTTTCTTTTTAAGGATATTTTCTTTCATAGCCAGGTTTGGTTATTAAATAATAATTTTCAATTATCCTTTATATGGCTTTCGCTTCTTCATGAAGTAATCTCACCAACTCCTCCGGATTATCAGCGGGCACTAATTTGACGCCGGCCTTCGCGGGTGGCAAACTAAACCCCGCAACAGTGGTCAGTGGATTTACGGCAGTTGGCTCTACCACTTTCAGGGGTTTGGTCCTGGCCGCCATAATACCCCGCATATTCGGTATGCGTTGCTCGGCCATTCCTTTTTGCGCGCTCACGACTACAGGCAGGTCTGCTTCACAAACTTCTTCGCCGCCTTCAATCTCCCGCGTAATCGTCGCTTTTGTCCCGCTCAATTCAAATTTTGTTGCCAGCGAAACATAAGGAAGATCGGATAGCTCCGCCACCATGCCGCCAATGGAAGATCCATTATAATCAATAGTCTCCTTGCCCGTTAAAATAAGATCATAACCGCCTTGCTTTGCTATTTCCGCGATCTGCGCGGCTATATAATAACTATCATGGCTGTCGGCATTCACCCGGATAGCTTCATCGCCCCCAAGGGCAAGAGCTTTACGGATAATGGGCTCGGTATCAGCCAGGCCAACGGTTACCAGGTGAATGATCGCGGAAGCATCTTTTTCTTTTAATTCAATCGCGCGAACCAACGCATACCATTCATCGTAGGGATTGATGATCCATTGTACGCCATTCGTGTCGAATTTCGTGTTGTTATCGGTGAAAGCTATTTTTGCCGTTGTATCCGGCGTTTTACTGATGCATACCAGAATCTTCATAATTAAACTACTTTATCTCCCTTTCCATTCATGGAGAGGGAAGGGGTGAGAAGAGATAGTTGTTTATGCAACTAAAGCAAAGATAGGTAACGAAATTAATAATTAATAATTATTGATTAATATTTTTTAAGTTGGAGTCGGTGTATCACTTTCGGTAAAACAAATATGTCCCACTAAGATGCAAAGATCAAGAAGCATTTGCAATCGGTTGAAATTTCTTTGTGTCCTTCGTGTCTTTGTGGGAAAGAGTATTCAGGCTAAAATACTACCAGGTTGGACAGGATTGAAAAATTAAAGGAATTTTTAAAGGCAAATCCGGCAGATAGTTTTTTGCAGCATGCCCTGGCATTGGAATATATAAAACTGGGAAATGATACAGAAGCAAAGAAATTATTTGAGACCATAATCAATAACGACCCGGCCTATGTGGGAACTTATTATCATCTTGCCCGCTTGCTGGAAAGAAACGGTGATACCGAAGCTGCTATGAAAGTATACGAAAAAGGAATGGAAGAAGCCAGGAAAGCAGGAGATAATCATGCGTATGGGGAGCTACGTGGCGCCTATGAAGAGATCGACCCCCTGTCCCCCTAAAGGGGAGACTTTGTTCGTTGATTCTTTATTACTGCCGGGATATATTAAAGAAGCTGAATAATTACATGAGTTTACTGTTACGGTTTAAGGACAATGTTAAGGAACAAAATCTTTTCTCATCAAAAGATAAACTACTGCTCGCGGTCAGCGGCGGCGTAGATTCTGTTGTGTTATGTGAACTCTGTAAACAGGCGGGATATGATTTCACAATTGCCCATTGCAACTTTCAATTAAGAGGAGAGGAGAGTGAAAGAGATGAACAGTTTGTAAAAACGCTTGGGAAAAAATACGGAACCAAAGTATGGATCAAAAAATTCAATACAGAAAATTATGCCGCTCAAAACAAAATATCCATCCAGGAAGCGGCAAGGGATCTGCGATATGCGTGGTTTGATGAACTAATAAAAAGTCAATTGATAATAGCGAATGGTCAATCAGCGGGGGATGCCACTCACCACTCACCACTCACTATTCACCTCCTCACTGCTCATCATGCGGATGATAACGCTGAAACCATCCTGATGAATTTTTGCCGCGGCACCGGCCTTCATGGCTTAACAGGCATTCCTGTTTCAGCGGGCCATATCCGCCGGCCTTTATTGATCTTTTCAAAACAGGAGCTGGTTGACTTCGCCAGGGAGAACAAGCTGGATTATGTGGAAGATTCTTCCAACCTTTCATCCAAATATACCCGCAATCTTTTCCGCAATGAAATCATTCCCGCCATCAGCAAAGTGTACCCGCAGCTAAAAGAAAATCTCCGGGACAATATCAACCGCTTTCAAGAGATCGAAAGACTTTATCAACTATCCGTCGGAGCAATAAAAAAGAAGCTTTGTAAACAAAAAGGGAAGGAAATCCATATTCCTGTCAAACAACTGCTGGCTTTTCAAAACAGGGCGTTGATCTACGAGATCATTGCCGGTTATGGTTTTTCCGATAAACAAGTTGATGAAGTAATAAAACTCGCGGAAAGCGATTCGGGTAAATATATTGAATCGCCCGGTCATGATTTCCGTATTATTAAACACCGGCACTGGTTTATTATTAGTCCTGTTGCGTCAATGGAATCGGAGATTATTATCATTGAAGATGGAATTAGTAATCTGGAATTTGGAATGGGGCATTTCTCAATGGAGGTTGTACCTAATTCCCCATCACTCATTTCCCATTTCACTAACACCGCCTGTTTCGATCACCAGGAAATCCAATTCCCCCTTCTCCTGCGAAAATGGAAAGCCGGGGATTATTTTTACCCGCTGGGCATGAGGAAAAAAAAGAAACTCGCCCGTTTCTTTATTGATCAAAAACTTTCCAAAACGGAGAAAGAAAAAGTATGGGTGCTGGAAATGAATAAAAAGATCATCTGGGTAGTCGGTCACCGTATTGATGACCGGTTTAAGATCACGGGTAAGACAAAGAATGTCCTCAAAATAAGTTTAAATGCCTAGATCCATTTTTACTTTTCGAAAAAACTCTGTGACAGGCTGGTATTCCGTTTTAAATACAAAAGCCAGGACGATCACGAATAACAATCCAAAAATTGCTCCCCAGATATGAGCCGAATGATTGACATTATCACTTGATTTTTTCTCAAGATAGGTGGAGATAATAAGATACAAGGGCCCGAAAACATAGCCCGGAATGACAGGAGGGATAAAAAAGAAACCTACTTTGTTTCTCGGTTCCAGCAATAAACCGGCAAATATGACAGCGCTCACAGCGCCGGATGCGCCGAGACTCCGGTAATAATAATCATTTTTATGTTTGGCAAATGTGGGTAAAAGGCATACCAATAGCGCGGCTACATACATGATGAGATAAAGAATTCTTCCTTTTTCGCCGAACATCGCCATTTCTGTACTCCTGTCCATGACAAATTCCTTTTCTACATACGCCCCGAACAGGTACAGGGATAGCATATTGAAAATAAGATGACCGGCATCTGCATGAATCAAACCACAACTAAAGAATCGATACCATTGATTACGCTCCGTGATGGCAGGCGGGTAGAAAATAAGATCATCAATAACTCTTTGATTGTTGAATCCACCGATAGATACTATGCAGGTAATGATGATGATGATAAGTGTCAATGAAAATTCCATGGCTATTTGTTCAGTGACCGAATATAAAGATTTTATTTATGATGATACTTTTCATTCTTCAGGATAGTGCAGGCCCTGTAGACCTGTTCGGCCAGTATCAGTCTCACTAACTGGTGCGGGAATGTAAGCTCGGATAAGCTCCAGGTATAATTGGCTCTTTTTAAAACCGCGGCATCCAGTCCAAAAGCCCCGCCCACCAGGAAGACGAGCTTTTTTATACTTTCATTGGCCCTGGCTTGTATAAAACCCGCCAGTTTTTCGGAACTTAATTGTTTCCCTTTTTCATCCAGCGCCACGAGATAATCATCTTTATTTAACCATTGCAATATGGTTTCTCCTTCTTTTTTCCTGAGATCCATTTCACTGAGCATGCCTGCGTTTTTCGGCACCGGTATAATATTCCATTCCACCCGGAAATACTTATTGATCCGGCCGGTGAATTCTTCCACGCCTGTTTTTACATAAGGCTCATTATTTTTTCCTATGGCCCAGAATTGGAGTTGCATGGAGATTGTTTAGGGGTTTAAGATGTTTGGTGTTTAAGCGTTTAATACGTTTAATAAGTTTAATACGTTTAATACGTTTAAGGGTTCTTAGAGCGGTACGCTTGATTGCAATAATGCAGCAAGTCTTAAATATGCAGGATCATACTAGCCTATAATAACTATTTCGAATTAAAAAAACCTTTAAACTTATTAAACGTATTGAACGTATTGAACCCTTAAAATCAAAACGCCTTCTTCACCTCCTCCTTAATCTGCACTTCCGTCACCGGACCATATTTCTCCGCTATCTTTTTTATTTCGGCTGATTTGCCCACCATCACGAATTGCAACTTGTCTTTGGGAAAATATTTGGCAATGATCTCTTTTGTTTTGTCAAGGGTCAATCCATCCACATTCTTTTGAAAGTTGTTGATAAAGGATTCATCAAAATTATACCAGAACATCTGTGTCAGTAAGCCGGCTAACTGGCCGGATGTTTCATAGCGCGGGGGAAACTGTCCTTTCACATAATTCTTGGCGGAAGCCAGCGAAGCTTCATCAATTCCTTTGTCATGCAGCCTGTTCAACACTTCCAGCGCTTTGTCTATTGCCGCTTCGGTGTTTTTAACAGCCGTAAAAGTTGTGATGGCGAAACTACCCGCATTCTTCAACGGGGTAAAACGGCTGCTCGCGCCATACGTGAGGCCGGTATTGACGCGCAGTTCATCATTTAACATGGAAGTGAACCGGCCGCCAAATAATGTATTGACTACTTCAATCGAAATATAATCAGGATTATTGCGGCTGATACCAGGCCCGCCGATATAAAAAGTCGTTTCTTTCGCATCGTCTTTATTGATCAGCAATACGCGATTGCCCGTGGGTGCCGGTACCGGTTTTGATGCAAGGTTAGCCTGTGACTGTTTTCCCTGCGGCCATGCAGAAAATAAATTGGTCACAAGGGTCTTCATTTCTTTGATAGTGAAGTCGCCTACGATGGAAATGGCTGAACCATTGGGGATATAATTTTCTTTATAGAATTTCTTAAGATCATCCACGGTGATCCCGGTCACGGTGGATATCTTACCCTGTACGATGTTCCCGTATACATGATCGCCGTAAAGGAATTTATCAAAATAGGAACCGATCACGGAGCGCGGGCTTTCTTTCGCCTGCTCGAGACTGGTAAGCACTCTTTTCTTTTCCTTGGTAAACTCAGCGGTATCAAATACCGGCGCTGTCAGTAATTCTTTGATTATATCCAATACTTTGTCCTTGTCCTTAGCGGCAAATTTGGAAGACAAGCCGGCTGATTCTTTTGAAGCGAATGTATTGACGGTAGCGCCAATAAAATCCAGTTCTTCATCCAGTTTGGCTTTGGGGTAATTAGTAGTGCCATATTTTAACCCGGATGCGGCCAGGGATGCCAGCCCTGCTTTTTCGCCATCATAAATAGCGCCGGCAGGAAGGATGACCGATACATTTATGACGGGCACTTCGTGCTGCTCCATCAGGTAAACAGTCAAACCATTTTTCAATTTGAATTTTTCATAAGCGGGCAATTTATAATCCTGCGCGTTAATGGTAACTGCCAGTAAGACGCCAGCCATTAATCCTATATACTTATTTATATTATATACTTTCATACAATTAATCCTCCGTGTTTGATTTTAAGATACCAACTGTCCGGTTGCTTTTGCTGAAATATTTATTGGCGACTCTTTTGATATCATCGGCCGTTACTTTATTGTATTGGGCCGGCGCGTCAAACATTTTGCGGTAATCGCCGAAGAATACTTCGTAGGTGCCGATATTATTCGATTTGCCGTTGATCGTTTCTACCTGGTTGTAAAACTGCATGAGCTTCTGATTTTTTACTTTCTGCAATTCCTTATCATTGACGCCGTCTTTTTTGATCTTTTCTATTTCCTCGTAGATGGCTTTTTCAAGATCAACATCTTTTACTCCTTTGCCGGCAATAGCATAGAAGCCGAAAAGATAAGGATCGAAACTTTCACCATAGTCGGTGAAGACAGAAGTAGCCAGTTGCTTTTTATCTACCAGCGCCGAATATAGCCGGGAAGATTTACCGCTGCTCAGGATATCGCTCAGCAGTGTTAAAGCATAATAATCTTCGCTTTTGGATTCAGGGGTATGATAGACGATATTCAAGTAAGGGGTGGCCACATCTTTTTGTACCACTATTCTTCTTTCGCCTGTCTGGGGCGGCTCAACGATATGCACTTTTGGCGGATCGGGTTGCGCGGGAATCGGCTCAATATATTTTTCAGCCAGCTTTTTTATCTCGTCAAACTTTACGCTCCCGGATATCACTACTACACAATTGTTGGGGGCATAATAAGTTTTAAAATACTGTTCAAGATCGCTTTGTTTCCAGTTTTTCATGTCGTCTTCATAACCGATCACGGGCCAGTGATAGGGATGTTCCTGGAAAGCTGTGGCCTGAACGGACTGGCCCAGTAGATTCCAGGGGGAGTTTTCCAAACCCGTACTTCTTTCAGAAAGGACAACGCCTCTTTCGCTTTCCACCATCTTGGGGTCAATGCTGAGGCTGGCGATGCGGTCGCCCTCAAGCCCAAAGATCACTTCGGTGGCGGAGGCGGGGAACCAGTCGGTATAGACGGTTACATTCTCGGTGGTATAAGCGTTATTGGAGCCGCCGTTGAATTCCATAGTGCGGTCAAATTGCTTGGGGCCATATTTCTTAGCGCCGTTGAACATCATGTGCTCAAAAAAATGGGAGAGGCCGGTGATGCCCTGGTGTTCATTGCGTGAACCTACATGGTAGAAGAGGTACATATTAGCATTGGGAATGGAATTATCTTCCACGACCAGGAACTTCATCCCGTTTTTCAGGGTAAAGGTTTTGACATCATCTGCTTTCATTTGCGCCTGTAATGCGACGACACATAACAGGAAAGCGGGGAGAAACAGTTTTTTCATAATTAATGAGTGTATTAGGTAATAGCGATAAAGAATAATATTCCCGTTTGAAAATAGCCGGTGAGACGGGAAGAAATTAAGTTTTGGTTTAATTCTTATCGTCTTCACGGTTTCCCGGCAGTTCCCGATAAAGCTAAGGAAAGGAATGATGCGACCGGTATCGCCCGCCAAAAATCCGGGTGCTTCCCGGGCATTCGGCCGCTCCCGGCGGCCTTATGCTTTGAAAGCGCATTACTTTTAAGCCTTTTACCAGCAGAGTTTGCTATGCTGGCAATACGGGTATAGCTTCTGCAGCATATATCCGCCATGGGTCCGGTAGGGATATGTCCTGGATCTCCCTTGGATTGCCCACGGAACTCCGGTATGAGTCCCAGCCGAGTCCTGCCCGAGTGCTATCCGAGTGGCGGGCATCTGACATATATCCGGCACGGATCTCTCATGGGTCCGGCATGGATCTCCCATATATCTGTCCCGGATGTTTCATGGATAAACCATGCATTCGGCATGGATAACTCATGGATAACTCATGGATAACGGGGAGTGTACTGACTAGTTTTTGCTCCCACCTATTTTTCCTTTATTTTTGCCGCCCGCTTGAGCTAAAGCTTCAGCGGGCGAAGCTAATTAGGCCCCGTAGCTCAATTGAATAGAGCATCTGACTACGGATCAGAAGGTTTCAGGTTTGAATCCTGACGGGGTCACAGACAGATTTTATAACTCTTATCAGGCTTATGTTTGGTAAGGGTTTTTAATCTTGGGCGTCGTTTGGTGGGACGGAATCAACTCTAAATCTAAATATTTAAAGATTCCAACCCCTAAGCCTGTTTGCATCGCGTATAAAGTTTACATTAGGTCTGTCATTGACAGCGGGAGGAACGATGATGACAGGTCGCAAGTGCTGCCTGAAGATATCCATGCCGCCATCAAAACCAATTTCTCTTAACTTATCCATCTTTGTTTCATTAATGACAATTTGATATTGCTCATTCAATGTAACTAAGCCTCTATCAAAAGCACGGTGATAAAGGGCAGAAAGTGCTATTCCATTTGAAGTGTCGTCGGTGGAATTTGGTTCACTAACAGGAAATATATGTGCAGCATCAACAAGTTTTAACTGAATACCACTAAAAGCACACTTATTACTATAAGCTGTCAGAACTCTCTTTTTAAACCCATTATCCCGAAGTTTCTTGTTAATGGTTTCGATAATGGATTGTCTTTCTTCTGATAATGCCCTAACTTCTTCGCTATTCACCTCTAAATTACCTGCGACAACTTGTTCAACGACTTCGATATCTTTCGCGCTTGCACCAAGTTGGTGAAGGTTTTCTAAATCTTGAACATATTCAACAAAAAAATCTGGCCTAAATGCTATTGCAATTTCATTGTTACCTTTATCACAGGCAGAAAAACCATTTATTAAAGCATTGCGTAGATTTTCTTCTTTGATTTGGATTGATGGAGAAGCTCCAAGATGTCCATTATGCTTGTAAAAATCAAAACCTGCAAAAACTCCAACAGGCTCCCACCATCCCAATATCAAAGTTTTTTCGCCCTCTCTCTGTTCAAAATGAATAACCCCGGTTATTTGAATTCGATATTCGTCTGCTGCCCTTGCAGCACCACCTCCATGAGTGAGATTCCAAATGTAAATTCTTAAAAGGTGACTTTCATCTTCCTTATAAATTTTTAGTAGAAAGGGATGTTGCGATGTATCACCAGCATACAACACATTCCAGCCGCTTTCGTTTATAGCCTGTACAATGTTATCAAGCAATTCGTACTTTCTGTGATTTGCCTTTGCCATTCAGCTTTGATTCTTGATTAAAGAGATTTGGTTCTTCTTCAAACCTGATTTTGCTGCATTCTAAATATGGCTCGCTAATTTCAAATGACAGCCATTTACGATTTAGAAGTTCGGCTGAATAACCTGTCGTATTACTTCCGGCAAATGGGTCAAAAACCAAATCACCTTCATTAGTGGCGAATTTAATAAAGAAGTCTGCGAAGTCTTTTGGAAAACGTGCAGGATGTGGCTTTAGACCTAATTCCTTGCACCTTTTCATGTAGTAACTATTACTTTCAGTGTTTGCTAACTCTAAAAGGTTTGGAGGGATAGCGCCGCCGTTATCTATTGAAAATTTTTCCGAAATATCATGTCCGCTTGGTCTAAGTTGAGCTTTGTAACCATTCTTAAGCAGAGACTTCATACTATCTGAATAAGGTTTAAGAACTTGTTTGTTATTAGCCTTTGGGTTTTCAGTTTTTGAGAGCCACCAAACAATGTTTACTGAATCCTTTACTCTTATCCTCCGGACGGTAACCCATTCAGCTGGCGTAGGAAGCCGGGCAGGATTGTAATGGAAGAATTCCTGCGCTAAAAAGAATTTCTGTTCCCTACAAAGCCTTACAAGTAATTCGTATTGATAAATGCTTCTGATAGGGTGTCCAGGTAAATAAGCTCCGCCAAGGTCTATGGCAACCGAACCATTTGGTTGCATTATTCTGTAAAATTCTGCTGAGAATTGCATGAACCAGTCTATGTATTCCTGTTCTAGTTTGTTCCCATATTCTTTTTGTCTTGTCAATGCAAAAGGAGGAGATGTCAATACAAGGTTTACGGAATTGTCCGGAATTAACTTCATTAGTTCGAGGCTATCACCCAAATATGCTTGTCCAAGTTCAGTCTGATAAAAAGGGGTAATTATTTCGCTTTTAGTTTTTAGCATTAAGTTATACCGTTTGGGATCAAATTTAGTATTTTTGAAGTGAAGACCTGCGTAAATTTATATCCCTTTTACCAACAGAGAGAGAAGCTACGAGACTTACTTTTTTACGCAGAATAATTTACTTAGAATACCTCTCAGCCCCACTTTCATCGTTAAGGAAATGATAGCAATTCTTAATCTTGACATTGTAATTACTATCTAATCTAAATGCCATGCTGTCAATTATAGTTGCACCGTGAGTATTCTTTTTCCTAAATACGTACATTATCATAAATGACGTCCTCCCATATTCCAGGCCACGCTAAGTTGTAGATTTCGGGCTTAACGGTTTAATGAGTCAGCCGATTAACTAAATTCGTCATTGGTACTCCCTTACTTTTCTTTAAGCTGATCTAACATCAATTTAGCGGAAAACACAAACGCTGGCGTAAAGGCGGAACTTCGGCAGCGGCAGAAAAATAGAGCTTAATAATTTTTAATAAAGCATTCTTTCCCAAAAAAAAGTTACTAAGTAATCTAATTTCCTTCAGTTGAATTTGCCCTTTGTCTGAGAAAGATGCACTCTGTTTACTTAGGTAATTTCAACTCATATCCCAGTTTACGTTCCAGTTGATATAGGGTAATTTCTTCGCACGTATTACTATTATCGTTCGGGCATATAAAACAATGCAAAATTGCATAATCGTCATCTTCATTATACACAATCTTCCAACAATAACTGGGTACGGCTACGCCATCGCCAATTGTTCGACCTTCGAAAATGCCCCCGCAAACGATCAATAAATGGTAAAGCCATGATTCATCTCTAATAATTCTCTCCCATATCTTCCATTTACCACGGTTCAGTTTAGGAGTTTGCGGTAAACAATTAATGTACTCAAACGTTTCTTCGTCTTTCTTACAATCGAAAGCAAAATCCTCGGCGTTTGCCAAATGTCCTTTGTCGTATCCTGATCCCTCATAGTCTGCATCTTTGGCCGATACATTTGATGGCTTAAAGTGAAATGCGCTTCGGTCGCAGTCGCCGCCACCTTCATAAAGTTCGTAAACTACATACAAAGGCTCTTTGAGTAAAATACTGAAGTATGATTTGTAAATCCCTCGGTCAAATATTTCTACTGTTTGGCTTTGTCCAAAGAAACAAACGAATAGCAAAAAGAAAAACGATAACTTTTTCATTGCTTAAAATTTAATGGTAAAAAAAATGCCCCATTGAAGCTTTCCAAACGCTACATTTTATTGCATATCTCCGTGAGCATTTGGAAAGTCCGGCATTAAGAATACTTATAATTGAAAAGATGTGCGATATGCTTATTAAACGACCCAAGGCATTGATTATTCAAAATTCTCTTTTCATCAATTTTAGAAGTTGTACCTGTATTTATCGCTTTCATTTTTTCATTATCGATATTATTAGTTCAAATTTTCTAACATTCTGCATTAAATCAAAATGTTTTTTGACCTCCCACGAGTGAGTGATTTAACGATAATGTTCACGTCTTTTCCACCGTTATAGGAGTTCCGCCTTACGCCATTGTTGTGTGTTTCCCGCCGAATTTAAGGACTCTGTTGCTTTAGACAGGTAAGGGAGCACCAATAACGAATTATAGACTCTCTTCGGTTATGGAAAGTGTATTTGCGAAACTTAGTCATTGGCTTTTACGAATAACCATAGCCCGTGAATCTTATTATCCTGAAAGCCTAATTGATCGTCGTTGGTGTTCCCTTACTCTCGTTTAATTTATTGCTGTGTTTAAAATTGACGGGAAACACCAACAATGGCGTAAAAAATCGCCACGTATGCTTAGCCGGGTGGGATTATACTATCTTATATTCAAAAGGAGAATTCCATAAAAACGGTAATTGAATAATAGCGATCAATCGTTTCAGGCGATTGATAAGATTTCATACTATTATCAGCGTAAGGCTTAATTTCTTTAAACCCGGCAGAACGATAGAGTGCGTGGGCTTCATGGAGGAATTCTAAACTTTCCAGTTTAAGTTTGGAATAACCGATGGCCCGGGCATCATACATCAACCGATCGAGGATAGCCCGGCCAATTCCCATGCCCCGAAATGCCGGAAGCACGTACATTCTTTGTAATTCTCCCGTATCATCATCAATTTTTTTCAGGCAACCAACGCCGGCTACCTTATTTTCAACCAATGCAAGATAAAACCGTCCCCATGGCGGTCTGAATTTTGCAGAATCATTCATATCAGATCCTACCATTGCAGCAATGTCAAACCCGAAATTATAGGTAAGTTTTACATGATTATTTAACCAACTCAAATATTCTAGGATTAATTCCTTCGCCTGCGATTGCTGTTCCTCGGTTTCGACCTGTTG
The DNA here is from genome assembly GCA_030706685.1 of Bacteroidota bacterium. Classification (GTDB taxonomy): domain Bacteria; phylum Bacteroidota; class Bacteroidia; order Chitinophagales; family Chitinophagaceae; genus VBAT01. Next base: position 19,154 of record JAUZOA010000089.1, read on the forward strand.
AAAACTGATGTGTTTCATAAGCAACAAATATTTTCATTTTGCCCTTGTTCTTTTTTGGGTTACGTTTTAATAAATCTTCAACGACTCTCGGGGATTTGTAATTAGTAGCAACTTTAATGAATCTTTTGAAAAAAGGTACATATATTTTATTCTTTTTTAGTGAAAGGCCGGGGTCTTCTGATCACGGAAAAGTCCTGAATGAGTTTGATAGCCTGGCAAATGCCGGTATTCGAATCATTTAATCTTCTTTCCCGAATCTTCCTTCCCGACGAGTCTCCCGTCGACCGTTGACAACTTTGTCTCGTCGGGAAAGGAGTGATCATGCCTTCCGCGTCGGTATAACAACACCCGGTCAATTAGTTACAGCGTAAAAGCCTCTTTGCTCTCTCGATGCTATCTTGATTCCGCCTCGTGTTGCCTCAGATTTCGAGAGAACATCGAGGCTCCATCGAGGCTTCATCGAGGCTCCATCGAGGCTCCATCGAGGCTTCATCGAGGCTTCATCGAGGCTCCATCGAGGCTCCATCGAGGCTTCATCGAGGCTCCGTCGAGGCAAAAATGACGTTCGTCCCAGGATTGATACGACTCCGTCCCGGGCTTTGGAGAATCCCGTCCCATTTTTGAGAAACCCGGTAGGAGTTGATCGTAGATTTGTTTCATCGCTCATCGCTAAGGGAGTTTTCGCCCAGGACTACCGGGAAGAGCGAACCCGGAAACCCTCTCCCTGGCAGCGCCACAATGGAATAAAGGATATCATGGAATGGCTTCAGATCTTTGAAATATTGGAAAATTATTGGACAGCATAAGCCAAACATAATAGCGTAACAGGTAAATTCAAAAAGGGCCCTCAGCAAAGAGCCGTATTTCGCAAATGAGGGGCAAAACAGTAACAGCTAAAGCGACCTGAAAGCAGG
>JAUZOA010000009.1 GCA_030706685.1 Bacteroidota bacterium
TCCCTTTCAAGCTGTTTGACTATCAGCGCCAGTTGTTGCAGGAGGGAATGTTTGAAGCTTATAATGAATGGTTATTCGGCCCCGTAGACAATCTTGCCGCTTATGATAACTGGACAAAGACTCATGCGGATCAATATACAGCTTTCAGCACCTTTCAGCAAAGCCGCATCTTTAAAATGCCGGCTGGTCAATATTATCAATAAAGGTTAAACCTCCTGGTGTTACTTTCTCTTTGGCAGTCGTTTAAGGGTTAAAAAGTTTAATGGTTCTTTAAAGAAGTTATTTTCTTTAAAGACAATGTAACAACCCGCTATAAGAACCCTTAATCATTAAACCATTGAACGATTTCTTCCGGACTTTTTTTTGTTTTGGTTTTTACCTAATTTGTTACTTAAACCGGCGGGCAAACTGATAACTCTTGCAATATGAATGAGCCTAAAAGATTATTTGACTGTATTGCTTACCACCTGGAAAGGAAACCCATTGATGTCATGCTGGCCGGTAAGGAAAACAGCCAGTGGAAGACATATAGCACGGCCCGGGTAGCTGAAATCGTCAATACCCTCAGCGCCGGCTTATTAAGCGCTGGTATCGGTCCCAATGATATGACGCCGGAAGGCCGGGATAAAGTAGCGATACTTTGCAAGAACAGGCCCGAATGGATAATGCTTGATCTCGCCGTACAGCAAATCGGGGCCATCTTAACCCCCATATACCCGACAATAAACGTCAATGAACTGGAACTCGTTCTCCAGGATGCGCAGGTAAAAATGGTTTTTGTAAACGATGAAGACCTTTTTTTAAAAGTTCTGAGCGTAAAAGACCGTATCCCAAGTATCAAAGAGATTTATACATTTGAACATGTTCCCCATGCCCGGCATTGGAAAGAACTTATCGCGGCAAGTACCCCGGGTCTTATATCACAGATAAAACCAATCGCTGATAAAATCAGCTATGAAGATGTAGCCACCATTATTTATACTTCCGGTACTACGGGAGTCCCGAAAGGCGTAATGCTCAGTCACCGGAATATCCTGTCGAATGTGATGGCCTGTATTCCCTGTTTTCCCCCGGTCAGTGAAAGAGCATTGAGCTTTCTTCCGCTCAATCACATTTTTGAGAAAATGGTTACCTACCTGTACCTGTTCAACGGTACTTCTATTTATTATGCCGAGAGCCTGGATACCATCGCTGATAACCTGAAGGAAGTAAAGCCAAATATGTTCACCACTGTTCCAAGATTACTGGAGAAAGTATATGACCGCATCATGCAAAGGGGTAGCGAGCTTACCGGGATACAGAAAAAACTATTTTTCTGGGCGCATAGCCTCGCTGAAAAATATGAGATCAATACTAACCAGGGCTTCTGGTACAACATGAAATTGAATATTGCCAATAAACTTATTTTCAGCAAATGGAGAGAGGGGCTTGGCAATCATATCCGGTGTATTGTTACAGGCGGCGCCGCTTGCCAGGTAAGGCTGATCCGGATATTTTCTGCCGCCCGCCTTACTATCATGGAAGGTTATGGATTAACAGAAACTTCGCCGGTGATAGCCGTAAACCGTTACCAGGAAAAGGACAGGATGTTCGGCACCGTAGGCCCCTTGATTGATGGTGTTGAAGTAAAGATCGCCGAAGACGGTGAAGTGCTTTGTAAAGGCCCGAATGTCATGATGGGCTATTACAAACGTCCCGACCTGACAGCAGAAGCCGTTACGGATGGATGGTTTCATACCGGTGATATTGGCATGATGACCAATACTAAATTTCTCAAAATAACCGATCGTAAGAAAGAGCTCTTTAAAACAAGCGGAGGTAAATATGTGGCCCCCTTGCCTGTTGAAAATAAATTAAAGGAATCCCCCTTTATTGAACAGGCAATGATCGTAGGATCGGAAAGAAAATTCGTGGGAGCCCTGATCATCCCTGCTTTTCCTGTACTGCGCGAATGGACGAGGAAAAACAACATACCGGCGGTAACCAATGAAGAGCTCATCAGGCATCCCAAGGTAATAGAGTTGTATAAAGACGTTGTTGAAAATTTTAATACTTATTTCAACCATGTGGAACAGGTGAAGAAATTTGAATTATTACCCAATGAATGGAGTGTAGACACCGGTGAAATGACCCCCAAGCTTTCTATGAAACGAAAAGTGATCATGGAAAAATACAAAGACGCAATTGAGAGGATATATAGCTGATGCAACAGCTTCTATTGCCCGTTTAATTTAGTAATACATGAAACTGGTCTTCTTTTTATTCATCTTCTTTTATTTTATTGCAACAGCCTGCCATCATCCCGGTATAGCTTCAGGAGTACCGAAATGTATTTATAAAGAGATCAGTACAAATAGTAAGAACCCTGACTGGATGACGGGGGTTATAAAAGAGTATTTATTTCAGAATAAGATTGTTTATGCTTTTGAGCCGGATACAAGGAAGATCGCGGATGGCGCTACTACTATTAAAGATGCTGATTGTAATACCTTATGTAATGTTGGCGGGTTTGGCGGGCTGGCCATCGATCAATGCAATGGCGATAATTTTTTCAAGACAGCCGTGTATAAAAGAACGATCTGGGAGAAGAAATAATGCGCGTTAAATTTTACAGGTCGGTAATCGGCTTATACCTGGGTACCAATGATTTCATAATAACCCAGGCTACGAGATAAGCCAGACCGCAAAATATAAACATGATAAGATAGGCTATTTTTGGTGTCGCGGCAAAATGATCGGTAAGACGTCCTGCTACCAGTTGCACCAATACCCCCCCGATTCCACCCGCCATCCCGCCGATACCGATAACACTTCCTACAGCTTTTTTGGGAAACATATCAGATACGGTTGTAAATAAATTTGCCGACCATGCCTGGTGTGCAGCTGCGCCAATACAAATCACGGCAACAGAAAGAAAAGCAGCGCTGCTGCCAAAAGCGTCTGTATTGCCAAAATACTGGGTAGTTAAAACAAATAAAGGAAAAACGGCAATTATCAGCATAGCGGTCATTCTTGCTTTATATACATGCCACCCTTTGTTCATAAATATCAGCGGGATACTGCCTCCGAAAATACTGCCGAATATAGCGATGCCATAAACAACAAATGTGGGCAGCATTACTTCTTTGCCTGTCATTCCAAATTGCTTTTTTAAATAATCTGGCAACCAGAAAAGATAAAACCACCATACGCCGTCCGTTAAAAACTTTCCGAAGAAAAAGGCCCATGTCTGCTTATATTTCAACAACTGGGACCAGCGTGCTTTTATTTTTACTGTCTCTGGTTCTTTGCCTGTCGCCACTTCATCATCGCTGTGTATGTAATCATATTCTTCCTTTGTAAGTTTCTTATGTTTCGACGGTGGGTTATATAAAGCAAACCAGAAAATCAGCCAGACAAAACCGACTGTGCCGGTGATGATATAAGCCATTTTCCAGCCATGTGTATACCCCCAGTAAGTCATCATCCACGGCACTGTTAAAGCCGCTATCATAGCACCCAGGTTAGAACCGCTGTTAAAAAAACCGGTCGCCAGTGCCCTTTCTCTTTTAGGAAACCATTCCGCCACTGTTTTGATAGAAGCCGGGAAATTGCCAGCTTCGCCGATTCCAAAAAGACTGCGCATTACAACATGCAATGAAACCGCGCTTCCGGCTATCGAATTTAGTATGCCGAAAATAGACCAGATGATCAGGGATAAAGCCAGTCCCACTTTAGTACCTATTTTATCAATTACCCAACCGGCAATGATAGTTATACCGGCATAAAACCCTGTAAAGAATGATGTAACGTAAGAAAAGTCTGCGTTAGACCATCCAAATCCTCCTTTATCTCTGGGTGTACAAAAAAACTCTTTCAGGTAACTTATTACCTGCCTGTCCATGTAATTAATGGTGGTGGAAAATAATAAAAGCGTCGCTATTACCCATCTGTACTTTCCTATGGCTTGCTGCATCTTATAGTTTTAGCATTTAGCTGTTAGCCGTTAGCGGGCCCTACAGCAAATAATGATTTTTAATCCGGCTAATAGCTAACAGCTTATTTCTTTATCGTTGCAATCAATTCCAATACTTCCTTTGTCATTTTCTCCATAGTAAGATAATCCTTTTGCTCCATTAATTTTTTACTGATCAGCTTACTACCCATACCCACGGCACAAACGCCGGCTTTGAACCAGCCCTCAATATTCTCCCTGGTTGTATCCACTCCACCGGTCGGCATAAATAACAGTTTAGGAAAGATATCCTTAATGCTGCTCAAAAACTCCGGCCCCAGTAAATTGCCCGGGAAAAGTTTAATAAATCCAATTCCCATGTTTTCTGCCGCAATGATCTCGGTAGGCGTCATGCAACCGGGGGCATAAAACAGGTCCTTGCTGTTGGCATACGCCGCTACTTCCGCCACAAAGCCAGGGCTTACTAAAAAATCAGCGCCGGCTTTCACATAACTTTCCGCGTGTTGCAGGTTCTTAATCGTACCTACTCCCAGCATCAGGCCCTGCATTTCGCTATTTCTTACTTCCACTAATTTCTTAAAATTTTTCAGCGCGGCTTCACCCCTGTTGGTATATTCCACTGCTTTAATACCCGCCCGGTAAATAGCTTTCAGCACTTCCACACTCACTGTTTCATCCGCATTAAAATACAAGGGCAGGATTCCTTGTTTTATTATAACGTCCGTTATTTGTTGTTTTGTCGCCATGATTTTTAACGTTTAAGGGGTTAAGTAGTTTAAGGGTTTCGTGTCATAAGTAATTATCCGGCTTTATGGATTATTCCTCACATTAAACCTTTAAACCCTTACACCGTTGAACAGACTTATATCTTTACTTTAATGACTAATTTTTTAATCTCTTCCGTTCCGATCATCGGGGCATGCACGTCTTCCGGGAAAAAGACAGCAAATTGACCGTCTGCCAGTTGAAAATACATATCGGGCGCGTCACTATACAGTTGAACATCCTTTTCAGTATTATAGCCGCCATTTTCCATCCTGCATTTTTCCCGTGGTTTCCACCCGATCTGCTCCGCTCCTTTTATGCAAAGCTGTATATCAATATGCTTATCGTGGCATTCAAATTTGGCGATGGATTCAGCAGCGGTCATTCCTTTCTTGTTTGAAATGATAGCTTTTAGCTTATCACCATCAATTTCATACCTGCCGGGCTCGATGCCATTCAAATTGGTTTGCCGAATATATTCAAATGCCCCCTTAAACAAGGGGTGTACGCCATAGTACCTCGATGCATTCTTTATAGTATCTATTATCATACCCTCTGCCTCCGCCGTGGCGGAGAACTTAGTTTTGAAATGTTTTATAAAAATTGATTTTTTAATGATCAGAAAACTAAAGCTGCAACTCTATTAATGACTAACTATTTAAAAAATCTAACAATAATCTAATGCCTGATCGGCCTAAGTCACCCCTCCAGGGGGACAGGGGGCCTCACCGCTGCACCCTTCCGCTCGCATCTCCTTTCATCAGGTCTTTTACATCACTCAACGTAGCGTGATTCAAGTCGCCCGGAATAGTATGTTTCAACGCTGATGCGGCAACCCCAAACTCAGCGGCATCTTTCATCGTCATCCCGGTTACCAAACCATAAATGAGCCCGCTGGCAAAACTATCGCCACTGCCTACCCGGTCAACAATCCTTACTTCATATTTTTTGGTATGATAAAACTCATTGCCATCGTACAACAAAGCGCTCCAGCCATTATCACTGGCACTATGACTTTCCCTCAGGGAAGAAGCAATATATTTAAAGCCAAACTTCTCCCTCATTTGTTTAAATACATCTTTGAAACCTTCCAGGTTCAGTTCTCCTTTTGTCACATCCGTATCTTTTGCTTTGAATCCAAGCGTGGTATCAGCATCCTCTTCATTACCGATACAAACATCTACGTATTTGCAGAGTTGGGTCATTACTTCCCTGGCTTTTTCTTTGGTCCAGAGTTTTTTCCGGTAGTTCAGATCAATACTGGTAGTAATCCCTTTTGCCTTTGCTGCTTTCAACGCTGTTTCTGCGAGTGCGGCTGCCTTGTCGCTCAGGGCCGGGGTGATGCCGGTTGTATGAAACCAATCCGCACCATCCAATATCTTATCAAAATCAAATTCGGATACCTCCACATCAGCAATGGAAGCGCCCGCGCGATCATAAATAACCTGTGAAGCCCGCATAGACGCGCCTGTTTCTAAAAAATAAATACCTAACCTGTCTCCTCCTCTTACTATATATTGGGTATCTACCCCATAACGACGTAAATGATTGATCGCACACTGGCCGATAGCATGACCAGGCACTTTGGTCACAAATGTTCCTCTTAAACCATAATTACATAATGCGGCCGCCACATTGGCTTCGCCTCCGCCATAAGTGACATCAAAACTATCTGCCTGCACAAAACGTTTATAATCGGGCGTTGACAGGCGTAACATTATTTCTCCAAGAGTTACAACTTTTTTAGACATGTTCTTTTGGGGTTTATTATATGAATAACCGAAAGATACGGCATGTCAGGATAATGACGGTATTCAGCCGTATGTTTGCTACTATAATCTTTGATGCAGGAGTCAAAAAAATGATTCATTACTTTTCAGGCATTCACTGTTTTTATACCCGCGGGTTTCTGATCGGGCAGCCAGTTGAAATAATTCTTTGCATTATTAAAACAGATGTCCTGTATTACTTTCCCTATCCAGTTGATATCATTGGGCAATTCGCCATTTTCCATTTCATCCCCAAACAGGTCGCATAGTATTCTCCTGAAGTATTCATGTCTTGGGTAAGAAAGAAAACTCCTTGAATCCGTGAGCATGCCAATAAACCGGCTCAGCAAGCCCATATTACTTAGCGCATTAACTTGTTTGGTCATCCCGTCCTTCTGATCGAGGAACCACCAGGCAGCGCCCCATTGTATTTTCCCAGCAACAGAACCATCATTGAAATTGCCCGCCATGGTCGCCATTAGTTCATTATCTGCAGGATTGAGGTTGTAAAAAATTGTTTTTGCCAGCTTATTATTGCTGTCCAGTTTGTCCAAAAACCTGGCAAGAGCCCTGGCCTGGGAAAAGTCACCGATTGAATCCCACCCGGTATCAGGGCCCGGCGTCTGCATCATCCGTGAATTGTTATTTCTCATGGCGCCAAGATGAAATTGCTGTACCCATCCCTTTTCCCAGTCCCATTCCGCAAAATGTATCAGCATGGCCGACCTGAATTTTCTTTGCTCACTATCACTTAAACTTTTTCCGCCATGTATTTTATTAAATATCGCATCTACCTCGGAACCTGTAAAATCATCGGCATAAATTTCTTCCAATCCATGATCCGATACACTGCAACCCATTGAAGCAAAGAAATCATGACGGTTTTGCAGGGCATACAGAAAATCATCAAAAGAGGAAATGGCAATATTGGTGACAGTCTCCAGTTTCTTTATGTATACCAGGAATTTTTCAGGGTCGCTTACATTCATTGCGTTGTCCGGCCGGAAAGCAGGTAAGATCGGCACTTCAAACTCATCGTCCTTTATCTTCCGGTGATATTCCAGTGAATCAACCGGGTCATCAGTAGTGCAAACTAATTTTACATTCATCCGGCGCAGAAGATTGCGGACTGAAAACTCTTTTGTTTGCAATTTGGCTGTACAATCTTCATATATTTTCCTGGCAGTATCCGCATTCAAAATATTATGAATACCAAAATAGCGTTGCAGTTCAAGATGTGTCCAGTGATAGAGGGGATTTCTTAATGTATACGGAACCGTCTCCGCCCATTTCTGAAATTTTTCCCAATCCGACCGGTTGCCGGTGCAATAACTTTCGTCTGCACCATTGGTGCGCATGGCCCTCCATTTATAATGATCGCCATACAACCAGACCTCTGACAGGCTTTTAAACTGTGTATCCTCCGCGATCTGCTGTGGCGGCAGGTGACAGTGATAATCTATAATCGGCATGTCTTTAGCATACTCATGGTAAAGACGTTGCGCTGTCTTTGTTTTCAGTAAAAAATTTTCATCCAGAAATTGTTTCATACAATTACTTTAAAATAAATAATGGAACCCGCTACGGCTTTTCATGGCATCGTCTCTATTCAGCATTTTGAAATGGCCATTTCAAAATTTCCCAATTATAATGACACCCCTCTCTTCCAGGGAATAAAATCATCCTGGTTCAATTGCACCGCCTTCGGTATCACTTCCCCGCTGGCGGCTTTAATACAATATTCCAGTATCTCCTCACCCATTTGTTCGATCGTTTTGTCCCCGTCTATGATCGGCCCCGTATTGATATCAATAATATCCCCCATTCTTTTTGTCAATGCTGTATTGGTGGCGATCTTGATCGTAGGACAAACAGGATTGCCGGTGGGTGTTCCCAATCCTGTCGTAAATAATATCAATGTCGCCCCGCTGGCCGCTTTTCCTGTTGTCGCTTCTACATCATTCCCCGGCGTGCACACTAAATTAAGCCCGGGCTTTACCGCAGGCTCAGTATAATCCAGCACATCTTCAACGGGTGATGTGCCCCCTTTCTTTGCTGCTCCTGTACTTTTAATAGCATCGGTTATCAATCCATCTTTGATATTACCCGGTGAGGGGTTCATGTAAAATCCTGATCCCACTTTATCCGCGGCTTCGCTATAGCTGCTCATCAGGTGAATGAATTTTTTCGCGGCTGCTTCATTCCTGGTTCTGTCAATCAGGTTTTGTTCCGCGCCGCATAATTCCGGGAATTCTGCCAGCAATACTTTTCCTCCCAAAGCTACCAGCAGGTCAGAGCAATAACCTACAGCGGGATTAGCGGATATACCGCTGAAGCCATCACTGCCACCGCATTTCACGCCGATCACCAATTTATCTAATGTAGCCGGCTGTCTCTCCAGTTTATTTATTTCAATCAAACCAAGAAAAGTTTTACGTATAGCTTCCGTAATCAGTTGTTCTTCGCTCTGAGATTGTTGTTGTTCAAAAACAAGTAAAGGCTTGTCAAAAGCCGGGTTACGTTGTTTAATATCATCCAGTAAATTTTGCGTTTGAAGATTCTGGCAGCCGAGGCTCAGGATAGTGACTCCCGCTACATTCGGATGATCGGCATAAGCAGCCAATAGTTTACTTAAGATCGCAGCGTCCTGCCTTGTGCCGCCGCAACCGCCCTGGTGATTCAAAAATTTTATTCCATCAACGTTCTTAAAAATACGACTGGCATGAACATTGGCTTCTTTTATCTCAAGATTGGCAGCAGATATATCGGCGCCCTTTTTATATAGTTCCAGTAGTTGATGGGTCTTCAATTTGTATTTATCCGTTACGGCATAGCCCAGTTCATTATGCAGGGCTTCACGGATCACATCCAGGTTCCTGTTCTCACAAAAAACCGTTGGCATGAATAACCAATAATTCGCTGTACCCACGCGGCCATCACTCCTGTGATAGCCGTTGAATGTTCTTCCCTTGAATTTTGAAACATCCGGCGCCTGCCATACATAATGATAGGGCCTGTAAGCATAAGGCTCCGCCGCGTGTTTTACATTGTTAGTTGTCATCAAACCCCCTGCCGGCACATCCATTTGCATTTTTCCTACCAGCACACCATACATGATCACTTTATCACCCGCATGCATGTCCTGTGTAAAGAATTTGTGTTTCGCCGGTATCTTATCCAGCAGGGCATATTGTTCCCCGTTATACAAAATAGCCTCTCCTTTGCCAAGGTCTCTCAATGCTACCAGCACATTATCTTTCGGATGTACTTTTAAAACAATCTGCTTCATTTCAAACTACCGTCTTTTTTGTTTGTTGGGAGGCAAGTGTTTCCAGCACTCCCTTTTTTTCCAATGATTCTAAGTTTTCTTTTACGGATTCAGCAAAACCCTTCAGCCTCGAAATATCTGTTCCCCAGAGGTTTTTATCCGCCAATATGCTGTTAACAAAGGTATCCATATCAGCCAAACTTTTCTCCGCAAAGCAGGCGGCCATATCATCCTGAACCGCATAGGGTAACCCATTGGCCTGCCCATAGTAACGGCCATCTGAACCCGCCTTGCATTTCATGAATAAAAGATACGCCGCAAAACCCAGGGACATATTCTCAGGAACTTCATCTGTATGGCTGTAATGTCTCAGCAATAAAGGTATATTTCTCATCTTCATTTTCGACGTATAATTCATCGTAATGCTGAGCCATTGGTGGTCGAGAAAAGGATTGCGGAAACGATCCATTACCTGGTTGGCGAAAACACAGGCTTCATGATAGGTAATATTATTATCACTATCCAGCGCCGTGGCTATTTCCTGCATCATCAGTTTCCGGATATACTGCGAAATAACCTCATTCTGCATCGCTTCTTTGACAGTAGAAAAGCCAGCGAGGAAAGCCAGCCCGCAAGTGAATGTATGCGTGCCATTCAGCAGCCGCAATTTTAATTCCCGGAATTTTTCAATACCCGGCGTGATAACCACTCCTTCATCCGCTTTACTGAATGACAATACTTCCTTTACTTTTGGATGGGCCGACTCGATGGCCCATAGCCGGAAAGTTTCCGCCATGATCATCAGCTCATCTGTATAGCCGAGTTTTTCTTCCGTATTTTTTTTATCCGCGGGGTTTAATTTACCCGGTACGATACGATCCACGAGTGAATTACAAAAATGATTGGCCGATTGCAGCCATTGTATAAATTTTTCTTCCAGTTTATTTTTCGCGGCCAGTTCAAGAATGATAGCGCGGAGTTTGTTTCCATTATCAACGATCAGTTCAGTAGGAACAATCACCATACCGCTATCATCGCTGCCATGAAATGCTTTATATCTTTCATACAGGAAAGCCAGCAATTTTCCTGGGAATGAGTCCGGCGGCGATAATTTAATATCATCATCCGTTAATACAATACCTACTTCTGTAGTATTGGAAATGATGATCTTCATTCCGGGATCATGCGCGCATTGTAAAATAGTAGCCCAGTCTTCTTTTGCTGCCAGCACACGGCTGATGGATGAATTGATGATCGTTTCTTCCGTCATAGCGCCGTTTTCGATACCCCGGACACATAATGTGTATAATCCATCCTGCTGCTCAAATGCGTCGGCGCTTCCCTGCGAAGTGGATTTTACCACCACTATTCTCCCGCTGAAAATACCCTGGCGGTTTGCTTTGTCAATAAAGTAATCCGGCAAGCCCCGCAACAATACACCTGTACCGAATTGCAATACTTTTTCCGGTAATGAAAATAATTGATCCCCCGGTATAATCAGCCCGGCTTGAGGAATAATCTGGTTGACTATTTTTTTCGACAATTGCATATTCACATTATTTCAGTTCGCCAGCGGGTTCCATTTGTTTTTAAAAAGCCAGCCGGTCGTTATTTCATTGGCTGTGACGGAAGCAGGCAGGTTATTCGTATACCAGTTAAAATCTTTCCCGCCGCTCCGGTGACAGTTATAATAATATATTCTTTCACCCCACTTGATATTCGTTGTGGGTACATGATAGATCGCAGTATCTGCCATGCTTTTTGAAAAATTACAATCAAGCAGGTAAAATTGTGCTTCACGGTGATAACGGCCCAGCTTAAAGCCGGGATAACCATCGAAGGTGCAATTCTTCAATACTGTTTTTTGGTCGGGATCTCCAGACCCATCGTGCCAGATGCTTGCCGGTCCTGTGTTTGCATAAAAGCGGCAGTTCTCAGCCCAGGCCCATCCACGGGGACAATAAAAATCAACACCTCCTTCCATCACGCAATCTTTAAAATAAAACATCCCGTTTTCGGTATTCCAGGGACTGACCGTATCACCAGCCCATGCCCTGAAATGACAATTAATTGCCTTCAGTCTTGTTGTCCGCATGGTTCTCAATGCCATCTGGTGACCACCATTGGTAATCGTTTTCTTATGTGTTGCCGTATCTGCTTTGCAATCAACCACCTTGTTCTCTTTTACATTAAATCCATAATCATTGGCTATCGTCAGGTTCTTCAACGTAATATCATTACTGTTCACATTCATCGTAGCCACTCCCCAGTCATCCGGGTGGTCACAGCGCCATTCGTCCCTCGCGATATCATAAGTAATAATCGTTTTATCCCTGTCCTCTCCTTCCAGCATCACGTTATGTTTGGTGATAAATATCTTTTCCTTATAGATACCCCTTTTAATAAAAATAATTGACCCATTGACCGAAGAATCAGGCAAACTGTTTAAGGCTTCCTGGATAGTCTTAAAATTGCCTTTGCCTCCCGCATCAACCATTACCCTGGCGCCTGGCTGACGTTGTGCCTGCACGGTTGTAACTACAATAAACAATACTATCAATGAGCTATATATCTTCCGGCTTCTCATTCCCTATTTCTTACTCTGCTCCAGCAGCCATTTTACTAAATCCTCTCCCGCCTTAAAGTTGGGATATTCCGCGGGCAACTTTCTGCCGTCAAAATATTCATTGTATAACCAGGGATCGCCTACGGCAAACACCGTTCCTGCGCCATATTTAGCTGTAGCGATGATCACATCAGCATCTTTTGTTACCAGCGCTTTTGCCGGAGCTTTTACATTCAGTACGCTGATCTCTTTCAGGTACATCTTATAGGGTTCTTTGAATACCTGTTTATCATTGGGAATAACAACTCCCGTTTCAAACGCGTCATTTTTTACCATGTTTATGCTCTTATTGGTAAAGGTTATCCCGAACGCGTTCGCCAGTTTGTTGAAATGTTCGAGGTCGCAGTTGGCGCTATCGTTGGCCATTAACACCAGCACGCCTCCTGCTTTTACCCAGTCGCTTACTACTTTTACATCTTTTTCCGAAACATACTCAGGTGTTGGGTTGTCTTTTACATTGTCAGGGTCAACAATGATATAAACAGATGCTTTCTTAAGGTTATCCGCAGAGGGCGCCACATCTAATGAAGCCAGCTTCGCTCCATTCTTATTAAATACATGTCCCAGCCCGGAAAAACCTCCATTGGTTCTGTCTTCCCATATATAATGCCAATAGACAGAGACGCCTGCTGCATCTTTTTTCTTTTCACTGTTAAAATAGCGGTCAAGAAGAACCGTTTTCCCTTTGCCAATCGCTTGTGTGGGCAATATCTCCATTTCATTGCTGGCTAATAAAAAAGCTCCTATACCTTTGGGATCATTCATAATCACCGGCTCGCTCATATAATATTCGAAGCTGCCGTCGCGATAGGGATTGCCACCCAGCCCGCTTACTTTTACTGTTCCATATAAATTGGTCTGTCCATTCTCTTCTTTGACAAATCGTTTTACAATTCCTTCATATCCCTTTTTAGCGATGGTAATCTTTGCCGCCGGCAAATAACCTTTTCGTACGCCTTTTGCGATGGCATATACAAACTGGCAACTGGCGGAAGCCTCAAAATAATTCTTTTCTTTACCGGGCCCGTTATAAGCAAGGATATCAGGCCATACGTTTGTTGCCGGATCCTGCACTTTTTCAATGGCATTTACCAGCCGGTTCAATATATCAATAAGTATTTTTCTTTTCGGGTGATTTTCCGGGAACCAATCCAATGCATCTACCAGGGCATCGGCATACCAACCCATTGCCCGCGCCCAGAACAGGGGAGATGTGCCGGTTTCTTTATTCGCCCATTTTTGTTGTTTACTTTCATCCCATGCATGATAGAGCAACCCGCTTCGCGGGTCCCTGGCGTGTTTTTCCATCCAGATGAATTGATTGGCCACATCATTAAATGCCGTGTCTTCATGCAGGAGATCGGCATATTCAGCATAGAATGGGCCGCCCATGTATAAACCGTCGAGCCACATCTGGTAAGGGTAAGTTTTCTTATGCCAGAATCCGCCTTCATGAGTCCGTGGTTGTGAGCGCAACTGGTCTCTCAATAATTTAGCGGCTTTCAGGTATTTTTCTTTTTGAAGAACACGGTATAGAAGCAGTACCAGCTTGCCATTATTAATATTGTCCAGAGTATATTCATCGGGCTTATAAGCCTTGATAGTGCCATCGTCTTTTACAAAAAAATCCATCTGCTTCTGGATATAGTTAAAATATTTTACATCCCCTGTATTTCTCCAGAGCCCTTCAAATCCTTTTAAAATAACCCCCATATCATAAGACCATTTTGCCGGGTTGCCACCGAGTGCAAAAGAGTCTTTCCAGGTATTCATGACAGTTGCTGCCAGTTGTTGCGACAAAGGTTTTTGTTGCGCCGAAACGATCACCGTGAACAAAATAAACCCGGGTATAAGAATTTTTTTCATTGTTATTATTTTGTCAGTCCTGGTCTTTCATGGTCCCGCACAATGTGGTTAGATAGATCAGGCGCAACATTACTCACTACTCACCATTGATCCCTCACTTTATCGTCACGCTTTTCTCCGTCGCGCCCAGTTCATAGGTTATTTTTTCCTTCGCTTTGGAAGCGTCTGTGTTTTTAATTTGAATGTTATTGCTCTTTTCGCCATTTATCCTGAACATCAATTCTGATCCATCCTTGCAGCTTATATTATCAAATACAAGGTTATCGCTCTGTATCACATCTACCACCGGGTTTGTATCATCGCTGATCATTTTGATATTCCTGAATGTAATGCCGCTGGCTTCCTGCACATCAAATCCTTTTTTAGCCTGCAGCACCATATTTTCCAGAACAATATCCTTTATGTGCATCTCCGGCAAACCGCGGACAAAGATCCCTTTCGCCGCGCCATTACAATACACATTACTGATATGAAAGTTTTTGAAAACCGGTGTTGTTTCATCTACCGGTTTCAATTCCACTTTGGGCAATGCTCTTTTTTCGCCTGCTGCTGCAATAGGATCCCTGGCCATATAATACATATCAAACAATATCGCCTCACCGGGAATATCTTTCATATAGATATTATTAATAAAAATATTCTCCACTACACCCCCCCGCCCCCTCGTAGTCTTGAAACGCAAACCAATATCCGAACCATCAAAAGTGCAATTGCTGACATAAATATTCCTGGCCCCTCCGCTCATTTCGCTGCCAATAACAAACCCTCCGTGAGCAGCATATACCGTACAGTTACGAATGATCACATTCTCTGTCGGCATTCCTCTTTTTCTTCCTTCGGCATCACGACCGCTTTTCATGCAGATCCCATCATCGCCGGCGTCAAATACGGAATTTTCTATCAGTACATTCTTACAGCTTTCCACATCAATCCCGTCACCGTTTTGCGCGTTCCAGGGATTCTTTACGTGAACGCTCCTTACTGTCAGGTTCTCGCACATGAGGGGATGCAGGCACCAGGCCGGTGAATTCTGGAACGTAACCCCCTCCAGCAAAATGTATTTACACCGGGCAAGAGCCAACAGGTTCGGGCGAAGAAAATCTTTGACGCTTTCATAAAAAGCGGCATCTTTTTCGGGTGAAATAACCCCGGGATTCTTCATCTTTGAACCATTATAATATTTTTCGGAAGGATACCATGTCCTCTGATCTTCGCTTACTACTCCTCCTGATGCCACCAATTTCTTCCATTGGTTTTCCGTAACCCTGTCTTTTCCTATCGCCCTCCAGGCACTGCCATTGCCATCAATAATTCCATGCCCTGTAATAGCGATATTCGAAGCATCTGTTGCCGAGATGGGCGATTGATTTCGCATCTGTGGCAAGCCTTCCCAGTTAGACGTCACCAGGGGGTATTCATTTTTGTCTTCCGTAAATAATAAAGTGGCTCCCGGGGCAAGATAAAGATTGATATTACTTTTTAAAACCAGCGGTCCCGTCAGCCACAATCCCGCAGGAACCAATACCACGCCCCCACCCTTTTTATTCATGGCATCAATAGCGGCATTAATGCTTTTTGTATTCAGCGTATTGCCATCCGGAACTGCCCCGGTCTTTATTACACTGAGGGTATCTTTCTTAAACTTCGGAGAAATGATTTGTGGAAGCGGGCCTTTAAATTGCGCTGTTACATTCAAAAAAAAGAATGCCCCGATAACTATGCTGAAAGATCTTTTCATCATGACAAGTAAATCGTTGGTTTAAATACTGCTTTTATTCCACAAGTTTACCCCCAAAGTCAGTCATTTTCAACCATTTCGGAGGCTTTATTTACGCAATCGTTGCCGGTAACGATACCAGTTCCGGGAGCTTTGGCTAAAGCTAAATTGGTAGTAGCCAGGAAGTCCGAAAGAGGATATTTTAATCCTATAAAGGCAGTACAGCTATCGGAATAATTCTTTCGACTTTCTGACTTACCGTCTTTCCGGCTTTTCAATGAACAGGCTCCATCCTGAACCAATCAATATCTGCAAAACCCGAATCATTTGTTGTAACGGTTCTTGTACAGAACAGACCCAGCTTTGCGCCTACCCATCGGCCCGGCTTTGCGATCAATTTTTCTCCCATTGACCTGTAATCAACCCCATCAATACTATACCTGAATTCACATACCCCTCCCTTCAACACAATTACCCGGAAATAAATATCTGTATTAGCCATCTTTTCACCATCCTGTACTGTTTCCATCTCCCCTTTATCTGCATTCCTGCAGGTACTGAAGGAAATATAATTGCCATCTTTTTTCTTTGTAAGTGATAAATAAGCATAATCCGACCCAAAAACGATCACTCCTGCTTTTTCTCCTTCTGATCTTGGCTGGAAAGAAAGTTTGGCTGTCGCCATAAATTCCTCTGCCGGAAATTTTTGCAGCAGCAGGTTGGGTGTATCCCAATAATTTTTTGAACTATCCGGTACCGGGTACGAAAACAATCTCAATTTCCCATTTGAAGGAAAAGCCCAGTAGGGTTTGGAATTGGCTTGCCACTGCCATTGGGGGCCTATTTTGTTGTCATCAAATTCATCAGAATCCGGGGGAGTTTCTACCGGGTAGACCTTACCGACATTTGGTTTTTTATATTGTAAAACCGGCTCTCCTTTACCCTTATCCTCTTTATCCTCCCCGATGACCGGCCAGCCGTTGACCCATTTCATCGGCTGTAAATGAACCACTCTTCCATAGGCCCCTTTATCCTGGAAATGAATAAACCAATTCTCACCGGTTTTGGTATCTACCCAGGCGCCCTGGTGCGGGCCATTGATAGTAGTTGGCCCCTGGTCCATCACCACTCTTCGTTCATAAGGGCCATAAATGTTTTTGCTCCGCAATACTAATTGCCAGCCTGTACTTACACCCCCTGCAGGAGCAAAGATGTAATACCAGCCATTTCGTTTATATATTTTGGGTCCTTCAATCGTGGGATCAGCATCATGACCATCATAGACCATTACCCCTTCATCCAGCGTCTTGGTCCCTTCCGCATTCATTTTTTTTACCACGAGAATACTTTTGATACCGGCGCGGCTCCCGGCATAAGCATGAACGAGATAGGCTTTCCCGTCATCATCCCATAGCGGGCATGGATCAATCAGGCCCTTTCCACCTTCTACTAATACCGGCTCACTCCAGTCACCTGCAATATTCTTTGCTTTGATCATATAAATACCAAAATCAGGGTCGGGATAATAGATATAGAATTCATTTTTATGATAACGGATAGAAGGAGCCCATACACCGTTGCCATGCTGTACTTTGCTGAAATGTTCAAAGGGTGGCTGCCGTTTTAACGCATGACCAATGATCGTCCAGTTCACCAGGTCTTTTGAATGAAGCAGCGGTAAACCAGGAATATGATTAAAACTGGATGAAACAAGATAGTAGTCGTCCCCCACCCGTATGGCATCAGGATCCGAATAATCAGCATGGATGACCGGATTTTTATAGGTTCCGTTCCCGTTATCCGCCACCCATACCCGGGAGATATATCTTTTTTGCGCGTTAACGGTAAAGAATGCCGCCACTAACAGAACTATAATAATTCCTTTTCTCATTTTAATGGATCCCAGTTGCCAAAAACATTTTTCAAGGTATATCTTTTTACTTCTTCGTCGGTCAATTGCCGTGACCAGTTAACTCTTTTTGCCGGATCAGCAGAGGGGCCATAATTTTTATATTCAGCATAGCGGGTGGTTTTGTAATTATCAGAGTTGTTCCAGTTGGACCATCCTTCGGGTCTTATATGCGGCCCAATGAAACAATGTATATAAACAACACTGGCATAGGGCCGCCAGGGGCGGCCCAGTGAAGCATTATGCACAGATGTATCGCCGGTCAACAGGCAATCATTGAATATATAACCAAATTCATGTTCTTTTGGGGTGGAGGCGGCCGTAACATGCGAATTCTTTTTGCTGTGAATGTGACATTGCTCAAACCATACAGTGGATGATCCGAATATAAAGTCGGTAGTGCCTTCTATATAGCAGTTCTCATAATATTGCCTGCTTCTTTCATTATTGGTAAATAAGATATCCTGGTTTCCGATAAAGCGGCAGTTTTTGAAAACTGCTTGATCACCATCCGACTCTACAGCTACTGCCTGTCCTGCTGTAAACCCCGCGTCATTCTGAAAAGTTATGTTCATAGCGGAGAAATTATCCGCCCTGATCATAAAACTCCAGGAAGATCTTGTATTAATCGTATCTCCTTTTGGAGAGACTTTCCCTGTATGATCATCATAGGTAAGGATGGTGCCGGATTTATCTTCGCCCATCAATGTCACAAAATTTTTTGAAGAATCAAGATGAAGTTTTTCTTTATAAATACCATTTTTAATATACACAGTAACCGGTTCTTTATTATTCAATGGAATGGCATCAAAAGCAGCCTGGACATTTGTATAATTACCACTGCCATCCCGGGCTACTGTTATTTTTTGCCGGGCAAATGCCGGCAGCATTAAAGAACCTAATAAAAACGATACTAGTATTTTCATTCTTTTACTTTGGATTGACCGGCCACCCGAATTGTTTTGATCGTATTTGCCGGAACCAATCGGACTCTCCGGGGCCGGCAGGATTAGCAGCGGCAAATATATTTTCAACCGTATATTCTTTCGCCTCTTTATCTGTCAATTGTTTTGACCAGGATACACGGCTGGACGTATTAGCTCCTTCCCCCGTATTCTTATATTCCGTATAGTAAGCTGTTTTTTCATTAGCAGGGTTATTCCAGTTGTCCCATCCTGCTGCGGCGATTTGTTTCGGCAGGTCGCAACGAATAAATGCTGTTCTGGACCATGCCCGCCAGGGCCGTCCCAGGTAGACTTTACTGACGGACGAATCAGCCATTATCCTGCAATCAAGAAAAACAAAACCGAAATTTTTTCCTTCAGGTGTATTAGCCGCAGTTATAAAAGAATTGGTCTTGCACCGGATCGTACAGCTTTGAAACACAGCGGTGGCGGGGCCAAAAATAAAATCGGTGGTTCCTTCTATATAGCAGTTCAAAAAAAATTGCCTTGATGATTCACCGGTGGCATAAATAGTATCCTGGTTACCAAGAAACCGGCAATTCTTAAATACGGCTTTATCCGCGTCCACGTACAACGCTAATGCCTGGCCAACCGGGCCCGCCGAATTGACAAACGTGATATTTTCAGCAACAAACCTGTTGCCCGATATCTTAGCTGTAGCGGAAGTAAAGGTGTTGGTATGACCCCTGCCCGAATAATCGTTGAAAGTAATAATCGTTTTCTCCACAGTTTCTCCAATAAAAGTAACATCCGTGTTCCAGGATGGCAGTTCTATCTTTTCATTATATACACCGTTCTTTATATAAAGCGTAATGGGCGCTAAAGGAAAAGCGCGCATGGCATCTATGGCATCCTGTATGAATTTATAATCCCCGCTGCCATCTTTTGCAACGGTAAATACATACTTATACTGCCGGGGATTGGCTGTTTGAGCAAAAGCTGTATGAATTACCAGGATACATAACAGCGCAACGAAGGAGATTTTCTTTTGTTTACTCATTTTTTAAATACCTTTTTTAAAAAATCATCAATGTATTTAACGGTTGGCTCAAACCAGGGATCGAACAAACAAAACGAATGCGGCGCACCCTCAAAACTTTTTACTTCTGAATAGATTTTATACTGATCCAGTATTTTAATATAATCTGTTCTTCCCGCGTGCATCCTGTCCAGGGCGCTATTGATAAAAAGGGTAGGTGCTGTATGCGGTCCTGCATATTCCAGCGGGGAAGCCTGTTTCCACAAAGCCGGGTTTTCTTTTTTGGAGTAACCTAACCAGTAGGTGGCCGCAGAAGTTCTTTTACTATCATCGCCTTCACCGGATTCAGGATGTACAAAGGAAAGCGTGCCATCAATGTCAATAACAGCTTGTACAGCGCTTGAATAGCCTGTATTACATGTTGTTCCTTCAAATTCTTTCATTCCATTCGTTGTACCCATAAATGCCGCGAGTTCGCCACCCGCAGAAAAACCCAGTACCGTGATTTGAGCTGTATCAATATTATATTTTTGGGCTTTGCTCCGAATCCATCGCAGGGCTGACTTAATATCATATACAGCGGCCGGGTATAGCGCTTCAGTGGAAAGGCGGTATTCCGGGGTAAAACAAACATAACCGAGATTGGCCAATCGTTGCGCCAACGGATAATGTTGTGTGCGATTGCCTGATCGCCACCCGCCCCCATGAATAATAAGAATAGCGGTTCGTGAAGCTTTCTTCCTATTCTTTGGATAAAACGCATCAAGCAATAATTGACGTTTCCCGGTCTTACAATACGTTATATTTCTTTTTTCCAGGACAGCAGGAGAATGAAGCTCTTTCACTATGTTGATATCCGGGTGCGTTTTCTTCGTGCTGGTATAAGCGCTGTAAGTTGTATAGGAAGTATCCGGTTTGCCGGTGAGCCCGCTCGTGGATTGAGCAAATCCTTTTGTAAGAATTATTAAAGCAAATAATATAAAAAACAATCTTCTCACTTATTCTTTTGAAGGCTTAACGATTCTTTCCGCCAGTTCCAGTTTGAGATTTTTTATTTCTGCCAGGACCAGTTCCGCGACTCTTCTTGCGCCCAGTTCGCTGAAATGAGTATCATCCTGCTTTCCATCAGGATAATTAGGATTTTCACCGGGCGCGAGATAGTTAAACAGGTATTTTGAAGCATCAGGGCCTGATTGCTGAAATAACTGTTCGCTTTTTTGATCAAGGTCTATCAGCGGAACATTATTTTCGCTCGCTACATCTCTTACAATCTGCGCGTATACGGCATGCGTTTCCTGGATATGACCGGTGCTGTCAAATTTCCTTCTTGCCACCGGGGTGATCAATACCGGGTTTGCTTTTTTATTCCGCGTATCAGTAACATATTTTATGAGATAGGCTTTAAATTCCCTTTCCGGTACATAGGATTTTTTGGCCGGCACTTCATCATTATGCCCGAACTGGATAAAAACATAATCGCCTTCCTCCATATTTTGCACAACCGGGTCCCATCTTTTTTCCCCGATAAACGTTCGGGTACTCCGGCCATTCTTCGCCCTGTTGTCAACCGCAACCGTGGAATCCCAGAAGTTCGCGAAAGGCATGCCCCATCCTGTTTCAGGATAGGCTTTTACTTCTTTGACGGACATCGTAGAATCACCAATCAGCCAGATAGTGATCTTCTTTTTTGGCGGCATTGAAAATGCCATCATAATGCATAGGGCAGAAAATAATTTCAGTTTTGTAGCCATGTTCCTTGAAGTTATTGATGAGACCTTTTATATTTCGATAGGGATGTAGTTTACAGGATGAAGCTTCGCCGGTATTACCGGGGTTCCATCCATTCTCCTTTCCTCTTATCAAAGTTCCGGATAAACGGTTTATTTTGGATGAAGTTTTAATTTTCCAATTGCCCGGCTTTTTAGGCTGTAAATCCCGATCGCGTGAAAATTTCTTAAAAGAGAAAACAAAAACTTTGTGGGGATTACCTTGAGAAGAGACTGTCAAAAGTATTGATTGCTTAAGTTGCCGGAAGGCGGTAAGACGTAAAACTGCGCATTGAACAAATCACCAATTTTTCATCTTACCACCCTACCGGCTAAAACAGGCTTTTAAGAAAGCTCCTTCTGCGAAAATTTGGTAGTGTCCTGGTTTGAGACATGGCCGCAGAGAACCACAGAGTAAAAGAGGGTCACAGAGAAACGATCATGTATACTCTGAGGTTCTCTGTTTCTCTGCGGTCCTCCGTGGCCAACACTAAAATTGAAATTGGGACACTACCGAAAATTTATAAATATCCATCATTTTGCTTAAACTCATCCTTATTGCTTACCGCATCAATCTGGCTTTGCGGTATCGGGCGCACTAAATGAAATGGCTTAATAAAGCCTGCCCCATCGGGATTCAACAGGGTTACCCTGTCCTGCAATTTGCCGGTACGTTTCAAATCAAACCATCTCATTTGTTCACCGGCGAACTCCCTGGCTCTTTCATCCAAAATGAAATCAAGCGTCACCTGGGCAGGAGTAATTTGCATATCGGGTACATGGCCCGGCAAAGCTGCTCTTGTCCTGATTATATTTATATAGTAAGCAGCAGAATCCAACTTACCGGTTTTCATTTCTGCCTCGGCGGCTATCATATACATTTCGGCCAATCGTATTACAAAAACATCTCTTGCACTTTGCGCTTCATTAGCGCTGGTTCTTGTCGAATCTTTAAATTTTTTCAACGAAGGATAAAATTTTCTTTGTATGGGCACCCCGCTGCCATTGTACATTTTAGGCACATCATAAATGGTGTATTTACGGCTGGCTATGAAAGCCGGGGAAAGAGTTGTTTTTGCGGTATAAGCGGCTGTATCTCCGACTGCAAAGGTATTTCCGCCTACAGTACCGGCTTTATTGGCGTACCATACCGTTTGAAAAGATCCGGCATATCTTGAATCAATGGTTTCATCGAACATATTTAATAAGGACAAGCTGGGCATGTAGCGGTTAAACGGGCGGCCGTTATTTATGTCGCGGATAAGAATAGTGGTGTTGACCTGGTCGTACACCATTAAATAAAGCAGGTGGCCGTTATTGGAACCTCTTGGATGACCCGAAGGATAAGTGGCTGTGGCAAGATCGTTATAGGCAAGGTTGGTAGAATAATCTATTGCCCAGACTACTTCTTTATTTTTCAGGTTACCCATGTTCCACAGGTCGCTGTATTTTGGTAAAAGAGAAAATCCATAGTTTTTAATAACATCATTAGACATGGCAATAGCTTCTGCATTTTTTCCGCGTGTCAAATACATTCTTGCCAAAAATGCTTTGGCTACCGGCTGCCAAACCCTTCCGTAATCAGTCGGCGCCGTGGCGGGCAGATTGGAAACAGCAAATTGCAAATCTGTGAATATCTGGTTATAGAAGGTATCCACCGGGGTCCTGTTGGCAATTGTTATAACGCCTTCGGTAGGCTCAGTGGTAAAATGAACGCTGCCCCAGGTTTCAACGATATGCCAGTAATAAAAAGCCCGCAAAAAGCGCAATTCGCCTTCACGGGTCGCTTTTTGCTGGCTGGTATAATCGCTTACTGCCGAAATAGCTTTGATGCCGGTATTACATAAATTGATAGCCGCATAAAAATTGTTCCACTCCAGTGTCAGGGCACTCGTATTGCTTCCCTGCAGGTTATTGTAAGTGCTTAGCTGGGGATATACATCGCCGGTACCGTTTGTCCATATATCGGTACCCTGTTCTGAAATACTATAGCCCTCTTCTTTTCCATACCAGAAGCGTGTATAGGAATAAGCGGCATTTACCAGCGTTTCAAAGCCGGCTGCTTTTGTATAAACAGTGGATGCTGTCAGCCCGCTGGGATTATATTCTTCCAGTTTCTTTTTACAGGATGCAAACAGGAGGGTGATGCTTAAAAAAAACAGCAGCGAATTTTTTATTTTATTATCCATAATCAATAATATTATTCTTAACAGGTAAATAAGATGTTACTATATCAGAAATCAAAGGCTAACCCGGCGACAATTAATTTAGTCAAAGGCCGCTCGAATGAACCGGCGCCTTCCGGATCATAATCTTTCACTTTCGCAAAAGTGAAATAATTTTTAAGGCTTACATAAACCCGCAGTTTGCTCATGCGGAGTTTGTTTTGCAAACCTTGCGGCAATGTATAACCAAGTGTAATGTTCCTGATCTTTACAAAAGAACCGTCTTTATAACCCAGGGTAGTGGCAAAAGGCAGGGCCGCTCTTGATATATTGGCATTCGGCCGGGGATAATCGTTGGTGGGGTTTTCAGGAGTCCAGTAGTCTACTTTTGCTCCGTTTTCAATGGCATTGGGTTCAAATTTGTTCGCATAACTTGATACAAACATCTGGCCCACCCTTGCATAAACATAAATATTCAAATCAAAATTCCTGAATGTTACATCATTGCTGAACCCGATGCTATATTTCGGAACAGCGGAACCCACTACAATCCTGTCATTATTCGCGTCGATTTTTCCATCGGGTTTGCCGCCCGGGCCGCTTATATCGCTGACGCGAATGTCGCCGGGTTTGTAGCCAAAACTTTTTGCCAGCGTAGAATCAGCCAATTGCCAGATTCCTATTTTGTCAAAATCATAAAATGAATTTACCGGGTACCCGATGAACCAACTATTAACAATATCATTTTGTTTGCCTACCAATTCAACTATTCTTTCTTTATTATGGGTGAAAGTAAAGCCGGTTTTCCATTTCAGGTTTTTGGTATCAATATTCACCGTTTGCAATGAAATTTCAAATCCCGTATTCCTTGTTTTGCCGATATTTTGCAACACGTTTGAAACACCGGATGTAGCAGGCAATTGCCGTAACAATAACAAGTCTTTTGTTTTGGAATCGTAATAATCAATACTGCCGGTAATCCTGTTTTTAAGTATAGAAAAATCAAGCCCTGTATTGATCGTACCGGTAAGTTCCCATTTTAAATCAGGATTTCCTGTCTGCGGCGCGAGACCATAGGCCAATGTACTTTGGTCGTTCCAGGAGAAGGGGATCAATATCAGGCCACTTTGTGTCTGGTAGGGGCCAACGGCTGAATTGCCCGCCACACCATAACTCACTCTTAATTTCAAATCTGTGAACAGGTGTTGCTTGCTCATGAAACCTTCATCGATAATTCTCCAGGCTCCTGCAGCCGAAGGGAAGAATGCCCAGTGGTTTACGGCCGACAGTACGGATGCGCCGTCTGCCCTGCCGGTTAATGTTAAAAGGTATTTCGCTTTGTAGTTGTAATTAATTCTAAATGCTCCTGATATCAGGTTATTGGCTGAATAACCACTTGAGATAGTTACGTTCGCCGGGTTATTTTGTAAGGCATAAAATTCCTGGCTGGCAATTAACTGGCCTGTACCTGAAGCAGCATAGTTTTCGTTTTTTTCTGAAATATAACTGGTGACAGCCGTTAGCTCAACATTATGATCATTGAATCGCTTTTGCCAGTTGATAATATTCTCCCAATTTATATCAAACACATTGGTGTTGGCCACACTTGACAATGATCCTGTAGACAGCGCCCTGCTGATTGTATTGGCGCCCTGGAAACCACCATTGCGGGAATCTGAATTGGAAATACCCAGGTTAGAACGGGCAGAAAATCCTTTAAAAGGCTTCCATTCAATATAAGCTGTAGACAGTATCCGGGTTATTTTAAACTTATTGAAATACGCACCCGGCTGCTCTTCCAATAATGGGTTGACCTGGTTTCCATTTCCCGGGAATTTGACAAGAGAACCATCCGCAGCATAAGGAGTAAAAAACGGAATTACTTTATTGGCGACAGTTAATATATTGTCTGACCGTAAATTCTGATCGTAATAGGTCAACTGGGTTTGTAAACCTGCTTTCAAAGAATTGGCAATAGTCTGATCGACATTCAGGCGCAATGTATAGCGACCGGAGTAATCATTATTCAATAAACCTTTTTCCTTGTAATAATCAAAAGAAAAAAATACCCTGGTCTTATCTGAACCACCCGCCACACTCACTGCATAATCCTGTTGTGAGCCCTTGTTCAGCAGCAAGCCGGGCCAATAAGTAGAAACGCCATTATTAACGGCCGCGCGGTCAGCCGCACTGGTAAAAGCTACTGAATCATCTGCCGGTGATTTCCAGGTGCCGATAGTGCGATAAGCTTGTCTTTTTAAATCGGCGTACTCCGGTCCTGTCATAGGTTTGGGATAACCAGCCACCTCCGTGACACCATAATAGGTGCTTGCTGAAATCTTTGGCTTCCCATTATTTCCTTTTTTGGTGGTAATGATGATAACACCATTGGCGCCACGGGACCCGTATATAGCTGTCGAAGAAGCATCTTTTAAAAATTCTACTGATTCTATATCGTTGGGATTGATGTCCTGGAAACTTGAATACTGTATCCCATCCACAATGTATAAAGGAGAATTACCGGCAATAATAGAACGGGTGCCTCTTACCGTCACACTTACATTCGCACCAGCGCCGCCGCTGGTTCTGACAATATCTACCCCGGCAACCTTTCCCTGCACACTTTCTATAATATTACCGGCTGGTATTTTTTTAACTTCATCCCCTTTGATGGCAACAACAGATCCCGTCAAGTCACGTTTCTTGACCGTACCATACCCGATCACGATTACTTCATCCAATGATTTGCCCAGCTTATCCATGACAATTGTAACCTGGGCGGAAGGATCAGCAGTAATCAATTGCGTGCCATAACTTACAAGGCTCACTTCTAAATCTACTTTGCCCGTTGCCGATACTTTCAGGGAAAAACCGCCGGCCGCATCTGTACGGGTGCCATTATTAGTGCCCCGTTCTATTACAGATACATCAGGTAACCCAAGACCTGTCTCCTTATCAAGAACTTTTCCTGTAATCTGCCTGGAGGATTGAGCGCCTGCGTAAAACAGGGGCATAAGAAGGATGAATAGAAATGTAAATTTTTTCATATAGCAGTTTGAGTAAATATTATCTCATTCATTGCAACCAGGATCCTGGCCGGCAACGAAAATCCCTGTAAGCAATCGCAATCAATTCTTCTTTCTGAATAATAAGAAGATTATAACCTGGAAAATATACCTGGAAGTTAAAACGTATAATCCTATGACAAGTGTAGGGAGATAATAAACAACTAAAGATAAATTGCAATTATTTTTTTACGCAATCGATGCCGGTAACGATGCCGAAGGTTACAGGATACTAATAAATAAAAATTGATCGCTATAAAATAATCGAAAAGATCAAGTCCCCGGAAGTATCTTCATCAGTACCAGCGAAACTATTTTGGGAAATAACTGCCGGTAAAAGAAGAAGCGGGAATTTTTTATTGTCTGTCTTTTGCCAGGCTGTTTATATATACTTCTATATTGGTATACTGCTGGCCCGGTTTACAGGCGGATGCATCGCTCCTGTCTCCCGGGTTTAATCCATTTTTCATTTCCCATTCGTCGGGGATACCATCTTTATCTGCATCAATCGGGGCCGGCAAAGATTTTAAAGCCGGCCAGGCATTCATCGTCTTTTCATATTCTGTACCGTGAGGAAATCCTCCCTGCACATCAATCATTCGCCCGGTTCCTTTTTTTACATTATTGATAATTCTTTCATCCAATGTATCTCTTCGCGGAAGGTTGGCGCCCACATTTTGCAATACCAGCTCATAGGCTGTCCTCGCCGGTTGGGTAGTCGTCGCGATAATGGATAAGGGCTTATCCAATTTTACAGCAGGCATATCGGCCGCGGTTCCTTTTTCCAAAAAAATACCCTTCCAGTTATCAGCAGAAACGTCCGGTGCATTTTCCACATAATTACCCTCCAGGTAATATTTACCAAATGGAATAGAGGGTAACTTGTTGTAAGGATTAGCAATTCTCGTTCTCACATTTGCTTTGGTATCGGGGCCGGGCTTGTAATAATTATTGACAAGATTATAAACTCCGCCTTCTCCCGCGTACACATCATTGTGCCCCCAGTTATAAATCACATTATTCCTGAAATCACAATTCTCTTCCGGGATATTTCTTATCCCGTCAAACCGGGGTGTCCGGCTATTGCAATGAGCAAACAGGTTATGATGAAAAGAAGAATGTCTTCCTCCCCAGATAGCGCCGTAACCATGTTGCTCGTAATCTTTATCGCCTGTTTCAAAATGATAAGAATAATTGAGCGGCTCAGCGATAAGATTCCATTGCAGGGTTGTACTGTCCCCGCCATATACGGAGAATACTTCATCCGTGCTCCAGCTCATGCTGCAATGATCAATAATAATATTCCTTCTTCTTGTTCCGCCAAAGGCATCATCTCCGCCATTACCATTTACCATACCTCCTTTCTGGTATTTATCGCCCATGCGGAACCGGAGATAGCGAACGATGATATTATTACCTCCCAGACTGACCGGTCTGTCGGCGAGACAGATGCCATCACCCGGAGCTGTCTGGCCGGCTATGGTACAATCGCCTTTTATAGAAAGATTCGTTTCAAGATGAATAGTGCCTGATGTGGCAAAAACAATGATCCGTTTGTCTTTTGCTTCGGCTGCTTCACGAAAGCTGCCGGGGCCTTTATCATCAAGGTTGGAAACGATGAACACTTTTCCGCCTCTGCCGCCGGTAGTATATTTGCCAAAACCTTCAGCACCGGGAAAAGCAATAGCTTTATCATCAGCAGCTTCTATGAAATGTTTCTGGGCATTGCAGGATAAAAATACAAGAGCCGGTAAACAGATAATTATACAGCCTTTCATTGTCTTTCGTTTGATAATTTATTATGACAGGGGCTTCTAAACAAGAGGCTGCTTTACTTTAAAGCAGCCTCTGTGAATTTATTTTTATAATTCTTATCAATATTTCAATAACCCGGATTCTGCAACAGGTTAGCATTAACATCTCTGGCCGGCTGTGGTATGGGTAATAATTCTGACTTACCCGGTGTATAACCGGTTGCATACCTTGCCAGTGCTGTGGTATTAATCGCAGCGCTAAGCCAGACGACCTTGGTTGTTCCTGCAGGCGTAGAACCGGGCGCTGTTTTATAAAAGGAATTAGCCCAAAGTCCTCCTACATTATTGTCATCCGATGTGGTACTGCTAAAATAAAACATGGATACCGGCAAGGTCGTGGCCAGGCTGTAAGAAGGATAGCCTGCCATATAAGAAGGATTGAGCATAACCGTGCTGGTAGACATCTTTAATAAGTTGGCTTTTGTATCATTCAATGCACTGCCCAGTAAATTCCAACGGATGAGGTCATATTTTCTTGTTCCTTCACCGCCTAATTCAAGCGCCCTTTCTCTTACAACAGCGGCAAAGAAAGTGGCTTTGGATAAACCAGTTGGGAGATCTACCGTGGCATCGGGAGTGCCAATTGGCTTTCCATAACCTCTTCTTCTTACCATGTTTATTGCATTATAGGCAGCCGATGTAGGGCCGTTGAGTTCATTTTCTGCTTCGGCAAACATTAATAAAACATCTGAATAGCGAATGATCTGCCATTTCAATCCAAGATATTGCACCTGGCTGGTAGGAGAAATAGTTGGGCTGGTTACCCAATCCCGGCGGTATTTACCGTCACAGATAGCGGTGATAGCCTGGCCAACTTTTGTTGAACCATTAGCGGCTACATTATATACGGCACAAGTAACATCTCTTCGCTGGTCAGTCGAATCAAAAAGATAAAAATAAGTGGGCAATACATTGATGCTCTTATTACCCAGGCCATTTACAGTAGGACCGTTATAATAACCCAGCTTTGTATCTTCCGCACCCGTTAATCCCGCGCCGCTTGCCTGGAATATCAATTCACCGTCGGGATCTGTTATCGCATGCGCGCACACCTGGCTCTTCCAAAGTGCTTTAAAGCTTGGATTCAGGTTATGCTGGCCGGACGTAATAATGTCATTACATTCATCTCTCGCGATCTGGTAATAAGTCTGGTAATCGCTTCCTCTTTTCATCGTACCATCCTGGCGCAGCGAATAGCCGCCCCTGTATAAAGCAATCCTTGCTCTTAGTGCTTTCACGGCTCCTTTTGTTATTCTTTCATCCAGCGGGTCGCCGATGGATGTGACATCATTGCGCCAGGGCACCAATGCTTCCGCGGTTTTCAAATCGTCGAGCATGTGTGCATACAGTGTATCGCGGTCAACCCGCGTAGGAAGGGGATTCGTTAAGGCCAGTTCCGATGCAGGCTGAAAATGCACAGGAAGATCGCCCCAGTTGCGAATGGCTTCAAGATAGAATTGCGATCTCAATGTCAGCGCTTCGCCATACATCCTCTGCAATTGTTTCTTTTCCTGGTCGGACCCGTTGGTATATTTATCCATCCTGGGAATATTGGCAATGCAGATATTGGCAAACTCGATACCCTGGAATATCTGGTTAAAAGGGTTGCTGATCTGCGCGTTGCCGGCTGTTGCAGAAAAGCGGGCAATATCTCTCCTGTCATTATCGCTTGCGCCTGTTGGTCCCTGCATTTCATCATTGTCCACGGGAAAATATAAACTTAACCTGATACCATAGCCCTGGTCGCCTACAAGCCGGCTGTAAACTCCTGAAATGGCTTTATACGTACTGGGAACATCCAAAAAAACCAAATCGGGCCCCACTTCTGTAATTGGTTTTTGATTCAGAAATTTTTTACATCCTACCGAAACCAGCAGTATGAAAATAATCAGTAAGCTGTTGAATTTATAAAAAGATCTGTTGTTCATATTGCAAGTTTTTAAATTATTTGAATGTTGCATTTATGCCGAAAATAAAACTGCGGCTTTTGGGATAAGCTGAATAGTCAAGTCCCGGTGTCAAACTACTGGATCTTACACTTACCTCAGGATCATAACCCGTGTAATTGGTAATGATCGCAAGGTTATTTGCTGTAACATAAAAACGGATCCTTTCCATTTTTAATGCGCTGACTGCCTTTACCGGCAGCGTATACCCGATAGTCACGTTATTGAACCGTAAAAATGAACCATTTTCAATTGCCCATGAGCTGGGATAGAAGGCTCCGGCGCCTTTAAGCGGTTGCCAGATCTTTGCACCGGCATTTAAAGCTTTCAACTGATCAGGAGGAATTCCATATACTACACCCGCATTACCACTGCCAACAACAAACTGCGCCGTTTGTCCGTCAGGCGTCACTACTCTCCAGCGATCTGCCATGATAGCAAGCATATTTGAGTTGTTGATATACCCGTTGGTGAATTCGATTTTATTGGCATTGTACACATCATTGCCATAAGAGAAGTTGACGAATATGCTGGCATCCCAGTTTTTATAAGTAAACTGCTGGTTGAACCCACCGGTAAATTTAGGAGTAGGATTGCCTATAATAGTCCGGTCATGATCGAGATCGATTACGCCATCATTATTCAGGTCTTTAAACTTAATAGAGCCCGGTTGAACGGGTCCTATAATACCCAGATCGCTTACAACGCCGGGTTTCAAAGTATAAGCGCCTGTCGCGCTATTATAATTGAAGTCATCCACTGAATAGAATCCATCTGCCACCAATCCATACATAGACCCTATAGGATATCCAATCTTTTCAATATAGTCGGTAGGCTGTCCTGAAACGCCCCAGCTTGCGGTCGGATAGTAGAATAATTGGTTGGGACCAAGAGCGACAATCCGGTTTTTATTGAATGAAATATTAAAGTTCGCTGACCAGCTAAAACTTTGCTTCCTCATGACAATACCGTTCAGTTGCACTTCCACGCCTTTATTGGATGTCTTGCCAATGTTTTGTACCTGCGTGGGTACTGTATTGGGCGCAATGATCGGCGTACCGAATGTTACATCAAGCGGCACATCCAGTAATAATTTGCTGGAGATATTATTATACACATCAACGCTGAGATCCAGCCGTCCTTTAAAAAGTGAGATATCGAGACCGTAATTATGATTCAGTGTTGACTCCCATTGCAGAATAGCATTGGGCAGTGAAACCGGGTAATAGGCAATAACGGCCTGGTTGTTGAGTCCATAGTAATATTTACCATCACTGCTGAAGGTAGGAAGGAACAAATAATCTTTGATCCTATCGTTTCCGGCCTGTCCATATCCTACTCTCAATTTAAGATCGCTGATAAAATTCACATTCTCCATGAATTTTTCATTCTTTACTCTCCATGCCACTGAGCCGGAGCTAAAATAACCCCATTGATGATCGGGCGCGAATTTAGAAGCGCCATCTGCCCGGAGGTTAAATGTAGCCAGGTATTTATCCTTGTAAGCATAACTAACTCTGCCAAAAAAGGAAAGATTGGTATATCTTGTCTGATTATGTTTGGGATAGCCTGTAAAAGGCACGCCAAGACCTGTTTTCACAAAAGCCGCATTGTAAGGAGTAAAAGTGGGATAGTTTTTAAAAAGACTGGAATGTAAATCCGTCTTCAGGTCGTAAGTCTCCTGGCCAACCAATACGGTAAAGCTGTGTTTATTTTTATAATTGTTTACTGAATAAGTCAACACATTGGAATTCGTGATCGTTGTTGAGACAGTAGTATCCAGTCCTGCAATAGGCTTAGCGCCTCCCTGTATAATCGAGTAGGGCGTAAGCGAATCGCTGAATTGCCGGTCAGTTAGTTTATTGTGATCATACCCGAAAGTAGATTTGAATGTAAGATTCTTTGTGATCGTATAAGTGGCATAGGCAGAGAAATCAAAATCTTCCGTGGTTTTTCTCCGGTATTCGGCGCTGGCTAACCGTAAAGGATTTACCAGGCCAAGACCATTTCCCGGGTTAGGATCGGCAGTGGGATCAACATCTATTATATCCTGCCCGTTGGAAAGGAAGGGGCGGTATTTTACAGCATTACGTAAGCGGTTATAAGATGAACCTTTGGTATCTGAAACACCGGCGCCATATACATTCTGGTAAACATATCTTGGGCTGATTCCGACTTTGAATTTATCGGTTATTCTGTATTCGCCTTTAAAATTGAGAATATTCCTCCTGTAAGCAGAATTAATAACGATTGCCTTATCATCATTATAGGTATACCCGAAATTATACGTGATTTTTTTAGTGCCGCCACTGAGTGTAACATTATGCTGGCGGGTAATACCGGTATTACCGAAAACTTCATCCTGCCAGTTGACCGGGGCCGTGTTTTTATATTGGGACAACTGATTCCATGGACCAAAATTGGTAATGAAATTCGCGCTGTCTGTGCTGCTGCCTCTTGATCTTTCCGATTGATAAAAAACAAAATCATAGGGGTCTAGCACTTTCAGTGTTTTGGGAAGATTTTTGACCCCTATAAAAAAATTATAACTCACTTTGGCTTTGCCTATCCTGCCGCTTTTGGTGGTAATGATGATTACACCATTTGCACCTCTTGCTCCATAAATAGCGGTAGCGGACGCGTCTTTTAATACATCTATAGATTGTATATCCTGCGGAGAGATGACAGAAAGCGCGTTTTCCATCTGTACGCCGTCAATAATGTATAAGGGAGAATTATCATTGTTAATGGACATACCGCCACGAACCCTTATCGTGATCTGGGCGTCAGGAGAACCTTCGGCAGTAGTGGCAGTAACTCCGGCAAGCCTGCCATTCAATGCTTCTGCGGCTGAATTAACCGGCACATCTTTCAGTTCTTTGGCGCTAACAGAAGAAACCGAAGCAAGGAGATCCTTTCTTTTTATCGACTGGTATCCTATTACTACTACCTCATCGCCCGACTTTACTTCGGGCGTCAGTGACGCATTGATTACCGTTTTATCGCCAACAGCCGATTCGAATGTCTGGTATCCCACTGATGTAAATACCAGGGTAGCGGAATTATTTGCAGATATCCGGAAATTGCCATCCGCATCCGTGACGGTAGCTGTCTTTGTACCCTTTACCGTGACGGTTACTCCCTGCAAAGGCTGGTTATTATCAGAAGCAGTCACTCTGCCTCTTATTTCTCTTGCCTGCGCAAAAAGTGGATTGGTGAAGGACCACGCAAGCAGTATGATTATTCCCCCTACTAACGTTTTGAAAATTCTTGTCATAATGCAGTTTTTAGATATAGCTTTATTAAAATCCATTATTGATCCGCACAGGATTTTCCCGGCAGAATTATTCTTTAGTTTTCAGTGCAGGTACAATGTGGATTCCCGCTGAGGCAAATCCATTCAAAATAAAAAAGAAAAAGGCTGGAACAAAAGAGAAGGAAAAGGAGAATTCAGAACCTTTGAAACGGGGCAGCGGCCCATATTTATTATACAGATAGTATAACAGTCTTTTCATTCCGGCAAGCATTTTCTTAAGCAATCAGCATTCAGCCTGTATTTCCACATGATTAGCTGGCTGAAAGCTTTAACAAGTCTACACAGAACTTATGGCTTACAGAAGGTTTTGACCGCATTTATTTACGCAATCGTTCCCGGTAACGATTTCACATTGAAAGGTTTAGAGAATGCAGATACAGGCCCGTTTAATCAAGAAGCTTCCGGGCGCAGACGCGATAACAACCTCCGGGCGCCTTTTAACGATAAGGAAATGAAATCGTACCTTTAGGAGACTTATTTCACCCCCTAAATAGGATGGTAACACAGCCCCCATGAAGTTTGAAGCTGTTACAATAAAAGATATCGCCAAAGCTCTTGGTCTCTCTACCTCTACGGTATCCAGAGCGTTGAGGGACAGCTACGAAATAAGCCCTGAAACAAAAAAACTGGTTCTCGAATACGCGGAAAAGATCAACTACCACCCCA
Organism: Bacteroidota bacterium; assembly: GCA_030706685.1. Classification (GTDB taxonomy): domain Bacteria; phylum Bacteroidota; class Bacteroidia; order Chitinophagales; family Chitinophagaceae; genus VBAT01. The sequence goes on from JAUZOA010000009.1 coordinate 34,558, forward strand.
ATCCTATCGCCTTAAGTCTTAAGGAACGCAGAAGCCGGTCCATCGGGGTGATCGTCGCTGAAATAGCCAATAGCTTTTTTTCACAGGCCATTGATGGTATCGAGTCCATTGCCTATAAAAACGGGTACAATGTCATTATTTCCCAGAGCCGCGAATCATTTGACCGCGAAGTAATCAATCTTCACTATCTCACTTCGCGCTCTATTGACGGTCTGATTGTTTCTGTTGCTTCAGAAACAAAGGATTTCAGCAATTTTAAAGAACTGCATGACCGGGGAATGCCTATTGTTTTCTTCGACCGCATCGTGAATGAAATCCCTACCCATAAAGTGATTGTTGACAATTACCAGGGAGCTTATGATGCTACCCGGCATCTTATTGAAAACGGCTATAAACTGATCGCCGCTATCGCCAACAATGAGATACTGTCCATCACCAGGGACAGGGTAGCAGGTTATAAAGCCGCCTTAGCCGATCATGGCATCAAAGAAAAGGATTCATTCATTAAATACTGCGCGCATGGCGGTTTGATATTAACCGAGGTAGAACAGGTGGTCACCGAATTAATGAAACTTAAACCAGGACCGGATGCTATTCTTGCCCTCGGAGATAAATTGACCACGGGCAGCCTGCGGATCTTAAAAGCGAATAGATTCAATGTTCCCGATGATATCGGTCTTATTGGTTTTTCAAATTCCGATACGACTGAATTAATCGAACCTCCTCTTTCCATTATCAAGCAACCTGCTTTTGAAATGGGTGAGATCGCCACCGACCTGCTCATCCAGCTTATCGAAAGCAAACATCCCGTTACTGATTTTGAAACCCGTATGCTAGCGCCACAGCTTATCATCAGGGGATCCGCGAAAAATAAAAAGGGGAAACCGATTCCTTTTAGTTGAATGGCCTCATCCCGGAGTATGAGAGTAGATAAAAACATTAAACTCGCCCTTCTCCAGGTGGAGAAGGGAGTCGTTGAAAGAAGTACGTTTGCCGCTTCTTCAAATTCGTAATATAGTTTCAATCTTTGGGAGTGCTGTTATACTGAGGAGCGAAGCATCTCAGAGTCATTGACCATAATCAATCATCTTTCGTGAACACGTACCATCATCGTACAATTCAATAACAGCATAGGCCGGCGCGAATTCCTGGAAAGCCCCGCTCCACCAGTTGCCACAGACAGCGCCATTACAATAATACTTTACACCGAGATAATTGATCTCATCCTGCAAGTGGATATGACCGCTGAGACAAACTTTAATATTGGGATAGTTGAGGAATATTTTTTTTAGTGAAAGAAAATCGGTGTGCATCAGGTTGCGCTGAATTTTGAGATCTCCGTTTGTCTCTGTCTTATCGAAGAACAAACCGGCGCAGATAGACAGGATAGGAATATGCGATACGATACAGATGAATTTATCCTTCGGCGTTTGCGCCAGTTCCGATTGCAGCCAGCTTAATTGTTCGGGGTCAATATATGCGATATAACCACCAGCGGGATTCAGTTGCGTGCTGTCGAGAACAATAAAATGCCATTTGTCTTTCGTAAAACTATAATAACGTTTGGGCATTTCAAGCGTCTCTACTACCCATAGTTTACCGTACAATTTATCGGCTTCCGGTTTATCATTCTTAATAAACCATCCCCAGACATCATGATTACCAATACAATGATAAATGGGGAGGCTGTTTTCTTTTTTTAAAATGGAATGAAAAAGATCCCATTGCGTTTGTGTTTTTTGCTTATCCGCTTCCAGGCTATCCATGATCGAGTCTCCGCCATTGATAATAAAATCAACCTTTGGTTTCAATGATTGCGCATGATGAAAGGCTTTAGCCATACCTGTTTCGGGAATGATACCGGGTTTTACATGAGTATCGGTGAGGTAGGCAAACCTGACTGTACCGGTTTTTTCATTTTCACCCGCGAAACTAAATGATGGCAAAAGGCTGGCGCCGATAACAGCCGCTGTATTTTGCAGGAATTCACTTCTTTTCATAAAAAAATTCAGGAGGGAAATTACTACAAAACTTAATGGGGGGGAAGATTAAAAGACTGATAACCTGTCTTACAAGCGTAAACATTGGAAATTGCATTCATTGGCAGGAGAAAACGCAACAAGGTGGGGGAATAATAGCGCTTCTTGACCAGACTTTCGCACATCTGTCAATGCTTTTACTATCCTGCCCGGATAGGCTAAAGCCACTCTCTGTGGTATAGTAGGGATAGAGGTAGGATAGAGAAACCATATAGGAGGGTCTCATTAGGGTCAGGCCAGAGTCAGGTTAGGGTCAGGTTAGGGTCAGGCAAGGATCAGGTAAAAGTCAGGCGAGAATCTCAGAAAAGTCTCGTGATGATCACGTAAAAAAGAAAAAATATATTCGGAACGTGGTATAATTTTCATAGCCTTGTTTTCTTATTTCAATTTACAAAAAAAAACGGGCATCGCAAAGATTAAACCGGGGAATTGTTTTGTCGGACGAGGCTTTCTCAAAAGGTCAGAAAAGAAAAATTTCTTTTCTCACTACGCGCTGGTATATGCTATGTATTTAGTAAACCAGGTTTTTTGTGATAGATACTCATTACCAATTCCCCGAAAATAGTATTGCCCCAGGCAAACCATTTACGCGTAAAATTTTTCGGATCATCTTTGTGAAAGGATTCATGCATGAACCCTGTTCCTCCATGCGTGGCGATAAGTAATTGAATACATTTTTTGATCTCCGCGTCATTTGTACTTGTCAACGCACGCTGGATAATGCCCATCGGCCAGATAAGATCCAGGCCTGTATGAGGGCTGCCGACTCCCTCCGCGGCTTTTCCTTTAAAGAAGAAAGGATTTTCCGGTGAAAGCAAAAATCTTCTTGTATTCTGGTAGACCGGATCTGTACCGGGGACCGCGCCAAGATAGGGCATGGATAATAACGAGGGAACATTGGCGTCGTCCATTAAGTGATAGCTTCCGAAACCATTTACTTCGTAAGCATATACTTTACCAAATTGAAGATGCGTGGTAACAGCATATTGTTTCAGGGCGCTACTCACTTCGTTGGCTAATTGAGTGCATTCATTGGCCATCGCAGCATCATGATGGATTTGATTGACCATCTCTGCCGCCTGCCTGAGAGATAGTACTGCAAAGAAATTCGAAGGGATTAAAAAAGAAAACAGCGTGGCATCATCGCTGGGACGAAAAGTGGAGCAGATCAGTCCTACTGGTTTAGCAGGATAACCATACCCGACCAATGGCACACCATCCGTTGCCCAGTCTGTTTTACGCTGAAAATGATAAGGGCCATTCCCTTTTTTTCTTTGCTGCTCTTTAAACGTCCGGACTGTTAATTGTATGGCTTCTTTCCATTGTGAACCGAAAGGAGTAGTATCACCGGTAAGCTTCCAGTATTTATAAGCGAGCCGGACGGGGTAACAAAGTGAGTCAATCTCCCATTTTCGTTCATGAATACCCGGTTTCATATCCGTGATATCGGTTGCTTTCCATTCGCTTATTTTGGAATCATCTTTATAAAAAGCATTGGCATAAGGATCCAAATGAATACATTTTACCTGGCGGTTGATCACACCCGCGACAAGCTGCTGCAGTTTTGCATCCTTCTTCATCAATGGCAGGTAGGGCCAGACCTGCGCAGTGCTATCACGAAGCCACATGGCATCAATATCCCCCGTAATGACATAAGTATCGGGCTGCCCGTTCATCATGGAAAAATCAACAGTAGTATCCAATGTATTGGGATAGCAATTTTCAAACAACCAGGCGAGTTCCTTATTTTTTAATCCTGCTTTTATTTCTTTGATCACCGCTTCTACCGCATCACTGGTAAAATGCCTTTCCGCCAAAGGCGGGCGCTTACTTTCAAATTCCATAAAACCGTTCGTCAGGAGATTTCCTTTTTTTAATAACAATCCCGCGGTTAATATCCCGGCTGTTTGTATAAAGTCTTTGCGTGTGCGCATGTTGAACGTTTAAGGGGTTTAAAAGGTTTAACGTTTAAAGGTTCTTTACGTTGAAATTTTCTCATCAGTAATAACTGCATCAAAATTGAACAACCATTAAACGATTTAAACCTTTAAACGAATAAGTATAATTATTTTCCCATCTTAGAATAAGGCCACGACTCTCTGCTGACTCCCCATGTCTTTGACGGCTGAGCTCCCATTTCTATGATCATTTCGCCGCCTGCCATAAGATCATTGTAAAGGATATATGACTTTGTATATTCTTTGTCATTAAGAATAATGCGCTGGATATATTTATCCTGTTTACTGTTGTTTTTTATAGTAATATGAAAAGTTTTCCCGCTATTGAAACTAAGGGTCGCTTCATCCATAACAGGGCTTCCCAATACATACAGGCCATTGGAAGGATTGACCTGGTAAAAACCTAACGCGGAAAGTACATACCAGGCCGACATCTGTCCCACATCTTCATTACCACAAAGGCCATCGGGTTTGTCGGAATACAGGCTATCGAGTATATACCTTACTTTATCAGCCGTTTTCCAGGGCTGGCCAACATAATTATACAAATAAGCGATATGATGACTGGGCTCATTACCATGCGCATATTGACCGATCAAACCTGTAATATCACCGGAAGCTTCTTTACCCATATCCCCTTTTACAATAAAGAGAGAATCTAATTTTTCACTAAACAATTTTTCACCTCCCAGCAGGCCGATCAATCCTTCCACATCCTGCGGTACCAGCCAGGTATATTGCCAGGCATTGCCTTCTGTGAAATCATCTTTCATGTGCCGCGCTACAAAGGGACTGAAAGGTACACGCCATGCTGTGGGAGAAACTCTTCCCCGCATGAACCCGGTGGCTGTATCAAAATAGTTGCGATAGTTTTTGGCGCGGTCACTGAAATATCTGTAATCTTCCGTCTTACCCATTTCTTTAGCCATTTGCGCGATGCCCCAGTCGGCGATAGCATATTCAAGACCCATTGCCACAGATTCTACCATGCTGTCTGCAGGAATGAAGCCATATTTCTTTACAAACGATAATCCTCTTTGATCCTGCATGGCTGTTGTTTTCACAGCTTCCCAGGCAAGCGTTGTATCAAAACCGCGAAACCCTTTCCCGTAAGCATCCGCTATCACCTGCACGGAACTATAACCGGGCATGGTATTCGTTTCATTACCCATTAAATGCCAGATGGGCAATTTACCCTGTTGTTGGTAAATAGCCAGCATGGAATTAATCATATCATTTACCCTCCCGGATTGAAACAATGTAAAAAGCGGGTGAGCCGCACGATAGGTATCCCACAGAGAAAAAGTAGTGAGATTGGTAAAAGGGGCATGCGTATATACTTTTTTATCTGTTCCCAGGTAATCCCCATTATGATCATTAAAAATCGAAGGGGCGATCATAGTATGATATAATGCTGTATAAAATGTACGGAGACGGCCGGTATCACTTGTCACCACTCTTACTTTATTCAATTCGGTATTCCAGGCGGCATCGGCTTTTATCACCACCTCATTAAAATTCCACCGGGGGATCTCCGCCTCTATGTTTTTCATAGCATTCTCTGTACTCACGGGGGATATACCCACTTTTATTTTGATGGGTTCATCTTTGGCCGTTGTAAACAAAGCCACTCCTCTTAGTTTTTTCCCCGTGGCAGAACTCCCGCCTTTCGAAACAGCACTATCGTATAATAAGAATTCTTTTATGGGTTTGGAAAAAATGGCGGTAAAGAATATTCGTTGATCTGCGGCCCAGCCTTTTGAAAAACGGAAACCGGTCACGGTTGTATCATTTACCATTTTCATATAGCCTGATACCGGCCTGTCCCATCCAATTCCTGTTTCAAGATCAATGATGATCTTTGAATCCGCAGAGGCAGGAAAAGTATATTGATGAAAACCCACTCTTTCTGTCGCGGTGAGCTCCGCTTTGATATCATATCTTTTTAAATGAACGGAATAATAACCCGGTACTGCTTTTTCTTCATTATGAGAAAACAGGGAATAGTAACCGCTTCCGGGTTTACCGGCTACTCCCCTGGCCAATGTAATATTACCTATAGCCGGCATTACTGATATATCTCCAAGATCGCCGATACCTGTACCGCTAAGATGCGTATGTGCAAACCCGGTGATGGTAGAATCTGAATAATGATAGCCCGAGCACCAGTCCCAGCCTTCTGATAAATTAACAGGGCCCAATTGTACAGCCCCGAATGGAACACTGGCGCCAAGAAAAACATGACCATGAAAACCGGTGCCAATAAAAGGGTCAACATATTTTGTCAAACGTGGTTCAGGAACACCGCTGTTATTTTTTGGCTGGCTGCATGAAACCATTGTAAAGCAACAACACAATAAAAAGGTAAATAATTTATCGGGATAAGCTACGCTGTGATTTCTCTGTATCATGGGAAACTATTAAAGTTCAAATTGAGATGTTACCAACAATGCGTCATTTATAATTGCTTAATATCTTTTTTTAGTTTTATGACCGAGTTCAATCTCAGATCCTGCGAATTGCTTCCAATTGAAATAGTATAATCTCCCGGGTACAATAGCCATTTATTTTGTTTCAAATCCCATTTTTGCAGTTCCGTTACCGGGATAGCAAACTGCACTGTCCGCTCAAGCCCTTTCGTAATATGGACTCTTTTAAAACCTTTTAATTCTTTCAAGGGCATTCGTTCAATGCCGGGATATTTAATATATACCTGCGCCACTTCATCTCCATCCATACTCCCTGTATTTTTTATTACAATGGAAAAATGAAGCGTGTCCCTGGCTGAATTTATTACGCCCGGTTGTTGCTGCCATGAATAATCAAATGAAGTATAGGATAAACCAAATCCGAAAGGGTATTGCACTTTCCCATCATAATAACGATAGGTTCTTCCTTTCATATTATAATTATCATAAGCAGGAAGGTCCTGCAGGGATTGATAAAAGGTAACGGGCAGGCGACCTGCCGGAGATATCTTACCAAAAAGAATATCGGCCAGGGCATTACCTCCCTGCTCGCCGGGATACCATGCCAGTATAATAGCATCCGCGTAAGGTTCGATAGCCGCGATATCAATATCGCTTCCGGCCGTCACGACTACGACAACCGGTTTATTTTTCTTCCGTAATTTTTTTAGAAGGGCAATATGCGCCGCCGGAAGGTCAAGACTTAAACGGTCCCCGCCATGCGCTGCTAAAAATGCATCCCCTTCTTCGCCTTCATACACAGGAGTGAGACCAATGACAGCGATCGTGATATCACTTTCACCGGCGGCCCATATTCCGCCAAAATGTGTTGTATCCGAGTAATCACTTCCCTGGTCATATTGAACGGCTATGCCGGGCCCCGCGGCGGCCGTGATACCTTCGGCAAAAGTTACCATATCACCGGACATCCCATGGTAATTGGCGACTAAAGGATCCATTGCGGCGGCATTAGCTCCCAGCACCATGATCGCCCCGTATTTATTTTTATTTAATGGCAATAATCCTTTATCATTTTTCAGGAGTACCATGCTTTGCTGCGCCGCTTTGCGGGCCAACTCAATATGAGAGGATGAATGAACACTTTCCGCTCCTAACTGCGTAAAGGGAACGGAATTTTTTTGATCATAAAAGCCAAGCTTGAATTGCGTACGTAATAAGCTGCCTAACGATGAATCAATTTCTTTGTCCGTAACCAGTTTGCGGTTATACGCCGTGATGAGATTTTTTTGCAAAAGATCGGCGCAATCAAGATTGACTCCCGCTTTTAGGGCAGCGGCCGCAACTTCCACCGGATCATTCATTACTTTATGATAATCGAGGATATCATACAAAGCGCCGCAATCGGTAACTACATGTCCTTTAAAACCCCATTCTTTATGAAGTATGTTCGTTAATAGCGTATTGCTGGTGCAGCAGGGCTCATTGTTCAGGCGGTTGTAAGCACACATGACCGCTTCCACTCCTCCATCCACTAATTTTTTAAACGCATAGAGATAAGTTTCCCGAAGGTCTTTTTCATCAACCATGGCATTAAAAGAATGACGTCCCGCTTCCGGACCACTATGCACCGCGAAATGTTTGGCACAGGCTGCTGCTTTCAGGAAACGCGGATCATCTCCCTGTATTCCTTTTACAAATGCCGAACCCATCGTAGCGGTGAGAAAAGGATCTTCGCCATAGGTCTCCTGTCCCCTGCCCCATCGCGGATCCCTGAATATATTAATATTGGGCGACCAGAAAGTAAGGCCCATATATTGCAAGCGATGATCCATGGCAGTGGAAAGATTATACTTGGCTCTTGCTTCGGTAGATATCGCATCCGCCACTTCCCTGAGCAGGCTATCATTAAACGTGGCGGCCATGCCAATAGCCTGGGGGAATACCGTTGCGAGGCCGGCTCTCGCTACTCCATGCAATCCTTCATTCCACCAATTATAAGCAGGTATGCCCAGTCTTGGAACAGCGCTGCTTTTATACCCGAGCAAAGAAATTTTTTCTTCGAGTGTCAAACGACTCAACAGGTCCTTTATCCTGCTTTCAAGAGGGAGTTGCGCATTTCTGAATGGAAGCGACTCCTGCGTCCGGCCAGGTGATTGAATAAACAGGAATATCAATATATAACAGGGATATTGTAATATTTTTTTCATTTATAAAAGTTCAGTTTGGTTATTCTGTTATGACACCTAATTCAGCCACCGTAAAACCATTACCACTAATTACATGTACTGCTGAAAATCTAAAATATTGAGCCCGAATTGCGTGATCTAATTGAATAACCTGTTCAACAGGATTAGCCTTTATATTTGAAAACTCTCCGGCCGCAACCTGTTCCCAATGCTGTCCATCGTTACTAACTGAAAAAATATACTTATCTGCAATGCCATCTGTTTTCTTATCCTGTCGCGGCAGGTAAGTAAACGCTTTAATAGATTCCGTTCTGCCTATATCTATACTTATCCCGGCCAGGCCCTGATCATTCAAAGTACTGTAAAAAGTGCTTTCCTCTTCATCAATGGCATTTTCAGGTTTACCCGCGACTATCATTTCCTTCAACCCAATTATTTTCCACCCTGATTTGGACAAACCGAATTGGTGCGAACTAATTTCACTGGCCTGGTTATTCATTTCAAAGCTCCGTGCTTTCACTATACCGGCAGTAACAAATGGAAACGACTTATCATAAGCAGCCGAACGCAAAGTTGGTTCTGTACCATCAAGAGTATAATGAATACTGGCAACGGGGGCAGTAGTTATTATTTGCACCTGGCCTTTTTTATCACGGCTTATTACCGGGGCCGTGAGGTGGGGAGGTTCTTTGAACAAGCCAAAATCGCTCAATGCGATACAGGCTCCGGCGCCGGTTATGCGTAATCTCAATTTGTTAGTGGTTATATTTTGTGGTAAACGGATCAAACGATTAGCGCCAATGCTGGTGGCGGTTGTAATTTCTTTCCATTCGCTGTTTATCCAGGCATCTATGGCAAAGGAAGTAATACGTTGACCGAGTTTGATATTTTCGCGAAGCCGTATTACATTAAATGTTTGTTTCGTTGCAAGATCAATAATTAATTGCGGGTTAAGAACAGCATCGTCTGTTGCCCAATAACTATAACGGTCATTGTCTGTTAAAAAAGCAGGGCCGTATTTAGCGGCACTATTCCCCCGGATATTGCTGGCCGTGAACCGGGCGCCTTTAGCAAGATTTGTTTTGAATATTTGTCTTAACAAATCGCCGAATTGTTTTAGCGCAGTTACATCGTTGGCCTGTAAAAGGCCTTCCCGGTTGGGGGCTATGCCTACATCCAAACCCGCTCCCCGGCCTACACTTTTATAATAAAGATCGAGTAATGTATAAGGTGATTTGACCTGTTCGTCCTGCGAAGCATGGTAGAACCAACCCGGCCGCAAAGGCACATCACATTCCGCGGGCATCCAGTAATCACCGTTCTTAGTTCCTTCTGTAGCCAGCCAATATTTGACATAACCGTTCGCGGGTTTTTTACCTTCATCGGGGGCTTGCGGGGTAAACGTGGCCCAGCATGTTTCACCGGCGTATCCTTCTTCATTCCCAACCCATCGCACATCGGGCCCGATATCACCAAAGATCACCGCCGATGGTTGCATACTACGGGTGATCGCGAATGTGCTATCCCATCCGTAATAATTTGTCCTGTCAATCTTTCTTAGTTCTCTTGCGCCACCATAGTAGCCATCGCCTCCATTGGCGCCATCATGCCATGAAATAAACAATGATCCGTAATTACTGTACAATTCTTTTAACTGCGCCCGGTAAATTGTGATATACCCTGGTATCCCATATTGCGGATTATTCCTGTCCCAGGGAGAACAATATACTCCTAATTGCATACCCAGTTTGTCGCAGGCTGCCCGGTATTCTTTCATGATGTCCCCTTTACCGTTTTTCCAGGGACTCTTTGTGATATTATGTTCCGTAGTTTTTGTCGGCCAGAGACAAAGGCCATCATGATGCTTGGCCACCACTACCACGCCTTTGAAACCACCCGCTTTAGCGGCTCCGACGATTTGTTCAGCATTAAAATGAACAGGATTGAGAATGGCAGGATCTTCATCACCATAACCCCATTCTTTATCGGTATAGGTATCCACGCCGAAATGAATAAGGCAATACATTTCCATTTCATGCCATTTGAGTTGCGCCTTTGTTGGCAATGCTCCGTAAGGTTTTGGCGGCGCCTGGCTGAATGCAAAGGAGTTTATAATAAAAGAGAAGGATATAGTTGCAACCAGTTTGTTCATTTGTAAGTTTTAAAAATCGGGTACTTCGGTACCCCATATTTAATTTCACTTTTAAATTTTCGTGGACTAAAGCCCATATCCAGGAGAACTTTTTAAACCCCACCCTTAAGGCCGGGGTTATAAGATAAACCCTCTGCCCCGGGCTTTAGCCCGTTAGTTGAGCAATAATATTTTCATTCCACCATTATTTCATCCATAAATATCCATGATTTTGTGCCTTTAAATAAATATCCTTCCGGTATATCGCCAAAAGTTTCCGCGACCACCCGTATGTACCTCGCTTTTATCTCCTTATTGCCAATGATGAATGATCTCAGGCCGGGTTCTCCCATACGCGGCACTTCGTGATTCGTATAAGTATCTGCCCATTTAAAATCTTTTCCATTTTCCGATACAAAAACCGAAACCCTTGGCGGCAAATAAATTCCGCTGTTAGGATCCAGTAAAAAATTAACCGTGACAGAATGAATGGTTTCGGCCTTTTGTAAATCGATTGTCGCGAGTACATCCTTTCCTGAAAAACCCAGCCATTTATTGTCTTTAAAAGCTGTAGAGCCCATCATTCCATCAGTAAGCGATGAATTTCCCGATGCCGCGTATTGAGGGGCATATTGAGATTGCAGTGTGACAGGTTTACCCAAAGCCTTGCTGACAGGAATAAGGGAACTGGCCATCGCTACCTGCTTATCATGAACAAATAATCCTGCTTGTATGGTCGCAGCCTTATTAATTAAAAATGGTTGGGTATAGTTGATGAGGGTGCTATCGCCTATCCAATATTTTATTTCAGCATCCGCCACTGTAGAAGTTATGGAAACTTTCGCGACCCTGTCCTTACCGATGGAATAGCTTATCAATGGATCCGGTGTTACCTGTACCAAATCAAACCAGGCTGTTCCGGCGGTAAGCAGGTCAAAGTTTATAATAGCGGCGGAAAAGGAAGAATCCGATTGGAATATAAAAGAATATTGCTGCCAGTCTTTTGTCAGCTTAAATATCTTCTCCTGTCCCGGGCCTTCCACGCCAATACGGAATGAAGGCATTTTTTCCTGCTCCTTCGCTTTCGCCCAGATTGAAACTCTATAACTGTTCTTTGCTTTTATCACAATGGGTAATAGACGGATCTTGTCCCCGCTGCTATCAACCGGTGTTGTAAGCCGCAAGCTAAACATTCCATCAACGCTTTGTCTTGGATCAGCGAAGAAACTGGCTCCTGCGTCTTCCTTTCCCGGGAAACTTTTTTTGGTGTTGCTTCCAATCGGTAACCCGGGGCTTATTATTTTTTCAAAGCCGGGGTTTAGAGTCAGGTTACCCGGATAAACTCCCGTTGATTCCTGTATTGTTTTTCCTTTAATAAGGTAAACTCTCGTTCCCAACGCGTCAATGATATCATTTAATTTACCATTCTTGAAGGTCAGTTCACGATTCTCAAACCAGAGGGAAGCTGTCAATGATCCCTGCTGCTGATTTCCCTGGTTATTTATTTGAATACTGACCGGCTTAGGTTTGTTTTCCTTATTCACTGCAATAACGAGGAGATCGCCATCATGAGAAAAGGACTTTGCTACAACCATAGAATCATTAGCGCTGATGGGCGTTGCTATTTCATCAGACAATAGAAAAGAAGCCATTTGATTCACTTCAACGGCTATATCGCTGCATACTGACCAGGCTGAAACGGCCTGGGGATTCAAGTTGCCGGCCGCATGTGTATAATATTGTATTGCTTTTACCCCGTTGATCAGGCCCAGGTAGGTCATCAGCCTTATTTCTTTTGCCGTTGGTTCCCTTGCCCACATTTCCTGCCCGCCAAAAGCTTGCGGCACCAGCCATATAGATTTTTCGTGACGGAAATCCAGGTTCATTTGGTTTACAAACTGCTCAACCATATTCAAAGGGCCCGGAACGGGGTAAGGATCGGTCATCGCGATGTCCATACAGTTACGGTACAAGGAGAATTTTGAAGGCAGCATAAAAACGATGGATACCGGGTGATAAGGATCTAATTCATGCACGATCCTGTAAGCCTTCTCCAATAAAGCAGGCGGCCGGCCTTGTCCATCCGGTTCATCGTTGATATACCATGAAAGTAAAGCCGGGTGGTCACGAAAAGCAATGATTTCTTTTTTCAATATCTCTTCTTTTTCTTCTTCACTCATAGCTAAACCCTTTGCTCCGTTATGGCCTGAGCCGATCAATGAATTGACACTGTATTGTACTCTCATCCCCAATCGTGCACAACGATCCATATATGCTTTGCGCTCTTCATAAGTTTCAGGAAGATTGGATTGATAAGGAGCGATCAAAGTAAAACCATGAGTGATCTCCTGTTCCGGCAGGCGCTCAACAGGCCTGCAATAGAAACCTACCGGGAAAAAAGGAAGTCCGTCAGCAATAAGCCCACCTGTCTGGAGATCAATTTTAACTTCGTTGGCTTTGGGCTGAAGACGGACAATATCAATCGCATTCTTTTGAATGATTACACCCTTATGGGAAATGCTATAAGTTAATTCTGTTTTACCAGGGTCAAACTGGTTCAATGGCATTTTAATGTTTAGTAAATTATTTTTTATAACTCCTGATTCGGCAACCCGTTTATTGCCATTGAAAACAGATAAGATATATTCACTGGGAGACGGGAGGTGCGAAATTTCCGCGATAATGATCACCTCTTTTTCCGTTGTGTAATAATTGTATTTTGAAAACACTTTCGCTTCTTGTGCCTGTATACGGGTTTGATATAATGCAAACAGCAGCATCAACAAGAACTGCATTAGAAGATAAAATCTTTTCATACTAAATTTTGTGTTGGGGGCTAAAGCCCATGTATGAAGAGGCTTTATAATCCCGGCCTTAAAGCCGGGATTATAAAATAAGGCCGCTACTACCGGGCTTTAGCCCCATTAGCCGGGCAACAATAATTTTTAAACCACTCAGCAGGAATTTCCTGCGGCTCCGATCCATTTTTGCTATACTGCAATTTCAATGTATAGCCTCCCCCGCCTTCTATAAAATCGAGCGCTATACTATGCAATCCTTTTTTTAGCGCCACCTGGCCATTCTTTTCCCTGGGCGCATGCATACCATCGTTATTGACAACTTCGCGGCCAGCTATCCGCAGCACGGCTCCATCATCGCTGGTAAGATAAAAACTATAGATCCCGTCTTCGGGCACATTTATATATCCCCTGTATTGCAAAGCGAAACTTGGCGCTTCGGCTTCTTTGGGAACGATTATACCCGGTACATTAGCAAACCCATCGGGTTTATCATTCGGGATAAGCGTTGTATTTTTAAAAAATTGTTTATACCAGTTGCAAATCAGCCCGGCATTGGCAGCAGCAACCGGTTCTGCTTCAGCCAGGCTTTCTTTCCGGTAATGCAGGCTGTAAACATCTCCCCTTTCGCCATTTGCCCTGAATGCCGCCAGCCTGATAGTTTGTGATTGACTGATCACCAAAGGTTCGGTTAACACGCTGGAACGTGTATCGGGCTGTGTATTATCCTGCGTGTACCTGATCGTCAGGTTGTGCAGTGGTTTTTCAATTGAAAGCGTATCCTTGTCTGTAAAAGCATAATTCTCCAGTAACGGCAGATCCGGCAAACGATAATTTACCTGCAATAAATCAAGTCTTGTATAATGAACCATTAATCGTTGTAAATAAAATTTATAATCATTGCGATGGGTCCATAATCTTTCCGCAAGAGCGGTCATCCGTGGCATGATCATATAATCGGCGCGTTTTTCAGATGGGATTTGTTCCGACCATAGATTAGCCTGCGCGCCGGTAATATTCTTAGCTTCATCTTCGGTCAAGCCTGCGGGTACCGGGTCATAATGATACACGGCTGGTAAAGAGTTTTTATCAGGTTGTTCATTAAAGTATAAGGGATTCCCGGGTGTCATGATTACTTTATTCCCGTTTTTGGCCGCCATGACAGGCGCTTTCGGCACCCATGTTCTCCAATACATGATCACCGCGGTTTTGCTGATACCTCCTTCCAGTATTTCATCCCAGCCAATAAGGGTCCGGCCCTTTTCCCTGAAGAATTCTTCCATTTTGCGGATAAAATAACTTTGCAATTCCGCTGTGGTTTTCAATCCCTCTTTTGCCATCAATGCTTTGCATTCATCAGACTTTGCCCAGAATGAGCGATCTACTTCATCACCGCCAATATGAATATACTGGCCGGGAAAAATATCCATGATCTCGGTAAATACATCTTTGGCAAATTCAAAAGTCGTGGGAAGACATGGGCAGACCGGTATTGAAAACAATTCACCAAAAGCGCTTTTGCCATTACAACTTAAATAATTGTAGGCGTTGATGGCCGCCATCATGTGACCGGGCATATCAATTTCCGGTATGATATCAATATGCCTTGCCGCGGCATAAGCTACTACCTCTTTCATCTCCTGTTGCGTATAATAACCGCCATATAGAATTTTCCCGTTTTTATGAATGATATGACTGGCATCAATAATGAAATCAGGGTTATCTTTTGATCGTTCCATGCAGGCGGAATCCTGTTTATTGAAAGTTCTCCAGGCCCCTTCTTCCGTCAACCTGGGGTATTTTTTTATTTCGATCCTCCAGCCCTGGTCATCGGTAAGATGAAGATGGAGTTTGTTGAACTTGTACAAGGCCATCAGGTCAATGAGCTTTTTAAGGTAGGCTACGGAAAAAAAATGTCTTGATACATCGAGGTGCATCCCCCGCCATGCATAGGCAGGCTCATCCTTTATCGTAACAGCGGGTAAGGAAAAACTCTTTTGCAGGGGTCCATTTTTTTTCTCAACAGAAGCCGGCAATAGTTGTCGTATTGTTTGTATTGCCATGAACATACCAGCCGGTGATTTCGCGCTCAGCGTTACCTGCCGGTTAGTGATGCTGAGATGATAACCTTCAGGCGCTGTTACAGAAGTATCATATATCAACCGGATGGCGGAGCCCTTTGTGTTTGTACTTTGTTTTAATGGTCTGCCAAAACCGGGTGCAAAAAGTTCACTTAATATACCGGCTTCATTTTTAAAAAGATGATCAGCCGGTACAAGGATCACGGTCGCGGGAGTAACAATAAAATGACCCTGGCCCGATGCCAGGTTTGCCGGGTAAGGTATGAGCGGGTATTGAATGACATCCTGCTGCGCATTGGCGGCGCCGTTGCAGGTAAACAGCAACCAACAGAAAACGCGGCCTATCCACCGGTTATATTTTTCCTTTATAATACTATTGCTCTGCAACGGTCAATTGATTTAAAATAGGATCCTGCAATGCAGTTAATGAAGTATGCCCTTGTTTTAATTCATCAAAAACTACTATTTCATTCACTCCTTTTTTCAACCATCCTGCCGGTACATACAGTGTTTGTTGCGGGCCTGTTTGCCAGTACTTGCCAATGTTCAGCCCGTTCAAAAAAACAAAGCCCTTGCCAAAAGAGCGCATATCCAGGTATGTGTCACCTGTTTCAGTCAGCGTAAAATATCCCTTGTATAAGCCGGGTTGGGACCCGGGCGTTTTCACTTTGAATTTAATAGTATTCAAATCGCTGAACGGGAAGCTGTACATTTTCCAGTCAGCTATTTCAGTACCGTTTAAAGTAACTCTTTGCAGGATGCCTTTGCGATTATCTGTTAAATAGGGGCCATAATTAATACGACCGTTGTTTTCAACCCATATATCCAGCATCGCATTTTGCAGAATATCGTTCAGTAACAATGAATCTTGTTTGAGTCTCCTGTCCAGTATACCCGCTTGCTTACCATTGATATAAATAATAGCATAATCTCTTAGCCCCCCGATTTTTAAATAGCCCGGTTTTGCCTGTTTAATAACGGAGCGATATAAAACAAAACCATAGGCCTGGTCAATGGCTTCGAAGCATAGTGGTGTTTTGGATAAAACAGGTTTGGGCAGATTGTCAAACACGCCGGCGAATTGTGTGAACAAGATATTTGTAATGGCAATTGTTTTTTTCTTCACCGGCACCGCAGGTAAGGTTGATCCGGGTGGTAAATGCTTCGCTATTATTTCCCGGAACTTAAAATACTTTTCTGTAGGGTTGCCCGCTTCATCCAGTGGCGCATCATAATCATAACTGGAAACCTGTGGCGCATAAGGCTGATCAATGTTCATATTGGCCCCGTTCATAAAATCGCGGGTAGTGCCGCCGTGAAAAACATACATATTGACGGATATGCCCGCGCTTAAAATTTTATCTAATTTCTCCGCTTCCTTATCTGCCACGCCTTTTGCATGTCGTTTACCCCATTGATCAAACCAGCCGGGATACCATTCTGCTACATAATAAGGGCCTTCCCCTTCATGGTATTTATTGATTACTGCTTTCACTTCAGCCGGATCTTCCAGTCCATTTACCGCAGGCAGGTAACCAGGTAAATATCCGTTGGCCATTTTATCGGCGCCATCACAGGTAAATAAGACTCCGTCAAAACCGGCATTCCTGAATAATTGCCGGTTCATGTCAAGGTACGTTTTATCATTGCTGTAAGAGCCGTATTCATTTTCGATCTGTACCATCAATATATTGCCGCCATGCGTTACTAAAAGCGGGACTAATTGTTTTGCTAATTGCAGGATGTATTGAGCATAGGCCCCGGTAAACCGCTTATCCCTGCTTCTCACCTTAACCGTGCTGTCTTTAAGCAGCCACCAGGGATAACCACCGAACTCCCATTCGGCACAAACATAAGGGCTTGGGCGCAATACAACCCACAAGCCCTCTTCCCTGGCAATTTGTATAAAGGCGGCTATATTATTGTTATCGCTAAAATCATATTTACCGGGGAAAGGCTCATGAGCATTCCAGAAAACATAGGTACCGATTGTGTTCAGGCCCATCGCTTTTGCCATCTTCATCCTGTCTCTCCAATATTCTTTAGGGATGCGGGTATAATGCATTTCGCCCGATATCATTTGAAAAGGCTTGCCATCCAGCAGGAAAGCCGTGTCGCCCAGTGAAAAACTATGTTGTTGTGTTTGGGCCGAAGCGGGTCTGTAAGCTGATGGCCCCATCATCAGAATAAAAACCAGGCTGATCCGATATATCATCATGAGTAACTATTATTCAGGAAGTGCTAATTTACGAGGCATAACTATTATTTACTATTGCCACTAAAAACAGTTAACTGGTATTGCAAAAGCAAACCAGTTAACCATGCTTATAAACGACTGCTTGCTTCCTGCCGATAATTGCCTGTGCTTAATGACTAATCACCAGGTAAAGACTTTGCTGAAATATATCCGGTTAAAATTGCTGCATCTTTCTTAACTATCCGGGCCTGAACCTGGTGAAAGTCATGGCTAAAAAGCAAACCAGAGCCTCACTCTTATTGTACAGCATTTACTTCCCCAAAGCCTACCCTGCTGCCGCTCACCCATGCCGAAATATCAAACCTGAAATATTGAGCCGTTGGCGGAGCAAGGAAGTTCACTCCTTTCAGATCAGGGCTGGCAGCGGTTGATCCTGTTGCCGGGCCTGTCCCTTTCCATATTCCCTGTACCGTCCATGTCACATTATCATTGCTTGTAGAAATGGTCATCTGCGTTGCATTTTCCGATGCGGATACATAATTGGGAACAATTTGAAATCCCTTTACCGTTTGCTGGCTTCCCAGATTGATGATCGCCCATTTCGCAGCTGTAGAACTATTACTGGATCTCCAGGATGTACTGTTATTCCCATCTATCATGGCGGGTCCAAGTGCTCCTGAAGTGGTATTACTTACTGTCACGCTCCAGGCTGTTCTGCTCATCAGGGTCCCGGTCAATGATGTCTGGACCGAGTCTACATTCGTATATATGTATGGAACATATAAATAAGCAGTAGCCTTGTTGGTACTGATGCCTACACCTTTATCTTCGCTCCCGATTTTTGTAACGGTAAGCGGCAGCACATACCCATTCGTATCTGTAAGCGCGCGGACATTCGTGATTTCAATTTTAATCGGGTCTGATGCCAGCGTACCGGCATTTATTTTATGCTGGTAGCCGCTGACTGTATACGTATTTGCCGGCAGCAACAAACATTTTTTATTATTATCCTTGTTGAATTGACCGACAAACCGGTCATCCGGGTAGATATATACATCCACATCTGCAGGAACTTCGCGGGTGGAATATACAGGTATTTCAAAAGAAGTCTTGCCCCAGATAGATATGGGAGTTTGTGTTAAAGACGCAGCTATTGTATTATTGGCCGTACCAAAATCACCCTGGACAAATACCAGGAGTTCTTTTGATTCAAGCACATCTTTTTTACAGGAGCTTAAAAGTACCAGGGCAGTTAGTCCTAATAGCTGAATGCTTTTATTGAAAAGGTTTATCTTTCTCATACCTTCTTTTTTAATTTCATAAAAGTTTATTTGCACCTTCTACCATCCGCGCAGTTTTATTGAGCACACTTATTAGCAGGATCTGAATTCCACACTACCGGCGCCTTTGTCCAGGTCATATTGCGTCCGTTGCCGGTGCGGTCAAAAAAAGTATTTCCTGAACCTTCATTAAGCTTCCAGTAGGCAATCAATCCACTGGCCGCCGCATCTACACCGCATAATCCTTCCTGAATTTCCGTTTTGGATAAGGGCCGGTTCCAGAAGCGTATTTCAGCGATACGACCAAGAAATCGTTGAGCTGTTTGATAGCCCGCATATGACATACCGAGCTCAAGCGCGCCGAATGTATATACCTGCCCGGAAGCATCAAAACTATTATCCAATGTACCGTCTACATACAGTTTACAGGTACTGCCATCATAAACACAAGAGATGGTGTACCATCTTCCCAGGGCGAATAAGGTATTAGAAAAAACGCTTCCCGAAGAATTGATCCATTGCAACTGGTTTTGCTGGCTGCCCGCTTCCCCGAAACGCAATAGATTAAACATGCTTTGATCCACCGGCCCCCAGTTGCATAAACGGCTGATGGGAGGGCTGCCTGTATGCCATGCATTGACGTAACACTTGACCTCGAAGGTAAAGGCTCTTACATTCGTATAAGGAGTAGGAAAAGTATCACTGTCATAAAAGTTGGGATTCTGGATATCTACAGCATTGAATTGGTTAACCCTGGCAACTTTTAGAAAAATGGTGCGGGAAGGCTCCAGTACCGCTAGCGGTCCTGTCACATTTTTAATAGTTACGGGTATGACATAAGATCTTCCGTCTACAAAATCGTTGATGGATGTAATGCGTACGGTAACAGGATCGGATACATTCGTTCCGGTTTTAATCACGCCGCTCGTGGCGGATATATCATAGCTTCCCACCGGCGCGGGATAGTAATTGGCCGCTAGTTCCGCATTGTATTTTGCGACCAGGCTCGTGTCAATTGCAAAATTTACGGTAATATCCTCAGCCACTATGCCGGTAGCCGTTGCCGTTACAGCATAAGTGGATGGAACAGTTTCCACTGTGAATTTTACAATTTTAGTAGTTTCAGTGCCCGTTATAAGAATTACATCCGGATGTTCCGTATATTTTTTGCAGGTGGAAAAGAGAACGGGGATGGCACAAAGCACCGCAATGGAAGAGATCCCGGAAGTATATTTTGATAAGTTCATATTCATTTGTTTTAAAAAATTTATACTAACACACGAATCTTTAACGTACTGCCGGGTTTACAATCTGGATAGTACGTCTTACATTGCGGTAAGGCGGGGAAGTGTTGTAATCCCTGTCGAAATAAAATCCTCCCCAGCCCGCTTTTTTCCCTTGTGTCGGATTCCAGCGGGCCATACCTTCCAGCGAGTACATCTGTGTTCCTTCCTTTGTTAATGTATTACCATTGGCCTCTGTAAAAGGAGAACCCCCTGTCGCCCACCAATCACCCAGGTTTTCGGTAACGATAAATTTTCTTGTAGGAAGCCAGCTCACAGAGTTATACCGGCCCTGAAGGAATGAGGCAGAAGTCGTAGTAGTGCCCTGTGTATAAGACTGGTTGACAAGATAATTGATATAGGGTTCGATAGCGGAAGGTATTGCATCTGTATAATAATCAACAATCAGGTACTTGTCAGGATGGGCAGATTTAGGGCCTACGGAATCTCCCAGGATTTGAACAAACTTTGTTAAATTATTCCCGGAAAGCCAGTCAACAAATTGCCCATTATTCGGCTCATAGTCAAGATCCAACCCGTCCAAATCATTATTACGGACCATACCGAGGAGGTAATTAGCATAATCCTTAAGCCCCTGATCCGATAATTCAAACCGGCCATTGTATTTCTGTATCCTTATGATTTCGGGTATAACCATTTTAATACCTCTTACTTCCATAGCACGGCGCATTTCAGTGTAGGCAATTGGGTTGTATGTTGAAAGCGAGTCATCATGCCGCAATGATGGAATACCCGCCCAAAGACTACAGAAGTCAAGACTATCCGGGAGACCGGCGATATGCTCACCGAAGGAAGCCGATTGTTTGTAGTCGGCAATAACTCCTTCTTTATTGCCATAGGCGGCAAACCACCCATAGAAAACCTGGTGATCAGATTTTTTGTATGCTCTAAGGTTGGCGTAATACTCATCGCTATACTTATTTGCATTCTGAAGCGATAAAGCGTCAGCAGTATTTTGCTTTTTGCAATTAATAAACACCATTGTAATGATGAGAATCAAAAAAGGTGATGTTAATTTTCTTGTCATGATACTATTTTTTAAAGCAATAAATATTGGTTGCATGATTGGTTTTTTCCATTACTCATTACGGTTTCTTATCCCACCAGAGTTTTGTTCCTCCATTATCAGCTCCCCCTAACACAGCAATGCCGGTCGCTACTCCCGATCCATTACTCTGATACTCCGATTGCGGAAAGGGCAACCGTCTTATCTGCGTAGTCGTGTTGATCAATCCTGCACTATTGTTTACCACTACCGGGAATACTTTGGGATACCGCACACGCCTGAATTCTGTCCACGCTTCCTGTCCATCGGGATACATGGCAATCCATTTTTGTGTAAGAATTTTTTCCAGTTTGGTTTCCAGCGCATCCGTGGACTCCTTCCACTTAATAATGATTGTACTCAAGCTGCTGCCTGCGTTGACATTATTGCTGGCAATAGAAGGATCAACATAGGTGGCAGGTTTACTCAAAGAGTCAGCAATGTAATTAGTGGAAGAGCCGGCGCCCCACTGATCAAAAGAGGTTTGAATCCCGGTTTGATAAAATGTCTGGGCCGTACCTCCCATGTTCCAGCCTCGTACAGCTCCTTCTGCTTTTAAAAAATACATTTCCGCAGCAGACATCCATCGTATCGGTGTTTCGGGGGCTACATTCAGTGTCGAAAAAGGTGTGGTGTATAATGCTTTATTGGTAATATTAATGCCATTGCGTATGCCGTGATAATTGTTATCCGCGACCGCTTTATTAAACATTAAGGGAAGACGGGGGTCAGCATATCCTTTCAGGAAGGATTCCATATTGGCTCCCATTCTTACATCGTCAAAGTTGAAGCAGATAATCTGCAAAGGGTTATGGATCTGGACCCCGTTGGCAGTTTTTAGTAAAGCATTATCATCATTGGTGGTAAAAACTCCATAGGAATTGTTGACGGCTGCTTCTGCATATTGCTGGGCCTTAACGGGATCAACATAGGCCAGTCGCATAGCCAGTCTTAACTTAAGTGAATTGGCAAATTTTATCCATTTCACATAATCACCTCCGTAAATAAGATCATAACCGGCAAGCGGTTTTAATCCAGGAAAATTCTGCACATACGTGCTCAGCGTATTAATGGCAGAATCCAGGTCAGTAAAGAAGGAATAATAGATTGCACTCTGGGCATCATAAGGGGTCGTCAAACTACCACTCCCAAATTGGAAATAAGGAAGCGGGCCGTACATATCTGTAGTGCGATGCATGGCTTCTACCTTGATGATTTGGGCCAGCGCATAGATATGCTGGGCCGAAGACTGGCCCTGCGTTTTCTTTTTGATGGCCAGCCAGGCCGGCATTACGCTCAGGAACGCACGGTTAAACGCCTGCCCGTACCAGCCCGGAGTAAGATTATACGTCGTATTGTTGGAACCTCCGAACCAGTTATTGCTGGCGCCCATATAACCCGAATACACATCACCCGCCAGGTTTTGTACAACCTGGTACATCTCATCCCCAAACGCCGGTTGTTGCGCTACCGGGAATACATTCTGCTCCATCTGGGAGAAAAATACCCCTGTAGACAAATTATCATACTGCATCATCTCCTCGGTCGCGTTGTTGGGATTGGTATTAAAATCCTTGAATTTCCTGGTGCAGCCGAAAGAAAAAATCAGCAACAATGCCGCAAGAGGCAGCAGGAATTTTTTAGTTGTAATCTTTTTAATCGTATTCATATGAATCCTTTAAAAAAGTTATCAGAATTGAATTTTCGCACTGAATCCCACACTTCTCAAACTGGGTTGCATAAAATAATCTACGCCCTGGTAATAGGTGCCGGTATTGGCAGTTGTTTCCGGGTCAAAAGGCGCCTTGTTATAAAACATAAACAAGTTTCTGCCGATAACCGAAAGGGTTATTCCCTGTATTTTATTATGGAAAAACTTAGCAGGGAAAGTATATCCAAAGGAAGCTTCTCCCAGGCGTACATTGGTAGCGCTGTATACATACATGGACCCTATGCCTGCCACTCCTCCGCCCACTACAGCATAATAGGGCGCGGCGGGTATTTTATACCCATTTACAATAGCACCACCCTGGTCTCTGGCTATTGCGGAGGCTTCTGATACACCAAACCGGTCCATGATGGCCTGCGTAACCGAAACACATACGCCGCCGATCCTGGCATTTATAAGAAAATTGAGATTAAAGTTTTTATAAGTGATACTGTTCCTGAACCCAATATTATACCTTGGGCTTGCATTACCTGCTTTGATCAGGGTATTGTTCGGATCAGCAGATACCGTCTGGGAAGCCGAGTTTACGGCAATATAACCATGTTCATCTGTTGCAAGAGTGGTTACATAAATATCGCCAATGGAACCGCCTGTTATATTGTACATCGAATAACTGCCTGTGCCACCCATATACAGGCTATCCTGGCTTAGCATTTGGCCAGTGACCGGGTCTTTATAGTCTTTCAATAACTTGACAATCTTATTACGGTTAAGGCCAAAAGCCAGGGAAGATGACCAATCCAGTTTCCAAATTTTACTATTATATCCCAATACAGCTTCGATACCTTTATTTGTTACCTGGCCTCCATTAATATAAAGACTGCTGTACCCTGTACTGGGAGCCACGCCCGGATGGAATAGCTGGTTATAGGTATCCGATTTATAGGCTGTTACATCGAGGTTGATTTTATTACGTAAAAGCCTCATGTTGATCCCCGCTTCATACGATTTCGTATGCTCGGGCTCTATATTTCCGGCTAAATAGGAAGTAGTGACCGGGTATCCGCCCTGCAAGGCAAAGCCCGGAATAGTAACAAACCGTTCAGGAGGATTACCTGCTTCGCCATAAGCGGCTCTCACCTTGATAAAAGACAGGTAGCTGCTATGGAATTTCAACAAGTCGCTCAGAATAGCGGACAAACCAACAGAGGGATAAAAAAATGAGCTATGAGCGGTGTTCGCAAGGGTCGATGGCCAGTCGTTCCTGGCGGTTGCATCAAGGAAAACCATATTCCTGTAACCCAACTGTGCGCTAGCGAATACAGATTGTGTCTGATCATGATAGCTGTTTGCCTGACTGGCGATTGTCTGTCCGCTGCTCATGTCTACATTGCCAAAATCAAAAAGGTTGGGCACGTGTAACAAAGGGCCCCCATAAATGCTTACAGCTTGCTGCTCATCCGATATGCTTGAGCCGGCATTCACATTCAGGCTATAGTCGCCAAACGATTTATTGGCCGTTGCTATCACATCGGCATAAGTTTGTCGTGTGCGGGTGTTGTTGTTATAGTAAGCCCCGTCAGGAGAAGCAAACAGCCCGGATGTGGAAGCAAAATATTTTCTTTCATTTACCAATACATTGTTATCAATCTTTACGCGGCCGGTGATGCTGATCCAGTTTTTCAGGTTATATTTCAATCCCACACTCATAATATACCTGTCTTTCTTAGTATTGAACTTATCGCGGTTTATTATCCAATAAGGATTTTGCATTTGGAATCCCATGTCACCAAAAGGCCAGAACTGTGTTTTAAAATTCCGGGCCGCATTATAGCGTTCATATACCTGGTACTTTTCTATATCATCGCCGCGGGGGAAAAGATAAATCGGGATCAGGGGATTAAAATACTGCCCTTGTGAAAGCATGTTCTGTTCCTCGGCCTTCACATACATTATTCCAAGGTCAAGATTAAACTTGTCGTCCAGGAATGAAGAAGTGTTGCGAATAGAAAAATTATACCTCGTCAGTTTGTTGTTAGGTATGATCCCTTTTGCGTTGATCGATGTTCCCGAAAAATAGGTCTGGTTTTTATCTGTACCGGTAGAAAGGCTTATTGCGTTGGTAACATTAGTCCCGGTTTGAAAAAAATCTATAGGGTCATAGGTGGCTGTCGTTTTTAATTTAGTTCCCCAGCTAAAAAAATCCTGCGGATCTGACCCGTACTCATTTTGAAAACGGGGCAAAACAAAGGGGCTGTAAAAATTGGTACTGTTGATAAAGCTGACATTCAATTTACCTGCAGTGCCCTTTTTTGTAGTAATCAATATGACACCATTAGCGGCCTGGCTGCCATAAAGCGCCGTAGCGGAAGGACCCGTCAATACAGACACAGAAGCAATATCTTCAGGATTCAGGTTGGAAGCACCATCACCGGTTGCATTTGCGCCCGAAAAAACATCAGCGGGCTGACCGCTTTGCAGACTTGGCAGCGGTATACCGTCTACAACATATAAAGCGTTATTATTGCCTTGTAAAGATTTCGCCCCCCGCATCACGACCCTTGCTGATCCGCCGATACCTGAAGAAGCGCTGTTGATGGTAACACCTGCTACTTTACCGGTAAGGCTGTTGACAAAGTTGGCATCCTTTACCTTGTTCAGTTCATCACCTTTCACTTCCTGCACATTATACGTAAGGGCCTTGGTCTTTTTGGGGATACCCAATGCCGTCACCACGACCTGTTCAATTTCGTTGACTACTTTCTGCATCACAACATCAATATTGCTGCGCCCGTTGATCGGTTCTTCTATTGTCCTGAACCCGATAAAAGTTATTACCAGGGTCTGGCCAGGCTCGGCATTGATAGAAAAAAGACCCGCCGCATTCGTTGCTACAGAGTTCTTCGTGCCCTTGACAGTTATGGTGGCTCCTTCCAAAGGGCCTCCTTCAGCACTCTTAACAGTACCCGTGATCTCCTGCAGCGGGATTTCTTTCTGAACAGGTGATTGTAAGGAAGAAACGGTGGTGGAAGAGGTGGCGGCAAATTTCTTCTTTATAAAAATTGTTTTGTTGCTGATCTCGTAATCTACCGGCTGGTCGCGGAAAGTAGCGTTCAAAAAATCTTTCAGCGGCATATCTTTTACGGATAATGAAACAGGTTTAGCTCCTGTCAGCAGCCCTTTATTGGCAAAAATGCTATAGCCGGTTTGCTTTTCAATGGCATTGAATACTTTGGTAAGGGCTACATTTTTGCCGGAAAAAGTAATGGCTTGCGAAAAACCTTCTGCGCGGGCATTGAGTAAACCCAGGGCGAGAAACACAATAGTTAGCTTCATAATTAACAGCGTTTTGGTTGTGAACCGTAACAACTGTGGCAGCTTTATCAAAGGTTGGCTGTAGAACACGACCATGAAGGGAACAACCACAGCATTCGGGTTACAAAGAGCAGTTTTTTTCATAATTTCGCACTGGTTTGGTTGTTTAAAAATGAAAGTTTTACCGAACTCGAAATTTTGGATTGAACTGAACCATACGCCGCCAGGATGTCCGTCCGTGGCGGCTTTCATTTCTTATCAATCCTACATGGTTATTTTTATGCAACCACGTACAGGTTTTTCATTTTTGTTTTACTCCATATCTCAGGGCATTACTATCAATTTCCTGCCTTCTTCAATCCTGAAATGCACTTCAGATAATTTCAGCCCGCTAAGAACATCGGATAAGCTAAGATCTCTTCCCATGGTACCCATGAATTCCAGGTCAGGTACTCCTTTTTCATATACCACTTCGATATCGTACCAGCGTTCCAACTGGCGCATCACTTCTTTCAGTGTAGCATCCTGGAAATTGAATACACCATTTTTCCAGGCCATTACTTTGTCCACATCAACATCACTCAGTATCTTAATTCCGGGCTGAACCGGCAACTCAGCCACCTGCGCTTGTTGCCCCGGTTTTATCACAACTTTTTTTCCGCTATTGGTGATCTGTACCGATCCTTCCAGCAAAGTAGTATTGATGCTTGCTTCATTCGTATAGGAGTTAACATTAAAATGTGTTCCCAATACTTCTATTTCCGTTTGATCATTCACTTTTACCCTGAATGGCATTTTTGCATTCTTCGTCACTTCAAAATAGGCTTCACCGGTTATCTCCACTTTTCTTTCATTACCCGTAAATACTGTGGGATAGCGCACTGATGAAGCAGCGTTGAGCCAGACTTTTGTTCCATCCGGCAGCACCAGTTGGAATTGTCTTCCTTTTGGCGTGGTCATCGTATTATAAGCGACGGCAGCAACAGCGGATCTATCAGCGTTATAGGTGAGTTGTCCGTCATTCAGCAACACTTTGGTTCCGTTTTGAGTAGCTATCAAACCATTCCCGATACTGTCTAATACAACAGTACGGCCATCTGCGAGAGTGAGTATGGCTCCCTGCCTTCCGGGAGAGATATCAAGTTTTGATGAAACAATTTTATCGCCTTGCGCTTGTTTTGATGGCCTGATCAATAGCCATAAATAAGCGCCCATACCTAACAGAAGGATAACAGCCGCGGCATACCGTAACCAGAGGGATTTCATATAATGAATAGGACGTAAAGGTTGTTCAGCCGGTTTTCCTAAAATAGCCGGCAATTTCGCTTCCAGCGCACTAAGAATATCCGGGGTTATTTGTTCCTGTACAACCGGTTGTCGCAATTGCGCCAGGATAAGCTCTGCGGCAACAGGGTCTAAATTTTCGCTGCCGAGCCATTTGATCAAAGCATCGGCATCCTGCGGGGACAATTCTCCTTCGAGTAGCCGGTTAAATAAGGATATATAATCTTGAGAAGTAGATGACACTCTAAACGATTTATTATTGAAGACGTACAAAGGGTACAACCGGGGGGGATCGGAGGAAAAAAAATCACGTTGGTTAAGTAAAAACCCGAACCGGGATACCCTATCCGGGATAATCGTAATGATCTTTTGGTAAAAACTAAAACATGCTGCAGGTAGCAATGAATAACAGGAGAACTAATGCGGTATCCGTATGTCCTGAAATATAGCTGCGAATAGATTTATTGGCAGACACCAGGTATTCTTTGATTGTAAATGCAGAGATCCCCATGATCTCTGCAGCTTTTCTATAAGTACATCCTTCTATTTTTACCAGTTCATACACTTTTTTTTGCTGAGGGGAAAGTTGATCAATCGCATTTTTCAGGACGACTGATAATTGCTGGTGATCAAACGTTTCTTCTATATGTTCATAATATTCGCCGGTAAGGGCCCGGAACCGTTCCATCAGCAGGCGATCACGTTGTACTTTACGGAAAAAATCATGGACGAGGTTTTGAGCAGCCTTGTATACATAACCTGCAAAACTTTCAGTAATGCTGTTACTTTCTCTTTTTTGCCAGATCCTGGTAAAAAGTTCCTGTACCATTTCTTCCGCCAATGCAGGATCACGGATCATTTTAAGTATATTAATATATAGTTGCGGGCTATAATGCCGGTACAGTGTTGTGAATGCGTCTTCACTACCGGCCTGCATCTCCTGCACCAGCCAGGGCTCATTATATAAGGGTTCGTTCGACAAGCAGCTACAATCAGGTTATTAACACTTAAAAGTAGCAAAAAGGCAATGAATATCTTATAACTATAGTCAATAAGCCTCATAACTAAAGTCAACAAGTCGTTGTTTGATGAAAAGAAACGGAAGTATCAGAGGTTCAGCGGGGAATGGCCTTGTTTTTATAAGATAGTCCCCTGAAGGTTGATCTCATTCTGAAGAAATTCGATAAAATGATTGAAATAATCAGGGCGTTTCTTGTTGGCCATTATCGCCACAAAATGTTTACGTTTCAAACCCGATTTCCCGATTTTCACAGCTTTTAGCGCATGGCTTTTCAGGTAAGGCTGTAAAGCCCATTTAGCCATCACGAGAATACCCATTTCAGCTTTTACCATTTCAATAGATGCCTCTGTCAATGGAAGCGGCGTTATTTTTTTCGGCGAAACTCCCGCCGGGGCTAAAACAAACTGGTGTACGGTAACCGTTTCAAGGGGCAAAGAATGAATCAGTAAATGCTCTGTGGCAAAGTCTTGAGCAACGACAAACTTCTTTTTGGCCCAGGCATGGTTTTCGGAAACCGCGGCAACCATTTCATCCTGGAACAGTTCAATATAACTGATTGAATCATTCTTAACAGGATCGCTGGTAATAGCAACATCCAGTGAGCCTGCCAGCAATTTTTGTAACGGGTAATGAGTAGCTTCCATTACAATTTTTAAATCAACGTTGGGGTATAACAACTGGAATTGTTTCATGACGGAAGGCAACCAGTGATAACTGGAATAACATTCTGTGCTCAGCCTGATCTCGCCGAATTCCCCGTAAACCAATTTTTTAATTTGCTGTTCTGTATCCTGCAATTTTTCCAACACCTCCTTTGCCGTTTCATATAATCTCTCACCGGCTTTTGTAAGTACCATCTTTGTATTTACTCTCAAAAAAACCTTTGTACCCAACTGGTGCTCAGCTTCCTTTAACTGGTAGCTTAAAGCAGATTGGGTAAGGTGCAATTTGCCGATTGCCTTCGTAAGACTGCCCTCTTCCGCAATGGCTTTTATAAGTCTCAGATGCCTTATTTCCATTGCTTAAAAATACGATAGTTTACAGAAGGCATATATGAACAGGTTTCATGCAATGTATGAAGGATTTGATTTCATAAAAAGGTGGTATCCCGGATAATTTTGTATGCAAAAAAGAGTACCATGAACGCGCAAATTCAACATTACGAAAACAAGTTAGCCTTTGAGATAGATCCCTCTGATTTGTTTGCTGCCCTGAATACCGGGGAAAAAATCGTACCCCTTGATGCCCGCAAACAACATGGCTATGAAGACGAACATATACCAGGGGCTATCAATATCCCTCATGCCACCATGACGGAAGAAAGCACTCAGCATTTAGACAAAGATGTTTTGTACGTTACTTATTGTGATGGCATTGGTTGCAATGCTTCCACCAAAGGAGCTTTAAATATGGCGAGATTGGGTTTTAAAGTAAAGGAATTGACAGGTGGCATTGAGTGGTGGAAATTTGACGGTTATGCTACTGAAGGTAAAAAAGCCGTGAAAGGACTGTCCGTGCAATGTGCCTGTTAATTTATGCCTGAAATTCGGATGAGTGCGCCATTATTTTTATCATAAAGGCGGAGGCGGCAAGCCTGAAGTTATGTTCAGGGATGATTCGGGTAATTTCTTTGGCTTATGTCAATCAACCCCTGTTCAGTAAAGTTTTACCACTATGGGAAAATCAAAAACTACAAGAGAAGGGAAAGTCGCTTTTTATAACAAGCTGGTGGCTTCTCATCCCGATGCCGTTCGCAAAGGAGATACCGTACCTTATACCTCCCTTAACGGGCATATGTATAGTTATTTCTCAAAAGATGATTTTGTGGCGCTCCGGCTTCCTGAAGAGGAAAGGGCAAAATTCCTGGACAAGTATAAAACCAAATTGGTAGAGCAATACGGTATCATACAAAAAGAATATGTAACCGTACCCGACAGCCTTCTGGAAAAAACCAATGAGTTAAAAAAATATTTTGACATCAGCTATAAATATGTAAGCTCCCTGAAACCTAAGGCAACTTCTAAAAGCAAAAAAAAGAAGTAACGGTAAAAAATCATTCTTGTGAAATTCACGTGGTTTTCAGGCATTCGCCGAAAGAATATGAAAGGGAGGATTCTTCACTTTGTTCAGGATGACGTCCGTCATTGTGAGTGCAACAAAGCAATTATTTATAGATCCATAATAGAATTGGTTTTTCCGACTTCTTAATAATCCCGGAAAGTTCTTCAAAAAAATTTACTGATACCATTGGGCAGCCAAAACTGTTGCACAAGACACGGGGATAAATTTCTTCATCCGGGACGCAATCATGTCCATGGATGACAATACCTCTTTTGAAAGCATTTGAATTCGAATTATCCAAGCCATACAGCCGGTAGGATTTACCCCATTCGCCCATATAGAATGCACCTACTTTGTATTTCCCCAAAGAGCTGCAGCCACAATCAGGCGTATTTGAAAACTTTGCCTGGGAAAGGAACTGTGTATTACAGCTTCCATGTGCTACTAACCCTGACAGGGCAATTGTATTCTTCTGAAGATCATAAACGAAGAAACGATTCTTGCCGCTTTTTATTCCCAGGTCAACCAGGAAACAATATTCAGTTGAATACCCATTTTGCTGCACATACGTTATCGCCTGGTCTATATGACCCTTTAAACCCACTGCCGGTTTCACTTTCGGGCTATTCTTATGGGTCAGTGATAAATTGGGTTTATTCTTTGGTGAAACAGGTTCCGTGCTGGCAGGAACAGGATCGCCGGGTATGTTTGTACCGGATACACCACAGGATGCAAATAACACGGAGCAGCTAATGGCCAGGAATAACAGGTGCGGAAGCTTCATGGATATAACATTCCCGGACAAGATAATAAGAAGCCCATAAATGAAAAAACCACTGGCCTTGTTTTCAGAGAGGAATAAGAAAAAAAAGAGCACTCTCGTATAATTACGAAAAATTTTCCGTTTTTCCCCGCTTCTTTATACTACCCTATTGCTTTTCCAGGTATTATATAATATCCTTGTATTTGAAAATCAATATCCTTACTCATGAAGCGCTGTCTATTTATTTTCCTGTCTATACCCCTTGTATTTTCTTCTTTTGCACAGGACAATACTAAATCAGGAGAATCTTCCATTAGCCTGAATTTTTCAGGGGTACCTGTTGTAAATATTACCGGGACCGACACCAGCTATCAAAATGCTTTGTCCATTTCGCCGGTCTTTGACTTAAGAAGCAAAAGCGGATGGGGAATTACTTATTCTCCTTCCCTTGTCACGTCGGGCCAAAAAACAGGAATT
This sequence comes from Bacteroidota bacterium, assembly GCA_030706685.1. Taxonomy (GTDB): domain Bacteria; phylum Bacteroidota; class Bacteroidia; order Chitinophagales; family Chitinophagaceae; genus VBAT01. The sequence continues at coordinate 66,596 of JAUZOA010000009.1, forward strand.
TATGTGCATTCACTTTCTGCCGGGTATGAGCGTTATGGCAAAAAGAATTTCGACATCGCCTTTAACTATACCCGTTACATTTTTACTGATAAAACCAGTGTTCCTTACTCGCCTATAAATAATGAAATCTATTTTTCCTTAGCCTTCACTAAACCATGGTTAAAGCCTTTTTTCGCTACCAGTATTGGTTTCGGAAAAGATTCTGCCAATGTTGCTGAACACGATATCGGGCTGGCAGCAGGAATAAGCCACGGTTTCAGCTGGGAAGACAAGGGTATTTTCTCACTAATTGAACTAACTCCGTCGCTTTCATTGAACGGCGGCACCAATGATTTCTTTTCTCTTCTTACTGTTTCCAGGTACATATCACATAGCCATAATTTCGCGAAATATGTAAAAAGGGGAGGCAAAGGGAAAAGGGCAAATACTCCAGTTTCATTTGAGCTATCGAACTTTGAATTGAATATGGAAACAAATTTTGAAATCGGTTCTTTCAGTATTCATCCTTCGGGCAGCGTCTTTTTGCCTGTGAGTTCGGGAACTGATAATAGTGTATATGGGTATGCACAAATTTCCGTACAATACCATTTTTAAGTTTCATCTACTAACAGATTGATCTTAGTCTTTGCGCTCATTACGATAGCTGGTTAAATGATTCAGCCATCTGTTTTCTATTTTAAGGTTTAAAAAAAAGTTGTTATCTAGCAGCTAAATTGGTCAAATGAAAATTTTGATATCATTCGTCTTACTATACCACTGCTTAAATAGCAATGGGCAATCCAAACCTTTTGTACCTGTTGAATATGAGTATCCGGCAGCCATTCTAAAAACCCCCAAGACATATATTTATAGTAAGGCGGGAGACTCCTCGCTAAGTTTCAGGGATGTTATAATGACTAAAAAACCGGGTCAGATCATTATCAATTCGAAAGAATATGACCAGGAGTCTATTAGTGATTCCAGCGTAGAAATAAACGATAAGGATGTTGAACATTACTTATTCATGAACGGTAAAATGATCAAAGGAGTCAGTACAGAAGATTCCGTGCACAATAATGGATCCAGGCTTGGAGAGAAAGTACAATCGGAATTCTTTAAAATAGATCCTTCTTATGTCTGGTCTGCCACTTTTCGTTCCAGGTTTTTGAAGGACACTTCCATTACATGGGACAGGAGGCAAATCAATTGCCTGGTAATAGAAACAAATATTACCCAGGTCATCACCGATACCAATGACTCAACTTTCAAAAAACAAGGGGATGGGAAAGTCATTTATTATTTTGGGAAAGAAGTGGGCCTTATAAGATGTATTACCATAATAAATGGCACTGCTTCTGCCCGCGATCTCAAACAAATTAAAGAATTAAAAGAGTAATTCTGCTTATTGTCAGCAATACCCAGATCACAAAAAGCATTACGGAGCTGGTTTTTTTTCTGCCATGCTATTGCCCATAGCAGCGAGAAATGCCTTCAAAAAATCACCCTTAGCCTCCGGCTGGTTAACGGCATCTAAAATCTTCTGTTTCTGTTCCAGTGAAAAAGAAGCAAAAATATCCCACATCAGTTTCGTTATTTTCTTGTAAGCATCGCCTATGTTACCTATGGCTTGCTTGTCTAAATGCCTGTGTACTTTTTGACTTGGTTTTTCCTGCAGCAGGTTCATGATATAGGATTGTAGAAGCTGCTTCATGCTGTTTAATTTGGGCTGCAGTTGCGCGAGCATCGAATCTTTCATAGCCGTCATTTTTTCTATCTGCAGGCTTACTTTCTTCTCTGCGATCTTTGGCTGCTTCCACTTTGTCACTGTATCTGCAATATCTTTACCGTTAGAGGAAAAGAAGAAGCGGTTTTGAATATCGCTGTCATTGGAGGCGACTTCTACCTTGTCCCAGTTTCCCAGCGTGTATTTATATTGGTATTGCCTGCCTTCAAACAAGGGAAGGGTAATGGCGTAAACATCTTCGCTCACTCTGTTCATTTGGAACAAGGAGTCACCGGCATGCCAGTAATTAAATGACCCGGCCATATATACATTCTTATCATCATTGTTACCATGCGGAATTTGAACCGTAAAACGGACAGCAGCGACCTGGGCCGATACATTCGTCAAGGATATGAGAAAAATACCCACTAAAGCGATTCTGATTATTTTATGTGTCATGATCAGCAAATTTTGGCAAAATTCGTATGGCCTTTATTGCTAAAACATGATAGCGGTCAGGTAAATGAATATAAAGGAGATAAAATGAATTCCATTTTGGTGGATTATATGATCACGACAGTCAGTAATGCCGGCTTGTAAAGTATGACCGGGTTTTATCTAATTGCCTGTGAAATTAAAATAGCCGGTCGCGCAGAAACAGGATCATATAACCATGAATAAGCATTGGCAGTGATCCTAAAAGCGCGACACCAGTTATAGGGAAGATTTTCATCCTGCGACTTTTCAGGATATTTCCCATCATAAAAAAATAGTAGGGAAGATATAAGATCACCGCGGTAATCAGTCCCGGCATATATGCTTTATCAGTGATAGCCCCTGTAATATGAAATAAAGCATTGGCAAGCATTAGAAAACTAAACCATAAGACGACGAGGAATGCTGAAAAAGGAGAAGGAGAAATGAATTCTATCACGACTACAGCTATGGTTATTACCAATGCAAAAATATTGACGCTCCAGAACAGCCGGTAATTGATTCCGCTGTTTACATGATGATTGAACCATGAGACAAAACCCGGTGCTTCTTCTATAAAATGACAAATAAAAATAAGAGGAGCCAGTAAAATGATGTACCCGGAAATTTCCTTAGTAGTGCTTATTGCAGGCATAAATATTTCAAGGTTGCGCCACAAAGTTTAAAAAATAAAAAAAGAACAGGAAAACTTATTATTGGCCGCCCGGTTACTTTGCATACCCGATCCCCGCATTTCCGCCGGGGGCGGGCGGGCAGATCAGTTGGTACCCTGTAATGAGTTGTGCTCTATTCTGTTTATTATCACCCGTTTCCTGATTAAAATCATCCGCCGGAAAAAGAGTAATCATGATGATTGCGGCCGGGGACCCTGATTTTTGTGGCATGGGTATCACCATTGATAATAAATTAGTCGCAAAGTATAACCTCCCTGTGCCACGGTACACGAGCTATCCGACAGTCCCTTTTTGGAAAGAAGGGCTCGACAAAAAACTATGGGAAGAAACATTTACACGGCAGTTTGCTATTCATAATAAGCAGGAAGGCATCAGTCTTTATCTTCACCTTCCTTTTTGTGAATCACTCTGCACCTACTGTGGCTGTAATAAAAAGATAACTACCAATCATAGCGTAGAAGAAGAATACCTCGCGGCCCTTACCCGTGAATGGCAGCTTTACAGGGATACCATGAAGGAACGGCCGCTGATAAGAGAGATTCACCTGGGTGGCGGTACCCCCACTTTTTTTTCTCCTCGCAACCTGGCGGGTTTGCTGGATGCCATTTACCGGGAATCGATTATTCACCCGCAGCACGAATTCAGCATAGAAGGACATCCCAACAATACAACAACATCCCATCTTCAAACATTATTTGATCTTGGTTTCCGGAGGATCAGTTATGGCGTACAGGACAATGACCCCGACGTACAATACATCATTAACCGTATTCAGCCCTTGGAAAACGTAAGAAAAGCCACAGAGAGCGCGAGGAAGATAGGATTCCAGTCCGTCAATTTTGACCTGATCTACGGTTTGCCGAAACAGACTATGCAAACTATGGAAAGGACCATCCTCCAGACGCTGGAATTAAAACCCGACCGCATTGCTTTTTACAGTTATGCCCATGTACCCTGGACAAGCCGCGGGCAAAGATTGTTTGATGAAAATGACCTTCCTTCAGCAGAAGTCAAAATGCAGCTATACCTCCTTGGCAAGCAGCTTTTTACCCAACACGGGTATGTAGATATCGGCATGGACCACTTCGCTTTGCCTTCCGATGATCTCTATATAGCAAGAGAAGAGGGTCGCCTGCACAGGAATTTTATGGGTTATACCACACAACGAACTTCGATGCTGCTTGGGCTGGGCGTATCCAGTATCAGCGATGCCGGGACCGCGTTTGCACAAAATCATAAAACAATCCAGCAGTATTATGAATCTGTAAATAATAAAGAATTTGCAGTCGCCAAAGGTTATTTCCTCAATGAAGAGGATGTTTCATTCAGGCAATATATTCTCAACATCAGTTGCAAAGGGTTTACCCCATTTAATCCCGCGGATACAGATACGTTGAAAAAATTCAGTTTTCCTGAATTAAAAAAACTGGAAGCAGACGGATTGCTTTCCTGGAACGAGCAACAATTAACTGTAACGGAACGGGGTATGCATTTTATCCGGAATATATGCCGGGCTTTTGACCTGCATTTATTAAGGAATGAATCTTCTGATAAAAAGCCACAGTACAGTAAAGCTATTTGAGCAGTTCTTCCAACGATTCCAAAAAATTTCTTCCTGCATTTGCAGGACTATTACGCAACGGGTTAAAAATTATTCTTTTTATTCTTTGCCCATTGCGGGATAATAAACCGAAATAACAGTTACTTAGAGGAATTACGAATCTTCTTATAGATATAAATAGCGGCCATCAGCAATACAATAAACACTACCAGCCCGGTCAATCCCCAGAGGAAGCTCATACTTTCTTTTACGGTTGCCAGCATGACAATGGCTACGAGGAAAATAGTGGCCACTTCGTTCCAAAGGCGCAACTGCTGGGAACTATACCGGAACAAGCCTTTGGATTGATCTTTAAAAATTTTATGCAGGGTAAAATGATAGATATAAAGCAATACTACAAAGATCAATTTTACCAGCAGCCATCGCCCGGCGGGTTCAAAGATCAGCCTGTCCCAGCCACTTTTCAGCATTACCGTTGTTCCAAAAAAAAGGGTGAGTATAGCCGAAGGCCATGTTATTCCATACCACAATCTTTTCATCATAATGCCAAACTGCTGCCGCAAGGTCTCTTTAGCTTCACCGGTTTTTTCGCCGGCTTCTGTATTATAAATAAACAGCCTTGGCATATAAAACATGCCGGCAAACCAGGTGACAATAAAAATAATGTGAAGCGCCTTTAAATATAGATACATACAAGTGTTACGTTAGAACCATATGCTGATCGCCTTCTGCATATTCTTTGACCCACCCCGCCAATGTACTCACCCATAAAGGATGAACATTAAGGCAGGGGATCATCGTATATTCCTCGCCTCCCGCCTGCAGAAATGTTTCCTTTCCCCTGATAGCGATTTCTTCCAGTGTTTCCAAACAATCGCTGACAAAGGCCGGGCAGATAATTAATAATTTCCTGATACCTTCTTTGGGCATTTCTTCCAAACGTATATCCGTAAAGGGTTCCAGCCAACCCTTACCCAACCGGGATTGAAAAGAGATGCTGAATTTACCAGTTGGAATATTCAAAGCTTTCGTGATCAGTTTTGTTGTCTCAAAACATTGATGGCGGTAACAATAAGCATGCGCTTTTGAATTGACTTCACAACAATCCGCCGTTGCCAGGCAATGAGAACCCGTAATATCGCTTTTTCTTATATGCCTCCCCGGTACGCCATGATAGCTGAATAGAATATGATCATATTCCTGTTGCAGAAAAGAAGCAATATTCTCCGCCATGGCATTTATATAATCCTTCTCGTTGTAAAAGGGCTTAATAAACGTGAGTTTAAATGGATACTTTTTTTTCCCATAACATTCTTTAGCATATTCCACAGCCGTTTCATAAGAAGACATGGCATAATGCGGATAAAGCGGAACAGCAATTACTTCTTCAATACCGGGTTCAAGCCTCATTAAATTATCGAAAGCCATGTTCGGGGATGGATTACCATAACGCATGGCTATTTCTACAGGCCCGGTTACCTTTTGCTGTAATGCCGATTGTAACTGTTTGGTAAAAACAATTAAAGGAGAACCTTCTTTTGTCCAGATAGTCTTATAAGCTTCCGCCGATTTGGGAGCCCTGAACGGAACGATAATTCCGCTTACCAATAATTTCCGGAAAACATAGGGATAATCAATTACTTTACCATCCATCAGGAATTCATTGAGATAACGCCTTACATCTTTTACTTCCGTTGAATCCGGGGAGCCCAGGTTCATTAAGACAATTCCCTTTTTTACAGCCATGTGTTAAGAATAGTTTGCAAATGTAACCATTCATCATTTTGTTGCTTTGCTGAGTTAGTCACATTATTGTCAGAAAGCCCGCTACATCAATATTTATCAATACATTTATTGACTTTGCTCAAATGATTATGTGATGAGAATCAGGGGGTAGAAATGACACTTCAATGACCGAGAAATTCGTTTACAAAAAATTGCGCGGCTAATTTTGTTCCATCATTTTCTTATTTAGTAATAATGCAAAACAGGCACAACGATATCTCTAAATTTTTTGTTGCAGGGATCAATTACAAAAAATCAGACGCCACTTCAAGGGGCTTATACGCTATCAACCCGGAGCAATATGCCGCCCTCCTGGCTACAGCCCCCGATTATGGCTTAACAGAGTTATTTGTTCTGTCTACCTGTAACCGGACTGAAATCTATGGCTTTGCCGAAGAGGCTTCCTTTTTGTGCGAATTGCTTTGCACACAAACAGCCGGTGAATTAGCCGCTTTTAAAGAAATGGCTTATGTCAAACAGGGCAACGAAGCCGTAGAGCATTTATTCCATGTGGCCGCCGGTTTAGATTCACAGATCCTGGGCGATTATGAAATCGTGGGACAAATAAAACAAGCGGTTAAGTTTTCAAAAGAAAATAATTGCATTGGCGCCTATATGGATCGCCTGGTAAATGCTGTTCTGCAGTCTTCAAAAGAAATAAAAAACAATACCGGATTAAGCGGTGGTACAGTTTCTGTTTCTTTTGCCGCTGTTCAGTACATTAAAGAAACGATTCACAATATCACTGATAAAAAAATATTATTACTCGGCACTGGTAAAATAGGCAAGAGCACCTGCAAGAACCTCGTGGACTATCTCGGTACAAAAAATATTACGTTAATCAACCGTACGGAAGAAAAAGCAGCAGAACTGGCGAAGGAACTGGGTTTACAATTTGCTCCCGCCTCCGGGCTCGCCGGACAGATAGATGCCGCAGATATTATTTTAGTAGCTACCAATTCAGTCGAACCTGTAATTCTGAAATCACACCTTGAGAACAGTAATCATAAACTAATCATCGATCTTTCTGTTCCCTACAATGTGGAAGATGAAGCACAGGTTTTATCCAATATCACGTTGATCAATGTTGATGAATTATCAAGAATAAAAGACGAGACTTTACATAAAAGGGAAGCGGAAGTGCCCAAAGCAAAAGCAATTATTGCCAGCCATATCGCGGGCTTTTTCGAGTGGTACAGTATGCGCCGTTATGTTCCCGTACTTCGTGCTATAAAAACAAAACTGGAACAAATCCACACTTGTAATTTATATACCAGTTATTCTTCAAGACATACACTGTCTCCTGTTCAGGAAAATAAAGAGAAAGTTCAGAAAATCATCAATGGTATGGCAGTAAAAATGCGTGAACAGAATCAGCAGGGCTGCTATTATATTGAAGCCATTAATGAGTACCTTGCTACAGGAACAAATTAATCCAAATGGACAAAGTGATCAGGGTTGGGACAAGGGAAAGCCAACTGGCTGTATGGCAGGCTACGCGGATAAAGGAGCTGCTTGGCCAGCAGGGTATCGCGGCTGAACTGGCTTATATAAAAAGTGAAGGGGATATTGATCTGCAAACTCCTTTATACGAAATGGGTGTGCAGGGTGTGTTTACAAGGAGCCTGGATATGGCTCTTTTAAATAATAAAATTGATATAGCGGTTCACTCGATGAAGGATGTTCCTACGCAACTGGCGAATGGGATCGTGCAGGCAGCGGTTTTGACGAGAGCTTCGTACAAGGATATTTTTGTTTTCAAAAATGATATCTCTTTTTTGAATGATTTTACATCATCCGCCGTTATTGCTACAAGCAGCATACGCCGTAAGGCACAATGGCTGAATCGTTACCCGGGTCATACCATTGAAAACCTCCGGGGAAATGTCAATACCCGTTTACGTAAAGTAGATGAGAATAACTGGAACGGGGCCATCTTTGCCGCCGCAGGATTGGAAAGAATCAACCTTCGCCCGCCAAACAGTATTGAGCTGGACTGGATGTTGCCCGCGCCCGCGCAGGGAGCCATTATGGTGGTATGTCGCAAAGACGATGATTTTTGCCTCGAAGCCTGTGCGATACTGAATGATGCAGGTACGGCGCTTTGCACAAAGACAGAAAGAGATTTTTTGAAAACTTTACTCGGCGGTTGTTCAACACCCATCAGTGCGCTGGCGGAAATAAAAAATGAAATACTTTATTTTAAAGGCAATATTTTATCTACTGATGGAAAAGAGAAAGCGGAAATCGAAATGACCTGTCCCGTTCATCAAACGGGTATGGGGAGCAGGGCCGCTAACGAATTATTAAATAAGGGCGGGAATCAAATAGCCGACAGTATTCGCCATGCAGCAAAATAAGACGAATATATTATCCACCAGGCCACTGGATGCTTCGCTGGTAAATACAGCAAAGCAACACGGTATTGACATAGATATACTTTCTTTTATTGAAACGGAAGCCATTCAAACTATAGAAATACAGCAGGAGATTGAAAATGCTTTATTACAGTCTGCCACTGTCGTATTCACCAGCATGAACGCGGTGGAAGCAGTAGCTGATCAATTGCAGGAGCCGCCCGACTGGAGTATTTATTGTATTGGCACGGCAACCCATAAACTGGTAAAAAAATATTTCGGCGAAGAAACAATTGCCGGCACTGCTCCCAACGCAGCCGAATTAGCTGAATTAATTGTTGAAGAAAGCGGCAGTGATGAGGTTATCTTTTTTTGCGGCGACCAGCGCAGGGACGAATTGCCCGGTATTTTACAAAAAAACAATATTGAAGTAAATGAAATTGTGGTATATCATACAGTAGCCGTACCGCATAAAATCAAAAAAGAGTACCAGGGTATCCTGTATTTCAGCCCGAGTACGGTTGAAAGTTTTTTCAGGGTCAATAAATTGACTGGCCCTACTTTATTGTTTGCCATTGGCAATACAACCGCCAGTGAAATAATAAAATACTCTACCAATAAAATTATTATTAGTGATGAACCGGGGAAGGAACATCTGGTAAAAAAAATGATAAACTACTTTAGTAAGCAGTGAGCGGTCAGTGGTGAGTTTCATTCACTCACCACTGACCATTCACAACTGACTACTGACTTCTCACCGCTGACAACATGAAATTATGACAACATTAAAAAATGACTTATTACTCAGGGCTCTTCGAAGGGAAAAAGTAGAACGTCCTCCCGTATGGATGATGCGCCAGGCCGGAAGATACCTGCCGGATTATTTAAAATTAAAAGAGAAATATGATTTCTTTACCCGTGTACAAACACCGGAACTGGCCTGCGCGATAACGCTGCAGCCCGTTGACCAGGTAGGGGTAGATGCAGCGATCATCTTTTCAGACATTTTAGTTATTCCACAGGCGATGGGAATGGAAGTATTGATGGAGGAAGGAAAAGGGCCGTCCTTACCGGAAGTAATACAAACACAAAAAGATATTGATGCATTGCGTACCGATGGCGCGGAAGAAAGTTTAAAATATGTATTCGATGCATTATCCCTTACAAAAAGAGAATTGAACGGGAAAGTTCCTTTAATCGGTTTCGCCGGCGCGCCATGGACCATTTTATGTTATATGATAGAAGGCAAAGGAAGCAAAACATGGGATAAAGCCAAACAGTTTGCTTATACAGAGCCCCGGTTGGCACATCGGCTGCTGCAAAAGATCACCGATATCACTGTCCACTATTTAAAAGCGCAGGTAAAAGCCGGCGCCGATACAGTACAGGTATTCGACAGTTGGGCAGGTTCTTTAAGCCCGGCTGATTTTAAAACATTTGCCCAGCCTTATTTATTCCAGATTGCCGATGCATTAAAAGAAACAGCGCCGGTTATTCTATTTCCCAAGGGAAGCTGGTATGCATTAAAAGACCTGGCTGAAAGCAATGCGTCGGGTATTGGTATTGACTGGACGATCAGCCCGAAAATGGCCCGTGAGTTTACCGGCAATAAAATAACTTTGCAGGGCAATTTTGATCCCGCGAAATTATTAGCCCCTGTTAGCGAAATAAAAAAAGCAGTAAAAAAAATGATTGATGACTTTGGTATGCAGAATTACATCGCCAACCTTGGGCATGGTATTACCCCCAATGTGCCGGTTGATCATGCCAAAGCATTTGTAGAAGCCGTAAAAGAATATGAACCTTCGGTGGTGAGTAGTCAGTGGTGAGTAGTGATCACTCACGACTAACAACTCATCACTCACCATTGATCACTCACCACTCACAACATGACTGGCAAAGACCACTGGACAGAATATATACACGACCTTCAAAACCGCATCTGCTCTGCATTGGAGCAAATTGACGGTAAAGGAAGATTTGTGGAAGATGCCTGGCAGCGACCCGAAGGCGGCGGGGGTAAAACGAGAGTGATCACGAATGGCCATGTTTTTGAAAAAGGCGGCGTTAATACTTCTGTTGTTTACGGCAATGTAACCGATGCGATGCGGTCGCAATTAAAAATTAATGGCGCTGGCTGGTTTGCTGGCGGTTTGAGTTTAGTCATTCATCCAGTCAACCCGTTCGTACCCACTGTTCATTGTAATTACCGGATGTTTGAATTGTATAACGAAAAAAATGAAATAATTGACCGGTGGTTTGGCGGCGGAACAGATCTGACGCCTTATTATTTGTTTGAAGAAGATGCCCGGCATTTTCATCAGACGTATAAAAATGCCTGTGATGAATTTGACAAGTCATTCTACCCTGCATTCAAAAAAGAATGTGATAATTATTTTGTAAACTGGCATCGTAACGGGGAACGCAGGGGAATTGGCGGAATATTCTACGACTATCAACGACCCGGTGAAAAACAGGATATAAATTTCTGGATGAACTTCGGTAAACGTTGTGGTGACGCATTCATTACAGCCTATATACCTATTGTTGAGAAAAGAAAGGATACCCCTTACCTGGCTGAACATAAGCACTGGCAGGAAATAAGACGTGGACGTTATGTAGAATTTAACCTCGTTCATGACAGGGGAACCTTGTTTGGATTAAAAACAAACGGGAGAACAGAAAGCATTTTGATGAGTCTTCCGCCGACCGTAAGGTTTGAATATAATTATCAGCCTCAACCCGGAACTGAAGAAGATAAATTATTGCAGGCTTGCCTTCATCCGCGGAATTGGCTGGCTGAAACCAGGAAAGAAGAAGGAAAAGAGCGGGTATAATGTTGGGTTATTTGTTAAAAATATTTATAACTATTGTATGTACTTACAGAGACGAAACAGGATAATAAGACAATCACCGGCTATTCGTTCGCTGGTCGCTGAAACAATTCTTACTCCCGGCGATTTTATTGTTCCTCTTTTTATTATTGAGGGTAAAAATGACGAATCTGAAATCAGTTCCATGCCAGGTTATTACCGCCGCTCGTTAGACTTGACCGTAAAGGAAGTAAAAGAGTTATGGGCAACAGGATTGAAAAGTGTACTGCTTTTCATAAAATGTAAGGACGAATTAAAAGATAATAAAGGAACGGAGGCCCTCAATCCAAATGGACTGATGCAGCGAAGCATTCGCGCCATAAAAGAAGCAGTGCCTGGAATGGTGGTAATGACCGATGTGGCGCTCGACCCGTTTTCTTCCTATGGTCATGATGGTATCGTGGAGAATAATGAAATTGTAAATGATGCTACGGTGGAAGTATTGGCGGCCATGAGTGTAAGCCATGCGCAGGCAGGCGCCGATTTTGTAGCGCCAAGCGATATGATGGATGGCCGTATAGGAGCGATCCGGAAAGCGCTGGAAGAAAATAATTTCAATAAAACAGGCATTATGAGTTACAGCGCCAAGTATGCTTCCTGCTTTTATGGCCCGTTCAGGGATGCATTGGATAGCGCGCCCGGCTTCGGGGACAAGAAAACTTATCAAATGGATTATTCCAACCGGATTGAAGCGGTAAAGGAAACTCTAATGGATATTGAAGAAGGCGCAGACATTGTCATGATAAAACCTGCTCTTGCCTACCTTGATATTATCCGGGAAATAAAGAACGTTGTGAATGTACCCGTTAGTGCTTACAATATCAGCGGAGAGTATGCCATGGTTAAAGCAGCCGCCAAAATGGGGTGGTTGGACGAGGATAAAGCAATTTTGGAAACATTGACGGCTATTAAGAGAGCCGGGGCAGACCTGATAGCCACTTATTTCGCGAAAGATGCTATACGATTGATCCGATAGAATTTCTAACTGATTATATATTACTATGACCAGAAATAAAAGTGAGCAATTATTTGAAAGGGCGCAAAGATCAATTCCCGGCGGGGTCAACTCCCCGGTACGGGCATTTAAAAGTGTGGGAGGAACACCGGTATTTATGAAAAGCGCGAAAGGCGCTTATTTGTATGATGCCGATGGCAACAAATACATCGACTATATCGCATCCTGGGGCCCGATGATACTTGGTCATGCTTATGAACCCGTCGTAAAAGCGATACAGGAATATGCCGCTTATTCCACTTCGTTTGGCGCGCCAACGCGGTTAGAAATTGAAATGGCAGAGCTCATCATCAGCATGGCGCCCAATGTTGATTTAATCAGGATGGTGAGCAGCGGCACTGAAGCCTGCATGAGCGCTATTCGTTTGGCAAGGGGCTATACCGGCAGAAATAAGATCATCAAATTTGAAGGTCATTACCACGGCCATGCTGATTCTTTTTTAGTAAAAGCAGGAAGTGGCGTAGCGACTTTTAACATACAAACCGTTCCCGGTATCACGGCCGGTGTAGCCAATGATACACTAACAGCGGCATTTAATGATTTAGATGCGGTAAAAAAATTGGTTGCTCAGTATAAAGGTGAGATAGCCGCTATCATTGTGGAACCGGTTGCGGGTAATATGGGTTGCGTTTTACCTCAACCCCATTTCCATGAAGGATTAAGAAAATTGTGTGATGAACATGGTATCGTATTCATCTTTGATGAAGTGATGACAGGTTTTCGTTTAGCGCCCGGTGGCGCACAGGAAAAACTAACTATCAAGGCTGACCTGGTTACGTATGGGAAAGTGATCGGGGGCGGCTTGCCGGTTGGCGCATTTGGCGGAAAAAAAGAAATCATGCAGCATATTGCACCGCTTGGAAATGTATACCAGGCGGGTACCCTTAGCGGCAATCCTATCGCTATGATTGCAGGTTATACCCTGTTGAAGGAATTAATAAACAATCCCTCTATATACAAAGAACTGGATGAAAAAACCGAATATCTCCACAAAGGCCTGGAAAAGGTTTTGCAGGCATGGGGCCAGCCCTTTGTTATTAATCGTTTTGGTTCTATGATAAGTGTTCACTTCAGTGACAAGCCGGTTATTGATTTTGCAACAGCATCATCGGCCAACAACGAAGTATTCAAAAAATATTTTCACGCCATGCTGAACAGGGGGGTCTACCTCCCTCCTTCTGCTTTTGAAAGCTGGTTCCTGAATAATGCTTTGACAAAAGAAGATCTTGATAAAACGATCAGCGCTACAAAGGAATCACTGGAAGATATCGCTAAACAGTAAGTTTTTTTATCGTTCTATCGCTTTAAATTGATTTCTTGTTTTTAAAAATATCCCCGGGAAAGGGATCCGGGACTCCCATCAGCACTCTTTTATATATAAATTTGACCCGGCGCAAATCGAAAGCCTGCCTGCTTCATGAAGAAAATCATTGCCATTTTTACTGCTGCACTATTGTTGACACAAACCAACTGTACTTTCAGGAAAGGAAATTTGGATAAATTGTGGTTTTACATGTATAGCAGCGGCATCCATGAAAGTGAAGACACAACGCTCACGCCCGCCAGTTTTATGGATTTGCAGCCGGATAAAACCTATACTTTCGACCTGGGTGGCTTTGACTATGGCCATTGGGAAAAGAAGGATAGCTTGCTGGTATTAAGAAGCACAAAAGGCTTTACTGTTTCATTTCCCATAAAACATTTTTTTGGCAATGAACTCAGCCTGCAGATCGGTACGGGAGCAATTTTGAATTTTGAGGGCAGGCCAGGCAGATTCTCTTCTCCTGCCGATAACCCTTTCTCCCTGGAAAATAACCAATGGCGGGTGCCGGCCACAAAGAAAGAGAGCGAAAAGGAATTGAAAACCCGCTTGAGGAATCATTGTAAATTTTATGAAATTTATTTCAGGTGGGCGCTTGAAACTGGCCTCAGCAGTATTGACGTCCGAAGCACACCCTCCCTCCTTAAGATGTATGGAAATGGCTTTGCCTTAAAAAAGTTTGAAGAATTACCTGCGTTATGGCGTTCTTATTTTTATGATGAAGAAGATTGCCGGAACGCAAGCGCTATTATCAAAAACATTTTTGACCATAAGGATATAGCCTGGGCAAATACTGATAACAGGTTCAAGATGTTTATCTCTGCCTTTCAGCAATTACAGCAATTCATAAAGTAAATTGACTGCCTTTACCGTCTTGTATTCGCCGGTTAGTTCGTTTTTACCCTGTTCTCTTTCGCGTCCGAAGCGGTAGCCCGGTTGCGTACCGCCATTAATTTCCGGTTCCCGAATGAATACCGGAAGGTCAAACGGATATTTACCGATTCTTCCAACTGGATGAAGTGTACATTAATCTCCTGGTATTGAAGCGAGGCATATGTATTCTGACCATAAAATGTATCATTGAAATTAAGGTTGATACTTCCTTTCCTGCCCCCTAGGAATTTTTGTATGGCCTGGCGTGTGAATCATAACCAGGTCATTATTCTTTGTAAGCGGGTATGCTTTATCAAACTCGTTGTTATACCTGTACTTCATGTTTACGGTGTCAAGCTTCAGCCATTCGGGGTACAGAACAGATAAATCAGCATTTTTCAACCCGAGTTCGTTTACAATTGTTTTTACTCGTTTAAAATACTTTACGAAGCCTACGGCACTTTACCTTCCAGTATTTTAGTCAGCTTTACCGCATCAATATTTCCGCCGGAGATCACACAAACAATTTTTCCTGTTCCCGCTTTGCCGGTAAGCGCTGCTGCTACAGAAGATCCTCCCGCTCCTTCCGCGATCACCCGGCTGCGTTCCGCCAGCAGTTTAATCGCATCCGCTATATGCTGCAGGCTTATAACAATAGAATCATCTACCAACCCACTCACCAGTTCCCACATCTCCGCAAGAATGCTTCCACTTCCCATTCCGTCTACAAATGAAGGGGCATATTCAATTTTTACAGGCTCTCCCTTCGCCAATGAAGGCGCTAAAGGAGCTGCTGTTTCCACTTCAGAAGCAAAAACTTTCGTACCCGGCTTCAGGGTTTTTACAGCCGACGCAATACCGCTGATCAGTCCCCCACCACCATACGGAACAATTACCGCATCAACATCCGGCAAGTCTTCCAATATTTCCATTCCAATCGTAGCATTTCCTGCAATTACTTTCAGATCACTTACCGGGTGAACAAACAAACCCTTCATGCCTTCAAACTTTCGGGTGACAAGTACCTGCCACCAATCACTAAAAGGTATCTTAATATACCGGGCGCCTAAGCGTGTGATAGCGTCCAGTTTTGTTTGCGGAGCATGATCCGGAACAATAACGGTACAGGGGATATTCATCGTTCTTGCAGTCCAGGCAACGCCTTGTGCCATATTTCCCGCGCTCGCGGTATATACTCCATCGTTCAATAAATTTTTATCTGCGGCATTCAGGATATTGGAGGCGCCTCTCAGCTTAAAAGAGCCTATTGGTTGCAGGTTTTCCAGTTTCAGGTAAATTTCCCCGGGAAAACTATCAGGATAGAACCGTACAAGGGGAGTGCGGTTTATTTTTCCTTTTATGCGTTGTTGCGCTTCTTTGATTTCGTTTAGCGGGATAATCAAAGGCAATTTTGGAGTCAGGCTCATGGTTCCATTGTTTTTGTGATCTTCCGGTAAATATGATTGACTGAAAATATATCTTCTACGGCAAGCCCCAGCGATTTAAAAACAGTTATATCGTCATCGCTTGTGCGCCCGTTTTTTTCCCCCAGCAATATTTCCCCAATCTCTCCTTTTACATGGCTGTTATCGATAGCCCCTTCGTTTCTGGGGATAATAAAATCTCCTGCTTCATTAAAAATCGATTCGTAACAATCCGTGAATAATTTACTTTTAAGAATAATAGCTGTGTCGAGTTCACGGGCATGCGGCGTACAGGAGCCCACTGCATTAATATGGGTGCCTTTTGAAACCCATTCAGCTTTTATGACAGGTTGAACAGATGCTGTAAGCGTACAAATAATATCGACATTCCTTACTGCTTCTTCCGGACTTTTAACAACTGTAACTTCTGTTTTATTTTTGTCAGATACTTTCTCAGCCAGTTGTTTCGCATTCGCTTCATTCCTGCTCCAGACAATTATCTTTTTTATTTTCCTGACCAGCAACATGGCTTCAATATGGCCAGCAGCCTGTATTCCCGAGCCAAGTATGGAAACTGTTTCCGCATCTTTTCTTGCCAGTAAGTTAGTCGCTACCGCGCTCGCCGCAGGTGTACGAATAGCGGTTATTTCATCCGCGTCTGCCATGCAAAGCGGTCTCCCGTTTTGTGTCTCAAATAATAAAACCATTCCCTGGTGAGAACTGTATCCAAAATTTTTATTGCCGGGAAATACACTGATCACTTTTATACCCATTACATCAATATCTCCGGCATAACCGGGCATCATGCCAAGTAAACCTCTTTTATCCGGCAGCCACATCAGGGGACGCAAAGGCTGAACGCATTTACCGCTTGCCAGCGAACGAAATGCTTTTTCCATTACAGGAATACATTCTTGCATAGGTAATAAAGAAATGACTGTTTCTTTATTTATTATTATTGGTTCCATTGATTTATGCTTACGCCGGGCATTCAATTTACATCTTTTTATGCTTGCCATTCACTTACTTACTCTATTACTCCATTTACGTTTTGTCTTGACGCAAAAAAAGGTAATCCCGATAGCTATCGGATCGCACCGCACAAGCTTTTATTAGAAACTACTGCAGGCTCAAACAGCCCTGCGTTGCCCGGCCCAGGCGGGACCAATTTTCAAAATAGAACCCCGCCCTTCCCTACTCGCTGTCCGATTCATCATCAAAGACTATAATAGTGCGTTTTGTTTTTAGCAGGTTCATTATAGTGTCAGGGTTTATTCTCTCCAACTCAACTTTTATATTTTTTTGACCGGAGGTTCCACTTAAACACCAATTGATCTTATTTATATCCCTATAGCTAAAGTTGAGGGAAGCGGTATCATTTCCGCTGAAAGGATGTAAGGATAAAGTCCTTTTCAACGTGTCGCGTTCAATCGCATAGGTTTTATATAAACCGGGTTTCATAGTAGCGATCGTTACAAATCTTTTACCATCCGCAACTCTTTCACTCCAGAACCGCCAGCAAAGCGTATCATTTTCAATCAATTTCAATGTATCGCTATTGACAATGTAGTTTTTAACTAAAGAATATTCCCTTGACCTATTAATGTTTTCTGTTTTTGTATACCGGTTGTAAGCAAACAGGATATTTAATGTAAAAGAAGTACCGATAAAAAGCAGGGCTAGTGTCTTAAGTAATATTGTTGCAACATTCTTGCCCGGAACATACTCATTTTGTTGCAGTACAGCCGGTTGCTGGATAAGGAAAAATCTTACCAGTTGCTTAAGCCCGGGAGCCAATAAAAAAAACGCAATAAGAAGAATATAAGCCGACATAACCAGTACGCCTATCTGGTAAGTGTAATTCAGCATAATCACATTGATCATTACCGCAATGATGAAGAGTAAACCTGCAACACGGGTACGGTTAAACAGTACCAGGATAGCTCCCAGCGCTTCAAAAAAACCGGTGAATATTTGATAGGGTCTTCCATATCCAAAAGTTGTCCATAACAAATTGAATGGGCTCAAATCCCCTACGGGTGTATACAAGCCCATCCGCGACGGAGGCGACATTTGTACAGGAAATACTTTTATGATTCCATAAGCAAATACGATACAGGACAGCGCAACCACCAGGAACCGTGAAAACCAGTAAAACAACTTATTGTAGTTTGCTCTTTTCCGGTCAACTATTGTCCATAGTCCACCAACCAAAAAGGCTAACAGCAAATAAACAGTATCCCGGATGGTATGTAATGACCCCGAGAAGGTTGTCCAGCTCTGAGGTATATATTTAAAATGAAAAATATGATCGTTGAGCCAAAGGCAGGGTCTTACAAATATTTTTTCACCCAGCCGCCATATAAATAATGTGCCCCCAAATAAATTACCCAGAAAATTTTCTGTAAATATCTGCAGGGTAAGAAACAGGAAGAAAAATCTGAAGGCGATTTTTTGCCCCGTAGTCCATCGGTGATGGCTGCTTAGTTCCGGTTTAGTTTCCATTTTTAAATGTAGAAGCAAAGTGGGTCGCCTTAAACAGAAGTGACCCATTGGCAGCAGGGAAATGACCTGCGGCCTGTCTTGTCCTATTACCGGCATTTCACCCCCGGCGATTCTTAAAATGAGCAAAAGTTTTGGAGTTCACTTGTTTAATTTCGCCATTTGCTAATTGCATAGCCGGGTGCTGAGGGAAAATTGTTTCTTAGTCTAAAACAAACTCCTTGCATTAATTTCACAGAAATATTTCGCTTTAAATTAATTTTCGCAAACTTCCTTCAGCCTGGCTAATGCTTTGGGCCAGCCTTCAGAAAACATTTTTTACTTTTTAGTGTGAAATAATGATAAGGCAAAGATGTGATGGTTATTCTTTTCAGAGGGGGTGTGAAGGCGACACTTTTAGTGGCTGATTGCGCCAGTCCGGATAGGGTTATAAAAACAGCCTGAAATTCCTGGCAGCTTATTATTACTTAGTTCCCCATTCCCAAAGCCCGTATAAAGTTTTTTTCCCGGGGATATGACCATTTTCTTTTAAAATCAAAATAATTTGACCCCTATGATGCGCTTCATGAGCAATCATATAACCCAGGAAAGCTTCGGGGTGAGGTTTAAAACCTTTTATTCTCCCGGTAGAGAAACCGGCTCTTAATAAACTAATAATCGCTTCACTGCTTTTTCCCATTTCTTCCATCAAAACTTGTTTCGAAAGAGGGGTTTCTTTCTCAAATTTTTTCTGAGACGATAGTAATTCGGGGATAGCGACTTTCAGCCACATTAACCGGACATTATGGATATGTGCCAGTTGTTCACCGACGCTTCTGCCTTTTGCGACTGATCTGTCAGCAAACCATTCTTCTTTAGTATCCAGAACCAGCAAGCGGTTCATTTTCTGATTAATTATCCAGGTGTCAATTAAGTTTTCCATATGCATTTAATTGACCCAAAACTAATGGGCAGTTTTTATGAATGGTAATTATACTTTATAAGAGGCGGGATTCAAGTTTCGCACCATAGAAAACTTTATGAGCGGTCATTATGGGAATGTCATTCCGTGCTATTATTAATTCTTTGGAAATAGTATTCATTAAAGCAACGCCGGGCTTTCGTTTGATGTCAGTGTTGTATAAAAATTGATACAAGAATGATATATAGTAAAAACTACTTCATCCTGTTTACCGCAATTATTATGATCGCCGGTACTGGCTGTAAAAAAAATAACCAGGGAAACGGGTTGTCAACAGAAACGAAAGCAACAGTGACTACCATAGCGGGTGAAGGAACAGGTGCATACGCCAATGGCCCTGCCTTATCCGCCAAATTCGATTCGCCTGTTGATGTGGCTGTTGCCGATGACGGGACTATTTATGTGGCCGATTACAACAATCATCGCATCCGGAAAATTGCCGGGGACCAGGTATCCACGTTGGCAGGCAACGATACTTTTGACATTTTAAATGGCAATGGTGAATTGGCCAGGTTTAAAAACCCTTACCGCATTGCCTTGGATGCGGGTGGCAATCTCTACGTTTTGGACCAGGTTGATCCCCGTGTTCGCAAAATATCTCCTGCCGGGTATGTATCTACCTATGCCGGTACTGACCAGCCAGGATTTTTGAATGGCGCTACATTAATGGCCCAATTCGAAGTAAATGCGGAAGGTATTGGCGCCGACGCGCAGGGAAACGTTTATATCGGAGATACCTTTAATGAGCGTATTCGCAGAATCAGTACAGCAGCCCAGGTTAGCACCTTCACCGGTAGCGGCTCTGAAGGCTTTACGGATGGTGAACCGGGAACGGCGCAATTCAGGTTTCCGGACGGAATTGCCTGCGATAGGCAAGGAAACTTATATGTTGCAGATGCGGGGAATTTCTGTATACGCAAAATAAGCCCGGCCGGGGTTGTCACCAGGTTTGCTGGTAGTGGTGTAAGAGGAAATGCAGATGGCAACGCAGGAGTGGCACAATTCAATTTAATCGGCGATATAGTTGTGGACGGCGGGGGGAATTTATATGTAACAGATGACAATCGTATCCGTAAGGTTACGCCGCAGGGTGTCGTTTCTACAATCGCGGGAAGCACGGCCGGTTATGTTGATGGCGACGGTACTACTGCAAAATTTAAAGATCCCGGAGGTTTGGGCATAGATGCACAGGGAAATATCTATGTAGCAGATATTAACAACAACCGCATCCGCAAAATTAGTTTTCAATAAAATAATCTGGCCAAATTATTCGCCAGAGCTCTTTAAAGCCAGCCCCGTTTCCGGGGGCTGGCGTGGGATATCAATTAACCGGTTACTAAAGCAATAGGCTGTTTAAAAAGCCCAAAGTCTCGTAATATTAAAGCCAATCACAAACTGCCCTTTCGTATAATCATTTTGATTGAAAAAATTATTACTCTGGGGCACAATGCCATAATAATTACCCGCAAAAATCTGGAAGGCATGTGAATCAGTAGTCGTCTCAAACCCAAATGAAATATTGGGATGAGGATTATTAGTAGGGTGTTGCGTTAGCGGCTGGTCATAGTTTGCAATAATCGACGACTTGTCTGAAATTTTGTACCTGCCAAGAAAGGCAATAGCAAAATGGCCATTCTTCATCTTTCTTTCTATTTCACCCTTACTGTTCACAAAGGCCTCTACATTATTGAACCAGGAAAAACTGGGTGCTACCTGCGCGGAGAAGCTCTCAGTTATTTTTCTGGCTACCATTAATTGGTTAAAATAAGAAAACCGGTGCACGCCGTAGGTGAAATTGCTTTTATTCCTCGTATCAATAACCATATTGGTAAAATACGAAACACTAACCGGCACTTTGTTATTTTCCGTCTGCCTGATAATGGCGTATTTGGCATTCAGGTCCACCTGCATTCTTTCTTTGGTTAACCCCGCGCCAATATTCAGCCGGTTGATAATAACGTAGCTCATGCCAAGACGAATATTAGAAGGCGCAAAAAGTCCAAACATATCTTTCGAGCCATTATTAACCGTACCAAATCTATGCTGGATACTCATCTCCAATGAACCTTTCTTGGGTACAATAACAGTCTGGTTATCCATTAACCAAACACTTTCGAAAGTGTTTTTTGCCAGCCTGACCGTTTTTATTTCCGGTTCTTCAGCGACGGTAGAATCCTGCGCCAGGAGCTGGTTGGCGCAAATAAACAACATTACTGTCGCCAAAGACCTCCCGGTGAAGAATGATAATATTATTTTGGTATATTTTTTCATACAATTTCTTTTAATTGTTATTTGCTCCTTGTTTTATCCAGGCAAGCACCAATGCGTTATAATCCCTATTCAAACCCCCCGGGGGCATTTGTGTACTTTTTTTACCGGTCAGCCACAGATAGATCACGCTGTTAACAGGATCAGCAGTATTAAAATAATTTCCGATTTTCAGTGAATTATAGGCATTGGCAGCGCTTAAGTCCGGTACATGGCCGCCGGTTACATGGCACCCGCTCAAACTGCAACTTTTCGTAAAAATGGGAATAATATCGTTGGAAAAAGTTACAGCTCTTGTTATCTCCGGACCCGTATCAAAGATGACTGTCTTGTCCCGATAACATCCCGGCAATAAAAATAAAACTGTACTGCTCACCAAAATAATCCCCACTATTGTTTTATTGCGTAACATGATTGTATAATTTTTAAGTTTGGCAATAACGGGCATTACTATTGTTTGAATTTCAGCACCAGGTTTGGATTAATACCATGTTGATAGTTGGAACTATTCCAGATGGCTATTCCAAATTGCTGGTCCTGTAAACCTGTAAAGTCAATATCCTGGTTCAATACATCACCTGTTTTTATTTTACGCTTATATTCAACAACCCAACCACTGCCATTATACACAGCTGCACTGGCAATATCTGCTCTTCCGCCAATTAAGGGGACACCGATAAAAGCCGCTATTGATTTTGGCGCTGTCGGGCCTGTTGCTGTAGCGCTTCTTTGATAATCTGTACCTACAGTAGGATCTATGGTAGAAGCATCTCCTAAAGTCAAAACACCTGATGAGCTTACCTGGGTTACTTTTTTAGCTCTCCCGCTTACCGTATCCGCTACTAATATAAAACCAGTATTTGAACCCGGTATTACCCAGATAGGAACAGCAACGGATGCACCGGTGCCATCTAATTTTAAATTCTGTGAATTACTAACCTCTCCCTGTGTTGGAGAAACTGTATAATTAGGTCTAAAAGGCCATGTTGCCGATTTAGTTCCGTCCGGAACAATGCCATCCACGTGACGTCCGTTAGCATTACCACCGGTTAAGTTAGTAATGGCCTGGCCGCCTGCCCAATCCTGGTAATTATCATCCATTTGATTAAGGGATGCATCTTTGCTGATAAAACCTAAACGACCCCACCACATATCAATTTTTTCGTTGGGCCCATTAGTGTAATGGTTGCCGCTGGCTGAATTGGAAACCATGACCGCCGGGTTTTGCGAATAATCTAAATAAGGAGTGAAAACATGGCAACTGGCATAACAAGTTTGGGTAAGAAACTTAGGTGTTGACTTATTAATGTTCCAAAGCATGGCAAATTTATCTTCACCCCAGCCCTCTCTGGTTAAAACACCACTGCCATCAAATGTCCTGGATGAAGGTTCTTTTTGCCAGCCTGTTTTACCAGCGACATTCAACGCGGGATCAAAGTACCATGGAGTAACATTGGTGCTTTGAGTAGCATCAGGAATTTCCAGTAAAAAATAAATGTTTTGGTCATCATACATAGACCTTAATGTAGCAGGATACTGTTGCCCGATATATCCTGTAAAAAGACCGTTCCCCGCGTCCGGAACAGTTGGGGTGATCTGTAACTTCTGGGCATTGGCCCACGCAGGATCAACCGCCCCGTCAATGACAGGAGCAGTGGCTGTGAACTGCGAGAACAATTCATTCCCGTTAAGTGCGACAGGCACATCCAATACCTGGTCGGACTTAGTACACTGTGCCAGGATGAATATGCTTACTATCAAAACTAAAATGACAGTAATACTTAGTTTATATTTTTTCATAAAACATATTTATTAATAAAATTTGTATAAAATATCAGTTATATACGGCTTCGGTCATAACCAAATCCGCAATACTGCTTTTGTTATTATTTGTTCAATGTCCGTATATAATTTACAACAGACCACCTTTCAGCATCTGTAAGCTTTTTATTGAAAGTTGGCATGGGTTTTCTTCCTTCTGTAATTTTCCAGTATAGTTCTCCGTCGGTAGATTTTGCAAATGCGGGCAAAGTAAAATCTCCGCAGGCAATGTCTAAATTTCCCGCTTTGGTGCCGTCGCCTTTTCCGCTTTCCCCATGACAGGATTTGCAATTCTTAATGTATAGCTGTTTGCCGTCCTTTATAGATACCGGGTCAGACTTCACAGGGTTTTTCATATTTATCGCTGATGCAGGAGCCGGCCAGGGTGACCCTTTTGGTTTTGCCTGGGCAAATGATACCTGGGATACAAAAAGCATAAAACATACTACTAAAGAAGCTTTCATTACTTGTTTAACTATTAGAGTAATCGCTTTCATTTTTTAAATTTTTATGATTTATAAATTATTTGTTGACGTTGATTTGATTTTCATTTTAACTATTCATGCTTAACTTCTGCTGCCATGTAATTTTTTAAACAACCTGCCTGATTTATTAATTCTCACCAGCTGGAAAATGACATAAAATATAGTACCCCAGATGATGACGATAATCGAGGTTGACGCGACGACCAAAAACATCGGGGCTTTTTCTCTTGAAGCAGAAAGGGAGCGATCACCCCAGTGAAAAGGCTCATTTTTAAGTGCGGCTCCCCATTTGACTTCTGATTGTGTTTCTGCATCTCCATAGGTTTCATCTTTTTCAATTTTGGCGATAATCACCAACATACCGTTTTTGTCCCCGGGCAAATCCATGGGGACGTCGATATTCGCTTCCCCGTTTTCATCAGTTTCAACAACTTTTCCAACAGGCAATAAACTAAATGACCGCTTTACATACAGGTGAACTTCTGTGCCTTTCACCCGCCCGCTATCCGATAGTACTGTGGCTTTGCAGGTTTTTGTTGAATCGGTTTGTGAAAAGGATAATGTTATGGCGGCTGTCTTCTTTTCCTGCGCCAATAAATTGGACAGGGGCCATAGCGTGATAAAAAGAAGTATGAATGTTGCAACATTCATTTTTAAAGAGAATACGTTATTTGTTCTTTTGCAAGCCATACAATTAACTTTTGGGGTTGTCTAATTTCTCCAATTCAATCCCTTCGTTTTCCAGCGTTTCCCAGATTGAAATGATGGGGAAAAATTTTGAAAATAGGGTAATAAGAAGCAGTACCCCTGCAAGTGATCCTGATACAATCGCTATTTCGATCCATGTAGGAAAGTAGATTGCCCAGTTAGCAGGCACATTCTGAATGGGTGTATAAGGATGCAACATGATGGGAGTAACAATCAGGTATCGTTTAAACCAGGCTGCTACTACTACCAGCAGGGCAATCGTGGCAAGCGGTACCGGCTTCCTGGCTCTTTTCCAGAGCAGCAATACAGCAGGCAGTGCCATACCAAATATTTGAACGGACCAGTAAAGCGGCGCATAGTGACCCGTAAATAAATCATTCAATAATTTTCCTTCCGCGCCTCTCATTTTATAAGCAGGAACCAAATATTCATTCAGGTTGAAATAGGCATAGATCAAACACAGAAATACTAGGAGTTTTCCCATGTAATTAAAATGCACGTCTGTTAAATACTTTTGGAGATTATATGCTTTCCTGAAAACAAACATGGCTATGATAACACAGGCCGTGCCTGCCTGGAAAGCGCCGGCAACAAAGTAGGGCCCGAAGTTGGTGCTATCCCATCCCGGGCGTAAAGTAGTAGCAAACAACCAGGCCGTGACGGTGTGAATGGAAATAGCCAATGGAATAATTAGTATGCAGATAATGGCTATACTTCTTTTCATTATTTTCCACTGCTGACGATTTCCATTCCAGCCCAGCGCCAATACCCTGTACATCCATCGTTGCCATTTGGGTTTTTCTGTTAGCTTATCCCGGCATAAGGCTATACCCGGTAATAAAGGCGTATATAAAAACAAAACGCTTGTTACCAGGTAGGTTGATACTACAATAACATCCCATATAATCGGGGATTGAATACGGCCGTGAATAAACAAGTTCAAAACCCTGTCGGGCCGCCCCATATCAACTATAATGATTATACCGGCAAAAAGAATAGCCGCCACCGCAATGATTTCCGCGATACGGGTGATGGGCCGATACCAGTCAAAATTTGTAAGCCGCAATACCGATGAAATCAGGGCCCCCACCAGGCTAATAGCAACAAAAAAAACGAAATTGGAAATGTACAGGCCCCAGGAAGCATAATCCCTCATCGCCGTAACTTTCAATCCGTTTCTAAGCTGGATGGAATAGGCATAGCAACCAACGAGAAGAACAACAACCAGCAACCCTATCCAAAGTTTTCCCATTAGTCCTGTATGCCGCAAGGGCCGCAATATTGCTTCCCTGATTTCCAGGCGGTACTGCCTTTGTTCATCTTCCGTTAAAACAGGATGATATTCTGATCCTGCATGTGCATTTTGTAGCATACGCGTCAATCGTTTTATTCAGTAGTATTATGAGCTACTTTATCGTCTTCAAATGGAAAGTTTCTTTGGACAGCAGGGAGGTAATACACCCTGGGTTCAGTTCCTAATTCTTCCAGGTAACGGTATCCCGCCCTATCCCTGATCAATTCGCTTAATCGGAAAGTTTCATCCCCATTTGTTACTGTATCTTCATTGGCGTCTCCGTAAAGCAGGGTTCCATTCGGGCAACTCGTCACACAATCAGGCAATTTTGATTGTCTTGCCATACTTACACAGAAATCACATTTTGATACGGTTCCCATTTTATCTTGCAGGCTTGTCTCAATTGAATCATTATTATAATTTGTCCTGGTGGAATCATTACTATCATTATTTCCGGGTGTCGGGCATGATACAACGGCAGCGTCACTTGTCCCCCAGTTCTTTCCCCAATTAAAAACCCTGGCATTATAGGGACACGCAGCCATGCAAAACCGGCAACCAATGCAACGGTTATTATCAATTAATACCACCCCATCTTTTCTTTTGAACGTAGCATCCACCGGGCAAACCTTAGTACAAGGGGGGTTATCACAATGAAAACAAGGTTGGGCCATCCAATAAGGAGCAGTATCATTGGCATCCTGCATCTTTTTTACTTTTATCCATTCAACAGGAGGCCGCTTGTGGTGCATTTTCTGGCAACCTTCAATACATTTTCTTGCATTAGCGCAACGGGCCAGGTCAATGACCATTACAAATTTTTTCCCTTCAATTCCTTCCCTGGATTGAATGTCTGAAATTGTGCTTTCAGCAATATGGTGCTTCATGTGGTTACTGTCCACCTCCACTAATTTCCCATCCGCCGTCATCAGTTTTACTTTTTTCCCGGATTCCGGGATGGTATCAGCATGCAGTGTCTTCTGAATACCCAATCCAGCTAGTGTAGCGCCGCCGGCTAACAGACCGAACTTCAAAAATTTTCTGCGCTGGGAACCTTCTGTATTTTCTTTCTCCATAAATTTTTTGACTGGTAAGTGAGAATAAAAAATAAATTATCCGAATTACTTTATTAAGAATGTGAATTAAAAAATGATCGCCGCTTGTATAAAAAAGACCCCATCAATACCTTCAATTACGCTGTTAAATTACCAGCTAACCGACGTTAGTCTCTTGATGCAAATCATTACTCTACGTGACTCTTATCATGTAAGCATTAGACAGACCTCAAGCCTTTAAAAATCAGGAGAAAAATTTCACTTAGTAACAATAAGATTAATGTGAGATAGTGGTCAATTTCTATTTCCCGCAAAGCTGGTAATTCCTGTAAAAGCACAGAAAGCTTTGTTGTTTATTATTGGCGGCCGATAAATCTCTGCCGTCTTTATATAATATTATGTTCTGAAAATTCGGCCACTATTTATTGCAAAAGCAATGGGTGAGAGCAGATATTTACTGCTATGAAATACCAGCCTATATTTTTTTGAAGGCTACAATGCCGTTATGTCCGCCAAAGCCAAAAGTATTGCTCATCGCAACATTCACTTTCCTTTCGATGGGTTCTTTTACAACAATCTTTAGTGAATGAGGTATTTCATCATCAATTTCATCGGTATTAATGGTAGGCGGGATCACTCCGTCGGTAATAGACTTAATGGATATGATAGCTTCTACAGCGCCGGCTGCGCCCAGCAAATGGCCGGTCATGGATTTAGTACCGCTGATGTAAAGATCCTTTTGTGTACCAAATAGCGCATGAATAGCTTTTGTTTCGCTAATATCTCCAACAGGCGTTGAAGTAGCGTGAGCATTGATATACTGTACATCTTCGGGATTTAGCCCGGCATCATTCAAAGTAAATTTCATTGCCTGTAAAGCACCCAGTCCTTCAGGATGTGTAGCCGTCATGTGATAGGCATCAGCTGTCATAGCAGCGCCGGCAATTTCCGCATAGATGGTAGCACCTCTTTGTTTGGCATGTTCATATTCTTCCAGCACCAAAGCGCCGGCACCTTCCCCCATCACAAAACCATCCCTCTTTTTATCAAAGGGTCTTGAAGCATTAAGTGGATTATCATTTTTGGTCGACATGGCTTTCATGGCACAAAACCCGCCAACGGATGCTTCGGTTATTGGGGCCTCGGATCCGCCTGTAACAATAATTTTTGCTTTGCCCAATCGTATATAATTGAGGGCATCCATGATAGCTGTATTCGATGTAGCACAGGCAGAAACCGTAGTATAGTTAATACCCATATAACCATACTTGATAGAGATCATTCCTGAAGCCATATTGGCAATCAACTTCGAAACAAAAAAGGGACTGAACCTGGGTTCGCCATTCGATAAAGTATATTCTTTTACCTGCTCTTCAAAAGTCTCCATACCTCCCTGTCCCGAGCCCCAGATCACACCGACATCAAATGGTGATAATAAATTGAGATCAAAACCTGAACCTTTAATGGCTTCACCCGCGGCAATTAATGCATACTGGGTAAAGCGGTCAGTGCGTTTGATTTCGTTCCTGTCTAAATACTCTTCCGGCCTGTACCCGGGTATTTGACAGGCAAATCTTGTTCTGAACTTTTGGGCATTAAACCGCGTAATAGCCGTGGCCCCGCTTCTTCCCGATAAAATGGATTGCCAAAAATCAGTTATGTTTTTGCCAAGGGGCGTAAATGCGCCCATGCCTGTTACAACGACCCTCTTCATAAATTTTTCAGGATGATGAACAGTAAAGATAGTATTATTTGTAAAAATATACCGATTGGTATATTTTTACACTGTAAAAACCGGGCATGTCAAAAGCAGAAAATACAAAAGCCTATATTGTCGAGCGAACAGCGCCTGTCTTCAACAAGAAAGGATATGCGGGTACCTCCTTAGCAGATCTTACCGAAGCCACTGGTCTGACAAAAGGGGCCTTGTACGGTAATTTTAAAAATAAAGACGAGATTGCCCTGGCAGCATTCGATTATAATTTAGAACTGGTAAAAGAGATATTTTTTGCCAACAGTATTTCATTCAGCCATCCCGTCGATCAACTGCTTGCTATTCCTGCTTTAGTAAAAAAGAATTTCCCCAAAATAGCCGCTCACGGGGGTTGCCCTGTTTTAAATACATCGGTGGAAGCTGATGATAATCACCCTTCGCTTAAAAAGAAAGTAGCCCAAACTATTAAGTCATCGAAAAAGAATATTCAATCAATCATTGAAAAAGGGATAGCTTCCGGCGTCATAAGAAAACAAGCCGATCCATCAAAGTATGCGCTTATCTTCTTATCCGTCATAGAAGGCAGCCTGATGCTTACCAAGATTACCGGCGACTTAGCCTTCCTGGATGTGGCTATGGAGAAATTAAAAGAGATCATATTGACCGAATTAAAAAAGTAATGTTTTGATAAAAATCTACCGCCTGGTACATTATTTATCTTAGTACTATCCGCATTAAAATAATACAGTACTATCGCCGGGTGAGAGGAGGGTCAAATACGTTCATACCATAAACCTCCGGGGTTGGCACCCTGCCTGGTGGAACATGTCTTACTCCGGCAAGACCGTACCAGAAGGTGACCACCATCGTAATTCAAGACATAACGGATATATAACTTTGTTTTTTCCGGAAAGCAATGATTCTTTAATTGATGGTTTATAATCATTTCCCGCTTGTAGCGACGAACTGATGTACATTTATACAGCAGTTGCCACAAACATCAATCATCATGAAATACCCGGTAATAATAATTGCCTTTTTATTTTCTTCCCTTTCCTCCGTGCAAAAAGACAAGCCCGCTGACAAGATCCCCATTCTCATCCGTTGCGATGATATCGGTATGTGCCACTCAGTGAATCTCGCGGCCAAAGAGGTGCTGGAAACCGGCATCCCTGTCTCCATGTCTGTCATGGCTCCCTGTCCCTGGTTCGCTGAAGCGGTAGAACTACTGAAGAAATATCCGAACGTCTCTGTCGGCATACACCTTACGCTTAATGCCGAATGGAAACAATACCGCTGGGGACCGGTGTCGGGATCACAAATTGTCCCAACCCTGGTCGATTCAGTTGGGTATTTCTTTCCTTCACGCGGCGCGCTTTTTGGCAATAACCCAAAACTCAGTGAGATTGAAACGGAACTCCGTGCCCAGATCGAAAAGGCCCTGCGGGCAGGATTAAAGATCGATTATCTTGACTATCACATGGGCGCCGCTGTGCAAACTCCCGAAACAAGAGCGATTGTCGAAAAGCTCGCCGCGGAGTATAAAGTGGGCATCTCACGCTACTATAATGAAACCGAAGTCGAAGGCTGGTACTTCGCTTCTCCCGCCAATAAACTGGATACGATGATGGTAAAGCTGAGAACAGTACAGCCGGGTGAGACCAAATTGTTTGTTATTCATGTCGGGCTTGATTCGCCGGAGATGAGCGCTATGGAAGATGCTAATCCCTGGGGACCAAAGGAGATGAGCAAACACCGCAACGCGGAATTGAACGGGCTTGTTTCGCCGCAATTCCAACATTTGCTTCATGATCCGAAATATCGTCTTGTCAATTATCGTATGCTGAATGAAGAAAAAGGGCTTAAGGCGATGAAAAGACCGGCAACGGATTAACTTGGTCAACTGTAAAGACCAGCCTCAGAAAAACGGTGCCTGCCCTGATAAAAACCGGGTTTGATTTTTTGTTCTGCTTTTTTACCAGGTGAATAGCAATTGAAAATTCCAGACCCCCCCGAAAGAAACTGTCCGGGAGTTGCATGTTCTCGCAGGTTATTTCTAAGGACTAAGGAAATGGTCAAGCGCCTCGGTCCGTCCTTAATAAGAAATTTTTCATCTTTAAGAAAAGCAAGACGGAGCGCAGCGCCTTCTTGAGTTTTGAATAACACGAAGCGAAGACTGCGGTTCGAAGCACTTCGATTAGTTTGCTGCCTTGCCGATTCGCAATAGGAAAAGGTCAGCGATCGGAAATATTCCCCATCGAATCGGCCTGACTTTTTTGCTCCACTTTTTTGTGTCAAAGACAAAAAGTGGAACGGAAAACTACAAGGAGCAGGAGATTCAGCAAAAATGAGATATTCATTATAATTCACTTTACTTAGAAACGAATTAATGAAAAGCCTTTAATTTGCGTTTCGGTGTTTGCCGGCCCTTCGGCACAACCTTAACTATCTAAACCACTTATATGAACAGGTTTTTATTGACGTTCACTTCTTCTGTAATCATTTCTTTTGCATACGCGCAACAAGATAATTCTTTAACGGCCAAGGATTACCAGCATGCCGAAAGCCTGATGGGATACAATACCCAGCAATTCATCGACCGCGGCAGTGTCAATCCGAATTGGCTCGAGGGTGATAAATTCTGGTACCGCACATTAACTCCGCAAGGCAGTGAATTTATTTTGGTGGATGCTGCAAAAGGAACCCGTGGCCCGGCCTTTGACCAGCAAAAACTGGCGACCGCGCTTTCATCAGCAACCGGGAGAAGTTATTCAGCACCGATGCTGCCATTCCAATCCTTCAGTTATTCCCCCGACGGCAATTCGATCATCTTTCGCGCAGATAATAAACAATGGAAATATGATTTGAAGAATAATACTGTAGCCAATGATACATCTCAAATGAGAAATAATATGGGGAGGCCGGGAGGTGGCAGATTCCGGGGGGGCGGCAATGAAGTGCTGTCACCCGACGGAAGTAAAGCTGCTTTCATTAAAGATTATAATTTATGGGTGCGTGATGTAAAGACCAATCAACAGACTCAACTGACCAAAGATGGCATTAAGGATTTTGGATACGCGACCGACAATGCCGGATGGACCAGTAGTGACAGGCCGGTGCTTCGCTGGTCTCCAGATTCAAAGAAGATCGCAACATTCAAACAAGATCAGCGGAATGTCGGCGATATGTATTTGGTCACTACCAATGTAGGTCACCCCACACTGAAGTCATGGAAATACCCGCTGCCGGGTGATAAAGAGATCGCCACCATTCAGCGCGTCGTGATAAATGTGGATGACCCCAAAGTAATTGTCTTCAATATTCCTCCTGATCCGCACAGGGCATCACTCAGCGATGATGTCTCCAGCAGCGGAACATTCGATGACGTGGATTGGAACCCTGATGATTCCGAGTTGGCATTTGTTTCCACTTCCCGGGACCATAAACAGGAAAAATTCCGCATTGCCAATACCACTACAGGAGAAGTGCGTGAAGTATTAGAAGAAACTGTTCCCACGCAATATGAATCGGGACAGGGAGCCATTAACTGGAGATATCTTCCCAAAACCAAAGAGATCATCTGGTATTCTGAAAGAGATAACTGGGGACATCTCTATTTATATGATGCCGCGACCGGGAAATTGAAGAATCAAATTACCAAAGGTGATTGGGTGGTGTTGCGCCTGGTCAAAATAGATGAGAAGAACCGGCAGATCTATTTTATAGCGAATGGACAACAACCGGAGAATCCTTATTTCAGCCAGTTCTGTAAGATAGGTTTTGATGGGAAAAACCTGGCGGTGCTTACGCCCGATGCAGGTACTCACCAGGTCAGTTTCTCTCCTTCAGAAAATTATTTTATTGATACCTATTCCAAACCAGACCTGCCATCTGTTTCTGTACTACGTGACAGGAATGGAAAAAAAATAGTTGAACTTGAAAAGACAGATGTATCAAGATTGAAAGCAACAGGATGGAAGCCACCCATACCCATCTCCGTAAAAGCACATGACGGTAAAACAGATATTTATGGGCTGGTATTCACTCCCACCAATCTTGACCCCAATAAAAAATATCCCATCATTGATTATATCTATCCCGGCCCGCAGGGAGGAAGTGTGGGAAGCTGGGCATTCAGCGCATCAAGAGGTGATCATCAATCGCTGGCTGAACTGGGATTTATTGTTGTGGTGATCGAAGGAACCAGCAATCCTGATCGCTCTAAGAGCTTTCATGATATGTATTATCCAAATATGAGTGAGAATACATTGCCGGACCAGGTGGCTGGTATCCGGCAACTGGCGCAGAAATATCCTTATATGGATACAAGCCGTATTGGTATCTGGGGACATTCAGGCGGAGGCTTCGCGACCGCCGCGGCCATGTTTCGCTATCCCGATTTCTTCAAAGTAGGTATTTCTGAATCCGGCAACCATGATAACCGAAATTATGAAGATGACTGGGGCGAACGTTATATCGGGTTATTGACAAAAGGTCCGGATGGTAAAGACAATTATGAAGCGCAAGCCAACCAGCTTTATGCGAAGAACCTGAAAGGAAAACTGATGCTGGCTCATGGCCTGATGGATAACAACGTACCCTCCTCTAATACCATGCTGGTAGTAGAAGCGCTGGAAAAAGCGAATAAGGATTATGACCTGGTTGTTTTTCCCAATGCCGCGCATGGTTATGGCGCCTATTCTCCTTATATGATGCGCCGCCGCTGGGATTATTTTGTAAAGAATCTATTGGGTAAAGAACCGCCAAAAGAATATCAATTAGAATCAAAGACTGATCCGAGGAATGGTGGACAGCAATTGGGGTTTTAGGAAAAATTTTATGTGAGGAGTTATATTACTGCTTTCGTTGCCCGACGCGTCGCACATTTACGCCCCGGTTCCGGGGCGTAGAAAAATTACACCTGGCAGGAGCTTTACAAACTTAGTTTGAATTTGCCACCGCACGCTGTAATTGTGGTGAAGTAAAGAGGGTTGTTTATCTTCACCCTATCATGGTGACCGTTTTGCAGATTTTTTTTGTCCTGGGATTGATTGTTATAATAATTCAGTTTGTATTTAGAATAAGAAGAGTAAACAAAACCATTCCCCTGCCGGAAAATTACAGGGAGTTGCTCAATGATTATGTAAAATTTTACAGGCAACTTGACGAGAAAGGAAAAGAAAAATTTGAAGAAAGAATTCAGCACTTTCTGTCTGCCGTGCAAATAACCGGGGTAAATGCTATTGCAGAAGATCTTGACCGGCTTTTAATTGCAGCCGGGGCCATTATTCCCGTTTATGCTTTCCCGGACTGGCAGTATATCAACCTGCATGAAGTTTTATTATATCCCGGAACGTTCAATGAAGATTTTGACCAGGGAGGATCGGATCGCCCTGTCACAGGCATGGTGGGTACCGGGGCTATGCAACATGTAATGATCATTACCAAATGGGAACTGAGACAAGGGTTTATTAATAACCACGATGCCCGCAACACCGCTATTCATGAGTTTGTGCACCTGGTAGATAAAATGGATGGAACCATGGATGGTGTTCCTGAAATAATTTTAGAGCGGAAATATGTAAATAAATGGAAGAATCTGATGGATTCAACTATCCGGCAAATGAAAAGCTACGGATCAGATATTGATATGTACGGGGCCACTAACCACGCAGAGTTTTTTGCGGTTATTTCCGAATACTTTTTTGAGCGACCAGACTTATTAAAAGCCAATCATCCTGAGTTATATGAAATGCTTGGGATGATATATAAAATGGAGAGATGATGGATGGCTGGGTTCGCGTCTTCACGGATCTGATTTTATACCAAAGCTGTAAAGTCTTCCCATAGCAGGATACTTCCCCGACGATGTCCCGCCCCGCCTGAGGTAACTGGATAGGGAAAACATCATGGGCGGACTCGTCGCTGTGAGAGGCGCCGGATATATGCCGGGAAAATGAGCTGGCCATTTTATATGACTTTGTACGAAATGGTTTACTGCGACGAGTCCGCCCACAAAGTTCTTTCAAATTGATCTTACTGTTGGGCGAGACATCGTCGGGCAAGAGTTTGATAGTTGGAGATTTTAGAAAAAAAAGATTGATGAAGGGGACTCGTGCGGGAAAAAGTGTCTGTAAGATTAAGTACCGGCTATTACATCTAAAATATATTATACTTCACATCATTTCTCCCTATCCGCCCTTCACCGGGTCATCAAAACCGCCTTAATACAATTATCCATTTTTTTATCAAACACTTCGTACGCTTTTGCCCCATCCTCTAAGGAAAATTGATGGGTAATGATATCTTCTATCGCATAACGCTGCGGCACTTCGTCCTTCAATAATTTTTCAGCATAATACCTGGCGGGGCAACGACCGCTTTTGTAAATAAGATTTTTATCATAGGCTTCGCCGGGAGAAAAGGAAAAATATTTGGCCGTATGCACACCCGCCGATGATATTGTTCCGCCGGGACGGATCAGATCAATCGCCAGCTTCAATGTTTTATCACTGCCTGCTACTTCCATTACTGCGTCAGCGCCGCGGCCATGGGTGTGGTTAAGAATTTCTTCTTTCACATCGGTGAGCGATGGATTTAGTGGAATAGCGCCGAACTGTTTGGCGATGGCTAAGCGTTCGGGTATCACGTCAATAGCAAATAATGTTTCAGCGCCAAGATGCCTGGCAGCCAGTATGGTCATCAAGCCCACCGGCCCGCATCCTATCACTGCATAAACAGCCGAAGGTTTTATCCCGGCATTATCGGCACAGAAATAACCGGTAGAAAAAACATCGCCCAGCAGCAATCCTTTTTTTTCATCGAGGTCAGCGCTCAATGGCAGGAGCGTGCTGTCGGCCATCGGTACACGGATATACCCGGCCTGCGCTCCATGAAGACCATGACCCTTCTCCACCCATC
This sequence comes from Bacteroidota bacterium, assembly GCA_030706685.1. Lineage (GTDB taxonomy): Bacteria > Bacteroidota > Bacteroidia > Chitinophagales > Chitinophagaceae > VBAT01. The sequence continues at coordinate 102,405 of JAUZOA010000009.1, forward strand.
CAAACAGGTTTCCTTTTTCACAGCGGCAGGTAAGACCGATACGGCAATAAAAACATTCGCCGCAGGAAGTGGTAAAAGGACTGAGCACCCTCGCTCCTTTTTTGAATTTCTTTACATCTGCGCCCGCTTCTTCTACGATGCCGGTGAACTCATGCCCCATCACGGTGCCGTGATCCAGCCCTGTTTCCCTACCATGATATATATGCAGATCGGAACCACAGATGCCCGCCATCGTTATCTTCACAATGACATCAGATGGATGAAGCAACCCGGGATCTTTAACGGTGCTGTACTCAATGATTTCTTTTCCGCCGAATGTTAGCGCCTGCATGCTATCAATATTAGATTTTAATATAATCGTCCACTCTTTTCTTCTGTCTCAAATGATGCCGGAGATGCATTTCGGCAAATTGCATCCATTCATTTGCATTAAAATAGCCCAACCCAAAATGTTTTGTTTTACCCTTATATTGACTTTTTGAGACCAGGGCCGCGGTCTTATTTATTTCATCTTTCAAATGATTTAGTCCCTCTGTTAGTTGTTCTTTGCTGACAGGTGGCGGCGTATCCGCGTTGGAAGGCGGTCCTTCGAGTATCGCATCCGGAAACGCATTATTAAGAAACATGGCTTTAGCATTAACAGATGTCTCTTCCTCTGCGTGATCATTAGTGGATGCGCAAATTTGCATTTGTTTGATAAAATAGCTGGTAGCGCCAATAAGATGCATATACACTTGTCCAATCGACCAGCTTGTGGGCGAGGGTTTCACAGATAATTGAGTAAAACTATATTTTTCCAACTCCTTTATCCAGGTATCCAGTGTTTGATTAAAATCTTCAATTAACATAAATGTGATGATAAAAAACAAAAAGAATGTTTAAAGGTTCTGTAATCAATAAATTTCTTTTCCCCCGAATGTTAGTGAAGTTAATGATTGGAACACTAACACTCTCCGCCGCTTAAAGAGGGAGCTTAGTTCAGGTCAATCCCTTCGTATCAATAAAATTATTTAAAGTAGTTACCGGTAGCTACTTTCTGCTTTTATAAAATTTTCTACTGGTAAAAAATGTATTGGCCTAAGTTCCCCCCTTCGGCGGTCAGGGGGCGCTTCAAAGCATCCCTTTGATCCATCCACCATCCACCGGCAATGAAACGCCTGTAATATAACCGGCGCGTTCGCTGGCTAAAAATGCGACGGCGGCTGCGAACTCTTCCGGTTTTCCAAAACGCCCCAAAGGAATTTCAGATTTTACCGAAGCGAAAGAAGGATTGTTGTCAATTAATTCTTTCAGTCTCTCCGTTTCTGTATAGCCCGGCATTACGTTATTAACGGTAATAGTATAAGAGGCTAGTTCATTAGCCAGCGTTTTCATTAAGCCAACTACTGAGGCCCTGACCGAGTTGGATAACATCAAATTATTAATCGGTTGTTTTACCGTGATAGACGTAATGGAAATAATCCGTCCCCATCTTTGTTCCTTCATGCCGGGTAAAAAACCATTGACCAGCCCCACTACACTTGCCAGCAGGTTATTATAGGCATGATCCCAGTCCTGCTGTTTTAATTCTTCGATCTTTCCGGTAGGGGGCCCGCCTGTATTCGTGACGAGAATATCTACCTTGCTGTAAACCTGCAGGGCGCTTTTAATAACGGAGTCCCGTTCGGCAGCAATGGATAAGTCGCCGGTAAGGGCCAGGACCCGGGTATTCGTTTGCTTTTCTATTTCCTCTTTTGTTCTTTCCAGGTCCTCTTTATTGCGTCCGCAAATAATTGTCTTCGCGCCTTCCTGTGCCAGTTCTAACGCAACGCTTTTGCCAAGTCCTTTGCTGGAGGCGGCTACAAAAGCTACTTTATTTTTTAGTCCGAGTTCCATTGCTTCACTTTGTTCGCAATGACGTCTTCGCTTTGTTCGCAATGACGTCTTCACTTCGTTCGCAATGACGTCTTTGCTTGGTTCGTAATGATGTTTTGTTTCGTTCGCAATGATGTTTTCGCATTGCTCTCTATGACGTCTTTGCTTGGTTCGTAATGATGTTTCTAATTTCCTATTTTCTTAAATAATCATCTGTTTTATCCAACCAATCCTGGCGGGGAGGCGCCCAGGTATCTATTTCCTCTACATCACCCACCATCAGCGCTTCATGTGGCAGGTTGGATGGAATGACTACCACATCTCCCGGGCAAAGGTCCATCGTTTGTTCCTTATTGGCCCCAAACCAAAAACGCATTTTCCCCGAAACCACCTGGGTCACCTGTTCATGTATATGCTGATGCAAGGGTACTACAAAACCATCCTTAAATTTCATCCTCGCAATCATCAGTTTTTCTCCCGTAACAATCTTTCGGGACATAGAGGGGTTTACCTCTTCGGCCGGAACTTCCTCCCAGTTCAATTTTTTTATCATGACCAATGGTTTTGATTAGCGGGAAATTGCAGTGAACTAAGTTATTGCTTTGTCCTGAGATTACACTCAGGGAGTCATTTCAGTAACGGGTCAGTTTGAAATATGTCCACTGAGAACCGCAGAGATAAAGAGCGCCACAGAGAGACTATCATGAATCCTCTGAGATTCTCTGTTTCTCCGCGGTCTTCTGTGGCCCACATAAGTATTGAAACTGACCCACTCATTTCCCGGAAAAGAATTAAATCGACCTTTAGTACTAAAGTTGCATCAGCAGGCGCCGGCTTTTTTCAGGACAAGACAAAGGGAATAAAAAAACCCCGGCTCTTGCCGGGGGTTGGAATAATTTATGCCCTGGTCCACAGGCCGAAGGCATAAACTTAGTAAGCCAATAACCGTATTGATCAAACCATAAACCTTACTTAAATCTTTACCAATCGTTCTTGAATTACTGGCCTGGGTGACCCGATTAATTTTTTTACAGGCCTTTTCAGGAATGCATCGAGCGACCATCTACCGGCTCCTTCTATTAAAAGAAAAAGGCAAATCAATACCTGCGCATAATCGGAACGTGTTTCATGCAGCACAGCCCAGATACCTATTTTAGGCGGCGCGGGAGGAATAGGCAGCGGGCTTGTACCTAAATACAGGGATATTTTAGTGCTGAGTATGGCAACAATCATTTGAATAATAAACCAGAAGGCGGTAAATCGTGTAAAAATGCCAAACAAAAGAAACAAACCGCCAATGATTTCCGCTGTCGCTACAAAATGGGCGGTCAGTTCGGGCATAGGAAAGCCAAGTTTTGTAAACCTGCCTAAACCCTGGTTGACATAAACAAATTTTAATATCCCTTCCCAGAAAAATACACCGCCCGCCATTAGCCGGAGTATTAATATGGATGATTGTCCATTAACAGGCGGGTTGTTAAACCAATTGATCACTTTTTTCATTTAGTATTTATTAATTGCTGAATAATGATTTCAGCGCAAAAGACAGAAATTCTAAAGGATGACAAAAAGATTTACATAAGCCAGATGGATTTCTTGATTAAACAAGAGAATTTGCCTTAATACGTAGAGTGAGGGATTCATTTCTACCACTGGAAAAATGGCTTTGTGCTTACCTGCAGTTTTTCCCCGACATGAATTGCCCGGAATAGTAATATTGGCATAAACCGTTCAATGCGATGAGTAAAAGAGATAGGCATGATTTTTTATTTTAAGTACGCCGGCAGCGGCCAAAGCCCCAATATCGCTTCCATCATAGTAAAATAAACGCAGGGTAAGTATCCTTTATCTTTGAGAATAACCAATGATGATATAAACAGCGTGTTGCAGAATGTATATGTGCGGGAAGCGATCAATGATTATTTTAAACGTAAGCTGTAATATAGCATAACTATTCAAACCCGTCTTACCGGCAGAAATTCGTTTTAAGACAATTTCTACGCGGTTCCGGAATAATGGCTTAACGGTCAAGCTATACCAGCGTAAGAAGGGCTGCGAATGCATGAGTTATGCAGGGGTAATGCGGGCTGAATGCAGGAGGAGCGCTATCCACACGCTACCCATACGTTACCTAAACATTACCTAAACGCTAATTGAATACGGGCCAAACGCTATCCAAACCTTACCTGAACGCGGGCCAAACACAAGGGTAACACGGGCTGAATACAGTCATCTGGCTTTCATCTGGCTTCCATCTGGCTATCATATAGCTACCATCATACAAGGGAAACACTATCTGAATACAGGGATAATGCTACCTCAAAGCTGCCGTTCCCACACAGTTTACTTTACGCACCTCCTGGCTGACCAGTTATGCATGGGTTATCCATGAGTTATCCATGCCGAATGCATGAGTCATGCATGGAACATCCGTGCTGAATATATGAGAGATCCATGCCGGATATATGAGACATCCATGCCAGATCCATACGACTCGGCTGGGACTCATATGCGGCACTCAACCGAGATATATGAGACATCCGTGCCAGATCCAAGGGAGATCCGTGCCGGATATATGAGACATCCATGCCGGGCGATGCATCTCAGCCAGGAAATATTTCGAATTTGTAGACGGAAGATGGAATACGGATAGTCAATCTAAATAATCACCCCTGAGTTCGTTTACACAAACCCGGACATAGAAATGGTATGGTTATTTTGCCCTTACCAGGTCAAAAGTAGTACCGGTATATTGATGATTGATTAAGTGTAATACGACCCCGTTTTTCACGGCTTCAAACCAGCAATCGTATACCACGGTTTTGTTGTCCTGGTCGGTGGTAGAAATTTGCCAGGGAGAGAGCACCGAAAACGTTCCTTTATAATGTTGCTGGTAGGTTTTCATGTTGCCTACCATACCCGTGGCTCCTTTGAATTCTGCTTCAAAACCCGAGCCGCTGCTGAAAATAAATTTATCACTCATCACCACGGCGCTGGCGCCTACTGCCTGGTTGGTGTAATAATCATAATAGGAAATGGAACTTCCGCTTCCGGCCGCCCAGGCGCCTGTCAAATCCTGCGCGGTTACGCCAAAACGGTTATGCCCAAGCAGGTTTTTCAAATTATCACGAAATTGCTTTTGATGTTCGGCCTGTGAAGGAGACACGGCTACGACCGTTCTGGCGGTACCATTCTGCGCCACTATATCCATGGCCACATAACATCTCGTTCCCGTGGCATTTTCCGTTGCCTCGCCTTCGATATAATAGTGCCAGTCATCACTCCTGGCCACCGTACGGGTAAGTGTATAATATTTTGCGAATTGGTGTTGAAAATAATAATCAACCGTATTCTTCCTGCTTTCATCATTAAACTTTTCATCATAAAAAAGACAAACCTTGAAATTATCTTTTGTGAGGAGTATATAGTCGTCCTGGGGTGTTGCCGACCAGCCATCATCAAAATGGGTAGTAGCCGTGCTAATGCCATTGTTGTTGGTGCCGGCGATAACAGGATCTGTTTGTACCTGCTTATTCTCATCCACGGTCTCTAAAAACTTTTGAATATCCGGTACATAATCCTGGCTATTGGTTAATGACAGTATGCTGACTGTTTTATTTTTTCCGCTCAATACCGTTAATATGCCCACGGCGTTGTTTCCCTGGTATTGAAAGGAAGCGGTACCTGCCATTGCCTTCCATCCTTTTTCTTCCACGGCTGGTTTTATTTCGGGCTGCGCCGTAATGCTCATTTGTTTGACCGCTATTTCATTCCACTGGTTCGTAAAATCCGTTTGAACGTTGTTGCTGCTTGTTACAGATTTATATACGGCGATAATACAAAAGCTCTCTTTTTGTTCATCGAACCGGGAGTAGGAAACATTATTGCCGTTAGTGCTTTTCTTCCAGTCTTTGGGTGGAGAAAAACTCAGCATATCGAAGCTCTCTTTTTGCGCAGAGACTGTATATGCCATTATCAGCAAAAGGAAACATAGTAAGGGTCTGTTCATATCATTCAGCATTAATCTTGTTCGTATTATTATTACAGGTTGATCTTTATACCATAACTGTTCGGAAGATTATAACAGATATGAGCAAAGCAGTGGATTAGAATTTATTAGCGTTTATCTCAAAGACTTTTCATCCCCTCCTCCGGAGGGGCAGCAGCATTCTTCGCACATCTGAGTTTCCAAAAGGGGTGGGTCGTGGTTGCAGAATCTTACCTACTGCTCAGTAACCCACCCCGGTCATCTCAATTTCATATTTTCCTAAAATCGCCCCTCCATAGGAGGGGATGAACTCCGAATTGCCACCATTTTCATTCGGCTCTTCACCATGAAGGATAGCTCATCATAATCTTCCGAACATTTGTGATCTTTACACCA
>JAUZOA010000090.1 GCA_030706685.1 Bacteroidota bacterium
AAAAGAGATCAGCAACCACAAGACGATAAGGTCTACCCATTCATTTTGCAGGTGGCCTATGCCCAATAGTTTCAGGAACTGGTAAGCCAGGCCTGGTTCGCCATTATCTAATTTATGCGCATAGATCCCTGCTACAAATAAAAGGGAATCGCCCGGGAAGAAAAAACCCACAAACAAGCCCGTTTCGGCGAAGATGACAAATAATAACAGCCAGAGCCCTCCATGCTCGACATACCATTGCGGTTGTAATAAACTGGTCCAGTGAAAGTCTAATAAAAATATGTCCATAAATATAACTCCTAGTTATTTTCAGGGTGATCATGCGGTATATGCGCTAATTGCCCTTCCCATTTACTGACGGCACTGGTAGCGAGTGCATTTCCCACTACATTGGTAGCAGTCCGGAACATGTCGCAGAAATGATCAATCGGCAAAATCAGCGCTATCCCTACTTCAGGAATTTTAAACATAGAACAAGTAGCCAGCACCACTACCAACGAAGCTCTCGGTACCCCGGCAATGCCTTTGCTTGTTACCATCAAAACGAGTAACATAGTGAGCTGCGTACCCAGGTCCATGTGAATAGCATAAGCCTGGGCGATCGCAAGACTGGCAAAAGTCATATACATCATACTGCCGTCGAGGTTAAAGGAGTACCCCAGTGGCAACACAAATGAAACGATCTTGTCACGGCAACCAAAACGCTCGAGTTCTTCCGTCAATTTTGGAAAGACCGCTTCGCTGCTGGTAGTACTGAAAGCTATCAATAACGGCTGGGCAATCCTTCTTAATAATTCCCGGATACGGTTGCGCAAAAATAAATAGCCAACGCTTAATAAAACGACCCATAATAACGCGATACCAACCAGGAAATAGAACATGTATTGGCCATAAAAGTTGAATACCCCTAACCCCCGGGTGGAGATAACAGCGGCAATGGCTCCAAAAACGCCAAGAGGAGCAAAGTTCATAACATAAGACACCATCTTCAGGATGATATGTGACGCGGCTTCCAATGCCCGCACGATTGGTTTTGCATATTCATGTAAAGCAGTGGCCGCGACACCAAAGAAAACACTGAATATCACAATTTGCAGGATCTCGTTATTAGCCATTGCTTCAAACACGCTTTTAGGAAAAACATGTTCTACAAATCTTGGCAGTGAAAATTCCTGTGTTTTACCGATCAATTCTTTAGCCCCGGATGTATCCGCAACGCTGAGGTCAATAGCATGACCCGGTTGAAATAAATTAACGAGCAAAAGGCCGAGCAACAAGCTTATTAATGATGCCGAGATAAACCACAATAAAGCTTTTCCGCCTACCCTGCCCACTGTTTTAAGATCACCCAGCTTGGCGATACCCACCACTAACGTACAAAAAACCAGGGGCGCGATGATCATCTGTACCAGGCGAAGAAAAATGGTAGTAAGAAGTTTGATATTATCGGAGAATGATTGAACAGAAGTGATCGTGGCTGAACCATGCCCGGGCATTTCGGCAATACCTTTCAAATAGGCTTTTGTTCCTTTCAAAAAAACGGATAACGTGTAGCTTTTTGAAGAATTGGCCAAAACGATCCAGTAATCTTTTCCAATGCTGTCTGAAACTTTTCTGTATCCAAGTGAATCTTTTACAACAATGATTGGCTGGGTCACTTTGCTGCCGGATAGTTTCAGCACGATATGGTCCGTTCCGGTATAGTCTTTTGCAGGGCTGTAGGTTATTTGTGATCCATTACCAAACTGGTTCATGAAATAGCCTGCCGCAACGCCTAAAACCATGGCAAGCAGGATAAATATGGTAAGACGGTTTCTTTTGGGCATAATCGCTATCAGTAAAAGATGGCCGAAAATCGGAAAAAATACCGGATGGCAAAAACATTTGCCCGTTTATAATGCCTTTCCTCCAAAAGATTTATCTTTCTAAATAAATTATTCCTTATTTTACCAGTTTATATTGCTTAACCAATCAATCAATCTATGAGCTTATTTCGAAGAAAATCGCTGGAAAGCCTGCTGGCGCAGGCTGCCGATTCTGATAAAGGTTTGAAACGTACTTTGACGGCGTGGAGCCTTATAGCCTTAGGTATTGGAGCTATCATCGGCGCGGGATTGTTTGTAAGAACGGCTGCAGCAGCAGGAGGGCATGCGGGTCCGGCTGTAACACTTTCCTTTATTATTGCTGCGGTTGGATGTGCTTTCGCAGGTTTATGTTATGCAGAGTTTGCATCTATGATACCTATTGCCGGCAGCGCTTATACTTATGCTTATACGACAATGGGCGAATTAATTGCCTGGATCATCGGCTGGGCGCTTATACTTGAATATGCGTTGGGAGCCGCTACCGTATCCATTGCATGGAGTGAATATTTTAACCGGTTATTTGACGGCGCCGTTCCTTATGAATGGTGTCATTCCCCATTTTCACATGAGTTAATAAATGGCACTCTTCATCATGGCATCATGAATGCCCCTGCTCTTTTGATTCTTTTAGTTCTGTCTTTGTTGCTGATCAGGGGTACCCAGCAATCAGCATGGGTAAATGCCATAATTGTATTTATAAAAGTTACCATTGTATTGGTGTTTATTGTTATTGGCTGGAAATTTATAAACGGGGCTAATCATACTCCTTATTTTATCCCTGCTGATCAGGCCCCCGCTAAGTTGGCTGATGGAAGTGAGTACAGTTATGCGCCAACATTTAATCATGGCTTTCTTGGTGTGCTGCGGGGCGCGGCAATTGTATTCTTTGCATTCATAGGATTTGATGCCGTATCAACAGCGGCGCAAGAAGCAAAAAATCCAAAACGAGATATGCCGATCGGGATACTCGGCTCATTGGTTATCTGCACTGTTCTTTATATACTTTTCTCTTATGTTCTTACGGGTGTAGCTCCTTTCACTGAATTTATGCTGGCTGGCCGCGAAGCATCGGTAGCTTACGCTATTCAACATCATATGGAAGGATATAACTGGCTGGCTACTGCTGTAACCGTTGCCATTCTTGCGGGGTTCTCTTCCGTGATATTAGTAATGTTGTTGGGGCAAAGCCGGGTATTCTATTCCATGTCAAATGACGGATTATTGCCGGGTGCCTTTTCGCAATTACATTCCAAATTCAGAACACCGTTTAAATCCAATTGGATATTATTTTTATTTGTAGGAGCAATAGCCACTTTATTGCCGGGTGATATTACCGGCGATCTTACCAGTATAGGAACTTTATTCGCGTTTGTGCTGGTCAGCGCCGGCGTCTGGATCATGAGAGTAAAACAACCCAATGTGCCAAGGCCTTTCAGGACTCCGCTGGTTCCTGTAGTTTCTACGTTGGGTATTCTTGTCTGTATGGCGATGATCGTTTCATTAGATAAAACAACACAATTAACAGCTCTTGCCTGGATGATTATCGGTCTTGTCATTTATTTTTCATACAGCCGGTCTCGCAGCAAGCATAAGGGGCCGGGCGAAATATTGCCGAAGGCTTCTGATTTTGATTAATCAAATTATCCGGAATAATAAACCCGTTCAAGCAGGACGGGTTTTTCTTTTTATTGTATTGTCTTACTTTTGCAGCCCAACCATAAACAATAAACAACAGACCCTAAACTTAAAGAATGGGAAGGATTTTTGAAGTTCGTAAGTCCACGATGTTTGCCCGCTGGGACCGGATGGCAAAACAATTCAGCCGTATCGGGAAAGAGATCGCTATTGCCGTTAAAGCCGGCGGCCCCGATCCGGGTACGAACCCGGCATTGCGGCGCTGTATGCAGAATGCCAAGGCCGTCAATATGCCGAAAGATCGTGTAGAAGCGGCGATCAAGCGGGCACAGGGGAAGGAAATGGAGAGCTACGACGAAATTCTCTATGAAGGGTATGGCCCGCATGGCGTGGCGATATTGGTAGAAACCGCCACCGATAATCATGTTAGAACCGTTGCCAATATAAAATCGCATTTTAATAAGGGCGGCGGCACTTTGGGCAATAGCGGCAGTGTGGCTTTCCAGTTTAAGAAAATGGGCGTATTCAAATTAAAACCGGAAAAGCTGAATCCAGAAGAACTGGAACTGGAATTAATTGATTTTGGTTTGGAAGAACTGGGAGAAGGAACCGGTGAAAATGGTGAGGATGTTCTGGTCGTTCGTTGCGCTTTCCCGGATTTCGGGCATATGCAAAAAGCGCTGGAAGAAAAAGGGATCACTCCTATCAGCGCCGAACTGGAATGGATACCCACCACCACCGTTCCTGTCAGCGATGCGCAGGCGGAAGATGTGAGTAAACTGATAGAACGTTTAGAGCAGGATGAAGATGTGCAGAAGGTATTTCACAATATGGCATGACAAGTACGAGATATGAAGTACGAGGTACGCCGGTCTGATAGAGAAGAGACTTCAATCACCGGAGTAGCGCATATCGTGCATCATAATGGTAGCTCTCAGCGGTGATCATGAGCCGGAAATACGGGAAGAAAAAAGATCTGCTGATAACGCGGATGAAAGAGTCTTATAAATTTTAAACCTTAAAGAATTATCAGCAAAAATTTCCTCAATAAACCTTGTTGCCGGAAAAATAATGAGACTGAGTACTCCCGAGCGCCAGACCTCCTCCTGTCGCGGTTGTCTGTTTACCTCCCACAGTGACTACATCCCCTGCATTCAGCTTTAAATTGGCGCTCAAACTGACGGTGAAGTTTGGACCGGATACTCCAACTGTCGCCGGTATGACTACTTCATTAATAGGGGTTGTGGGAGAGAAACCGCTATTAAATAATCCTAAACTTACGGTTTGATCGGTAGCGCTCAGCGAGTGCCATATTACCCGTACGTCAAAATGGTAAATTCCTGCCGAAGGAGCAGTAAATGCGTTGGTATTAAAATTATTACCATCATCATATTGTTCAAGCGAAAAGGTTATCTGCGTATAGGATGTTGACATGGTTTGCCCGGCAGTGGCATAAGAAAAAAAACTAACTCTTGGATTGGAAATGTCCTGCCAGCCGCTCGCCAATCCGTTACCATTGTGTGCCCACAAGGAATTGGTGATCGTATCAAACATCAATAACCCTTTCGTGGTATTGGCATTTAAGCTTGTGCGAAAAGCCGCACTACCGCGCGGGATGAGTAACCCCTTAGTTGTACTATAAATATCAAGTGCTGCATTAGTATCCGGCGTGGCGGTGCCAACACCTACGCTCTGGGAAAAAGACAGCAACCCGGCCAACTGAAAAATAGTCATCAGCAATAAAAATTGACACCAGGCATACTTTTTCATGTTGAAGATTTATTTACAGGTTATTTTTTAGTAAGTCTTTCTATCTTTTTTTCCAGTGATTCAATTTGCTTCTGCTGCTCTTTGATAGCTTCGATTAAATAAGGAATTAACCCGTTATAATTAACAGTAAGATCACCCTGATCATTTGGGTGAACAAGGTCCGGGGTTACCTGTAATAACTCCTGTGCAATGACTCCGGTTTGCAGCTCAGCCCCCCTATTTTCATTTTTCCAGTAATAATGATACCCGTTCAGCCGCGTGATGATTTGCAGGGCATCTTTTAATGGTGTAATATTTCGTTTGAGCCTGGCATCGCTTGGGCAGGAAATATTGGTGGCTGTAACACAACCATTGAAAGTAGCTCCGCCTTCGGCAAAGAAAGTTATTTTGCGATTAGCATTGGTGGTACCGCCACCAACGATGTCAACGGCATCAGGAGAGAATAAACCATAGCCAATCCTCCCGGCATTTATTTCCTTACCTGCCACCCCATTGCCCAACTCTATGCCACTGCTGCCTCCTGAGCCCTGTAACCGTAATTGGTTTTGAAGCGCCATGTTTCCATTCTTATAGATGACTGCGGCATTGGACCGGGATACGTCTGAAGATCCATTACCAACATAGAATACAGGGTCGGTTGCATTCCAGCTAATCGTTGATGATGAGCCGGTAGTGTCATTATACCGGCCAATAGATAATGAACCATAGGCTTTTGAGATAGTGCTAATGCCCATAGCCGTACTAAAGTTGCCCAAAGCAGTAGTGAAAGATCCTATTGCCGTACTAAAATTTCCCGAAGCCGTGGTAGAAGCTCCCATAGAAACGCTGTTAAATCCCGAAGCTATTGTGTTTTCTCCCATTGCTGTACTGCCTTCTCCAAAAGCTGCGGTTCCGGATCCCAATGCTGTGCTGGCCGGGCCTTTTGCTACTGTATTTAATCCGCAGGCAAATGACCATACTCCTATAAATGCAGAGTCCCACGCGCCAGAACCAGCCAGTACGGTTCCAGCCCTGAATGCAGCTTTCGCCGGGAGCCACATCAATCTTGTTCCCTCACCGGATACCGGCGGCGGGGTAGTTATAAATGAACTGGTAACAGTTGTCGGGTTGGCGGACCAAAACCCTCCTGTGTTTATATTACTGATCTCAGTACCAAGTCCTCCATTTAATTGCCAGTAATTGGTGCCAAGCGATAAACTGTTCCAACCCGATGACAAACCATTCCCGTTATGTATCCACAGGTTATTTAATAAAGTATCATATAACAATAATCCTTTAGCAGTATTCGTGCTTAGCGCCGCTCTTGTTGCCGCATCACCCCGTGGAACCAATAATCCTTTATTGAATCCTTTTATTTCCAAAGCTGCATTAGGATGAGGCGATGCAGTACCTATACCCACATTCTGAGCCGGTAAAAAGCATGGAACGCCAAGCAAGATTGATACAATCAATATTTTCATATTATAAAAATTATCTTCATACCCGGAGCATGAATTTCGGGATTGAATTGTAAGAACGCAATTACATCTTTGTGCCATTTATAACCGGTGAAGAGGTTATACAAGCCTTTGCCGGATAGCCAGCGCTACCGCTTCTTTACCGCAGCTTACGTGAAGTTTCTCGTAGATATGGCATACATGTTTACGCACCGTATCCATGGAAATGAAAAGTTCCGCCGCGATGGCTTTATACGTGTAACCTTTTATTAAATAAGTCAGCACTTCCTTTTCCCGGTCACTGAGCTGGTAATTGTTGGCCAGAGGCTGGGGTGGCTGCTGAAAGGTCTTCAATATTTTCTGGGCTATAGAGGGAGAAAAAGGAGCCCCACCCTGCAGGGCTTCGCTGATGTATTGTAAAAATTTGTCCGGTGATGTTTTTTTCAGGATATATCCATTGGCTCCTGCGCATAAACTGGTAAAAAGTTTCTCGTCTTCTTCAAACACTGTATGCATCACCACGATGACCGGCGGAAATTGTTTTTTGATAGCGGCGACGACTTCTGTCCCCTTGCGGCCGGGCAAATCGATATCCAGTATTACCAGGTCAGGATGCAATTGCTTTATTTCCTCTTCTGCATTATTAGCATTGTCAAATGAACCCACAACCTCATAGGCGGGCTGGGTAAGTAATAATAATTGTATTGACTTACACAAAGGGTGATTATCCTCATAAATGATAATTCTTGTCATCAGTTTTCTCCTTATCAAAGTACCATCAACCCCTTCAAAGGGTCAATTACATCTTTGGGTTATTTTTTGCAGGTATACAGCAATACACCCTGGTTCCGGTCCCCGGCTCCGATTCAATTTTAAAAATCCCTCTCCTGTATTTTTCCACTCTTGCCCGCATGTTTTTCAGTCCGCTTCTGTTTTTATGTATTGCCTTGTCTACATCAAAACCTTTTCCGTTGTCCTGAATGTCTATGCGAAGTAGTTTGTTTTCCCATTTTATGCTTAAAGAAGCATACGAGCATTCCGAATATTTAATGATATTATTCACCGCTTCCTTACAGATGAGCCATATATCCTGGCGCAGTTCCGTATTCAATTTTATGGCTGGCGAAACTTCCGGCAGTTCTATGGTATAGTCGATGCCTGTTGATTCAAAAAGATCGGAGACATGATTGCGGATACGATTAAAGGTGGTGGCTGCAACATCATAACCCGGATTAATACTCCATACGATCTCATCAATACTTTCTCCCGCCTGCTGGGCTGACTCCCCGATTTGGTTCAGCATATTTCTTACAGGATGTCCTTCTTCCAATTGCCGTTTTGCTACAGCCGAAAGCATATTGACACTACTCACCGATGAACCGATCTCATCATGCAGATTACGGGAAATCCTGTTTCGCATTTCCTGCATTTTTAAAATCTGCGAAAGGCGATAACGGTAAAGCAGGTAGGCCATTAATAACAATGACAGGCAACCCAGGGGCACGAACCACCATTTTTTCCACAGAGGAGCCAGCACCGTTACAGGTATAATCAATTCTTTACTCCATAATCCATCGCTATTTTTGGCTTTGACATGAAATGTATAATTCCCGGGCAGAAGCCCGTTGTATTCAACTTGCCCCGGACCTGCAATATGCCAGTTATTATCGTAGGCGTCCAATTTATACCAATATTGCACCCTGTCGGGGAACAATGGTTCAATAGCAGAAAAAGAAAAAGATACTCTTTTTTGGTTTGACCCCATTTCAATCTTGCTTCCGGAATCTGATTCACCTGCCAGTACCGGATTTCCATCCACATAAATTCCTTCGATCTTTAACCGGGGAATAAATTCATTGCGTATCCAATGTCGGGTATCGAAAGCGGTGAAGCCGTCATATTGAGCCAGCAGGGCTTTCCCGTTCTGTGTAATGATAATAGGCTGATCAGCGTAATCTTTCACAATGCCATCGCGCTGGTAAAACCATTCCCATTGATCTTTATCTCTTTCCCATACAGCCAAACCATTGTAAGTACAGATCCACATGTTACCATCCGGCGCAGGTTGCATATACGTTACTGCTGATGAATGAAAAGACGGGTCGGTACTGACATGAAAACTTTTTTCTATTTTTTCCTGCACGGGGTCATATACCTGGATCCCCTGTGACGAAGGGGCTACCCACAATTTCCCGTTCCTGTCTGAAGCAATAGCACCGATATCGGCATCAGCAAGAGAAGCCATCCCGTTCTTTTTACCCGGGAATATATGCTCCCATGATCGCGTACGGGTATCAAAGGACCATACCCCGATATTAGTAGCGATCCATATTCTGTCATTATCATCAATAATGATCCTTGCAACAGTCAACGGTAGTTGCAACCGGCTTTCCGGGTCCGGCACAAGACTGAATTGCGCCTTTTCCCTGGTTACTGTATTATAGGATAGCAAAAAAGAATCTGTAACCGTCCAGATGCGGTTTTTTTTATCAATAACAAACCGGGACAGAGGTTCCTTCGAATCCGCTGCCGGTAAGAAATCATTTACTTTTTTGAAGCGATCGGTTGTTGAATCATACTGATAGAAATAGGGAGCGCTGGTTGTCTGCATCCATATGGCGCCGTTGCCATCCTTTTTAATACACCGGTATTCTGCCTCTTTGAATTCCCTGCCTTGTACCGAAACAATACGCAGGAAATGGAAATTGCTGTCATATTCGAGTATCCCTTCCCACGACCTGGCGGCCAGCCAGTAACGGTTGGTGGCAGGTAACCACAACGCGTCATTAAGCTGTGTGTAATTGGGTCCCGGTTTTTTATATAAAGGTTGCCAGTTTCCAAACCGGTTATACACTTTATTGAACAGGTAAATATTATTTATACCGCATACCCAGAGGCAATTATTGGAGGTGGCAGATATCCCCCTTATACTTGCATTTTTTTCAGAAGTAGGTCCTCCTTGTGGTGCGATAACCGGGTAGAATTTATGTGATACCGTATTCCATTCCAATAAGCCGTTGTCGAGAGTAGCAACATATAAAGAAGTATCGGAGACGGCATACAGGTCAAAAACTATATTGACGTCCACGTCGTTCCTGGAATAGCCCTTATTATCATAAGGATAATTGATGAATGAACGGGTTTCTTTGTTAAAAGTAATCACGCCCCCACCCCAGGTTCCCAGCCAGATCATATTGCCGGGCGGAGCCAGCATAGCATGAAAGCAATTATCCTTCCAGTCTTTTTTCCCGTTTTTTATATTTTCAAACCGGGTCAGTTGTCCTGTATTTTTATTAAACCGGTATAAGCCATCCATACAGGCCAGCCATAAAATGGCAGAGTCATAAGGATCGTCAGTTATTTTACGGACTGTATTATCATCAGGGTCGTTTCCATCGCTTGTAAGATCCTTATTCAGTAAATATTGAATGAATTTTCTTTTACCATAATCATATTTCAACAGCCCGCGTCCCATTGTCCCGATCCACATATTGTCATTTTTATCCCGGAAAATATCCAGCACCCTGTATGTCGGGTTCGCGTCCGGGGTAGGATGCGGGAATTGTTGCCAGGTTCCTTTTTGTAAATTATATACCGATATCCCCTTGCTGAAATTGCTGATCCACAACTGGTGATAACTGTCTTCTTCCAGATCGGTAATCACATTGCCTGTAATCGTATTCGAATCGGCATAAAACGAATAAAACATTTTAAACTGGCGGCCATCAAATCTTGCCAGTCCGTTTTGAGTAGCCAGCCATAAATACCCATCAGATGTTTCGTATACCTTGTTATTAAGCAGGGAAGGAAGACCTTCAGATTTGCCGATCACCTTAAAAGGATCAGACAGGTGCTGTGCCCGAAGAGAAACAAGCGGGAGAATGAGCATAAGCAATCCTGTCCCCAAAGAGAGCTTAGGACGGTTATTCTTTATTTTTAAACTAAATCTTGAAAGCAGAAAGATCATCCGGAGAATTTTCTGCTTTCAAGTTAGGTAAAAAGAAAAGAGTATTTTCAATCTAAGCTCCCTTTAGAGACAGTGACAATTATTTTTTATGCAGCTTCACCTTCATAGGATTTAGCTGGATAGCCACCTGTGTATCATCATTGCAATTATCATCAGTGCTTATATCATCCCCTCCTGTATCCCCGACAATATTCCAGCGGGCTACCAAACCATCATCTTTAAACGGCACATCGGTTCCTTTTGCTCCGCCGGTCATAGCCTGCAAAACGCCTGCCGGGGAAAAAGCATTTGCACCCGGTTTACTTACATAATGCACTTCGGAAGTCATCCCGGATATAATACCGGTGATCGTATAACCTGCAGGAGCTGTGTAGACCAGTTTAGACCAGTTCCCTTCTGTTTCGCTCCAGTCGCTTTCTGTCTCTCTTGCGTGCATATATACATCCGCGTAGACCGCATTACCGCTTACAATCCGGAGGTTTATGGATGCCCATATTTCCGGGCCATGTCCGCCAAAGTCCCTGTCACCCCCCAATAATTTTTTAGGACAATAAGGACCAATGGTAGACGGAATATATTGAACAGTTGTATCGGGTGTAATTTTCAAATCGCGTGGAGAAAGGATACCCGATTTTGCAAGAACTTCTTTCGACGGTATAGTTACATTTTTGACTAATACAGGTCTTTGCAATTTTACTTTTAAAAGGTTCAGTTGAACAGCCACCTGTGTATCGTCATTGCAATCGTCATCCGTACTGATATCATCACCTCCTGTGTCGCCTACAATATTCCAGCGTGATACCAACCCATCATCTTTAAACGGTACATCCGTTCCTTTTGCTCCCCCGTTCATTGCCTGCATGACACCTGCCGGGGAAAAAGCGCTTACACCCGGTTTACTTATATAATGTACCTCAGAATAATTTGTCAGAGGTAATTCATTGATCTGGTAACCTCTCGGGGCCCTGTACAATAATTTTGACCAGGTACCTTCTGTTTCGCTCCAGTCGCTTACTGTCTCTCTCGCGTGCATATATACATCCGCATAGATCTCTGCTTTTCCAACTACGCGTAGCTTTACCCATGCCCATATTTCCGGGCCATGCCCGTCAAATTCCCTGTCGCCGGCCAATAACTTCGTCGGACAATAAGGACCGATGGTTGATGGCACAAACTGTATAACTGAGTCAATAAACTGAACAGAATAATCTTTGTTTCCCTGCGCGGAGCTAATTAATGTCATTAAAATAAGTATACCCGGAAGAAAAATTAATTTTCTCATTTTTATAGAATTAAAGGTGAAGAATCGATAAGTCATTACAGAAAAATTGCATTGGGTTATCCGATGATTGGTGGTGAGATGTCAGTGGTTAATGGTGAGTAAATGATGCTTTTTTGAAAAACCGGCTTACGACTCACCGCTAGCCACTCACTAATTCACTTTAAAACCGCTGAATTGCACCTGCTTGAAAACTTGCTGGGCGCCTGTATCCTGGGCTATTTGTACCCTTACTTTATCGCCAGCTTTCAATTGCATGAGGGTACTGAAATTTGTATCAAATACAGCAATGTCGGTATTGCCCGGCAACCAGGTTGCAGACGGTAATCCCGAGTACCAGTTAAGCAGTAATTTGATTACCACATCTCCTTTCGCAGAAAATTTATTCCAGTTAACTCTTACCTCGAAATAATAATACCCGTCGGAAGGAGCTGTGAATTCATCCTTATCGATAGAAAAACTATTTGATTCATTAAAAAGTGCGCGCCCGGTAAAGTCGACATCATGAGGCGTGCCGGATGCTACGGGTTGACCGCTGATAATAGTGGCATTGGCTTTAAAGGCAACTACCGCACTCCTGTTAATGCCCGGTGTGTTTACCGGCACCGTATTATTCTTGAGCGTAGTATTCTGGGCGAATATAAGTGAGTTCTTCATTGCAAACGCCAACAGAATTAAATAAAGAAAAAGCTTCATAGAAGTAATCTTTTTATTGCTGTTCATGGCATTAATTTTTAACTGAAATGATTTCAGAATGATTGCTGAGTTTATCCCCGCTGTATGTTTCAGTTTTTACAAGACCAAAACCGGGAGCAAACCACATGACTATTTTTTGAGGTGGCATTTTTTGTTTCATCACTTCCGCCATTTTTTGCTGGACCGCTCCTTCACCCATGCTAACTGAAGTTTCAACGGAAGAAGATATGCGGTAACAACTCCAGGTGCCGGCAGGCGTAGTTACATTCTCCATTCCCTCTACTTTGCGATGAGTATAAAGGCTGGTAGTTTTCATGTTCATTCCGGGACGGTTCAGCTGAACATTTACCGATGCCTCGGGCAATGTTTGCCCCTCGCTGAGCTGCAAGGGGAATTCCAGTGAATTAGCTTCGACTTTTGCATCTTTAAACGCTGAAAAATTGGCCATCAATTCACTCAGGTCTATATACAATGCTTTCCCATTACATTTATAGGCAACATTCATTGTCCTTGAATTTTCTTTTCCATTAATGACTGATTGCATGTCCAGTTTAGCATTAGCGATAGTTTCACTTCCTTCATTTTTTACATCAGTAATGGTTGTTACCTGCCCGCCTTGTTCTTTTCCTGTTCCATCATAACTCTTTCCTTCTATTATAGCTCCTTTATGAAAAAGGATAAGGCTGCTGCAATCGCCACCCGGTCCGGCCGTTGCCGCTTTCTTTTCAACTGCCGCATCTTTATCTTTTTCAGCGGGAGCATCCGCTGTTTTGGAATTGTTATTACAGGCAATTGTCGCAAAGACCAGGAAAAGAAATAAATATTTTCTCATTGTTTTGATTTTAAAATGTTAGCCTGCCAACTCTTATTTACAATTTTACAAACTCAGTGAGCAATTTTTTAGCCCCTGACAGGGTCTTGCTTTTATCCACAGCAGTTGCAGTTTTTACTTTGGCATCCGTAAGGATCCTGTCGGTTTTGATTTTGAATTTGCTGACGAGATATGCCTTGATCTTCTCTGCTTTTTCTTTCAGTTTATCCTTGTTAATGATATCGCCGGTTCCATTGATCGCCGGGACCTCCTCCATGCTGTTGACCTGGATATTCATGGAAGGATTTTGTTGTAATGCCTGGCCCAGTTGATCTACCACCGGCTGCGACTGGGTAGTCATTTCGCCGGATTTGTTATCAAACTGGATAGCATTTGTAACAGCCGAGCCCTGTTCGAGTAATTGTTTGATGAGCAGGCTCCTTGCATCCACATCCCCGGAGGCGATCCGGATATTACTGATATAAACACTTTCTTCGGAAGCGGGGATGATCTCTGAACTGGCCACGAAAAAATTGCCGCGGTATTGCGGTGTGAGCAATTTGGGTAAATCCACTACTTTTTGCCCGGCTAAATAAACTCTGAATCTTGTATTGTTCAGCGAAATGCTTATATGCAGAGGTCTTTCGATGTAAGAACCAAAAGGAAAATCCTTTTTGGTACCGAGATCATCAATATTTTTTCCAAATACCAGGGATGCATTGTCTCCTTCGTTATAGCTCATAAGTTTGACAAAAATATTGCTGCGGTACACATCACCTGCCGATACATCGCTCAATGGGGTTACACCAAACATCACTACCGGCGCTACACCTGAAACTTTCTTCAACAGCAGGTCAAATTCAATGGTGCAATTTTCGGGTAATGCTTCAGTCAGTTCAGGGCTGACTGCAGTCGGTTGCGAAATCTTCAGCCATTTACCTTTGGGGCGCATTAATTCAACGACCTGGCCACTACCGCTGGTGCTCCATTTAGCAGGGAAATCACCTGCAGGGTCCAGCTCAAAATGATCTTCGAATACTACATTGGTTCCCGCCACAAAATCAGTGGCGTTTGATTGAGCAGAAACCCATGAGTTAAACAATAATAGTATAAAGAGGGTTGGTAAGTATTTTTTCATCGTTTCCGTTTTTTTATTGTTTGAATTTGTTTAGTGGTAAAGAATCAGTATAATTGTTTTTGACCCGATAATTTAAAGCCCGATCAATATTCCCTGAGAAAAATTATTGTTCTCATCGGACTCCTTCACTGCATCCATGACATCTGCCTTTACGCGAAAGTTGAAGGAGTTGACACTCCGGTTGTCATTGATCAATCCTATCGGTATTGTAAATGAGCAGTCTCTCGTCACCGATTGTCCTGCCTTGATAGCGGGAAAATCGGCCAATTGGCTTACTTCGGTCCAGGAAACTCCCTGTGCTGTTGTCTTTTGAAATGCGCCGGATAGTTTGGTAGCGCCGGCATCCAATTGTCCATTGTTCTTTACCGTAACCTTTACTTTTACCGACACTGATTTTGTTGTATTGTTTTTTTCCGCAATCAATAATTGAATCCCGGTAACCACGAGATCGGCAGGTTTTAATGCCGGGATCTTAGGCGCCGGCAATTGCGGTTTACCCGGCTGACCCGTTGGAAGCTTCGGTGTTTGCGCAAACACAGCAACACAAAGGAGTGTGGCTATTAAGAAAAGAAAGTTTTTTTTCATATACATACATTTAATGGTTGTCTTTATTGCGTGCCGTGTCTTTCGCTTGTCCGATGTAAAAATATCCGCGCCCGGTCACGGGTGGTACTACACGATGATGTAGCGAATCAAATACCGTTGGTAACAAATACCCCCTGTGTGATCCTCACTTTGTTTCCATCCCCATCTTCCAGCACCCCCTCGAATGTTCCGGATAAAAGCTTAACACTATAATTGTCCTTTATTCCTGTTATGACAATATCCAGGTAATTACTGCCATCCGTTTTCCTTACCCAGTATGTTTTGCCTTCCAGCGTGAAATTGATCTTCCCTTTACTGTCATTATCCAGGCGGTAAGCTCCTTTACCATTATAATTTTGGATCTGCCAGGAAATATTTATGGATAAGCCTTTTCCCCAAAGTATAGCAAGAGGCACATTCGGGCTGGTCCAGCATTTGGTCTGTGAAGAATCAGACCGGTATAATTTTCCGTTTATTTTAAATGACAGCGTTCCTTTACCCTGGAGTAAACTGGCATTGGATGGTTTGTTTTCGTTAATAGTCTGGGCGCTACTATCAACAAACCACGAATTAGACACTATCAATAAAATAAATAACCTGCTTAACATTCAGGGATATTTGTCAGGAACAAACATACAAGACGGTATTTGCGGGTGAAACTACATATATGTGTAGGTAAGAGAACTAATCCGGGAAGCGATTAAAATTGAAAAATGGGGAACACGGATACCAGAGATTGAGCGGATACCTGTGGACATATTTGTATAAATCCATTCTATACATATAATCCGTGATCAATTTTCTGAAACTTACAGATGGCTACACCAGCCTGTCCCGGATTGCTTTGGAAACCGCTTCGGTGGCAGAGTGCACATGAAGCTTATCGTAGATCTTCTTGATATGAAACCGGACCGTGTCGATACTGATTTTGATCTCTGACGCAATCATTTTATAACTGTAACCATTCACAAGGAATTGAAGTATTTCTGTTTCTCTTTTGGAAAGATCACTCTTTTCCTGTTCCGTATTCCCCGCCTGCGGAACCATTTGCAGTACTTTTTTGGCTACTGACCCTGTCATAGGAGCTCCGCCGCTGAGTACATCATTGATAGCAGCCGGAAGTTCTTCGAGCGCATACCTCTTCAAAATATAACCGGAGGCCCCGGCGCAAATAGCATTAAAAATATTTTCATTATCATCAAAAACGGTAAGCATGATAACGGGAAGTGAGCTATTGATCTTTCGTACCCTTCGCACCGCCTCCACCCCGTTTACAGCCGGCATATCGATATCCATGAGGATAACATCGGGTTTCAATTCCCATATATCCGTTTCTACCGTTTCCGCGTTGGACATGGACGCGGCTATTTCAAACCCCGGCTCATCCATCAGCATTACACAGATGCTGTTCCGCAGCGCTTCGTTATCATCATATAGCAGGATCCTGGCTGGCATATATTTTCTATTACAAAAAAAAGCACAACAAATTAATCCCCGGCCACATCATCATGTAGCCGGAATTTTTAGCAGAACCAGGGCACCTTTTCCCACCACCGAACTGATATGCAAACTGCCTCTCAGCGCATGGGCTCTTTCTTTCATATTCTTTAAGCCGTTGGACGAAGTGATCTTATTACTATCAAATCCTTTACCGTCATCCCTGACGCTGAGTTCAAGAAATCCATTATTCCGGCTTAGTTTGATCCCGACATTCGACGCATCAGAATATTTGGCCGCATTATTTACCGCTTCTTTAAAAATAAGGAAGAAATCACGGCGCTGTTCCATAGCCAATGATTGCTGCAGGATATTTTTATCAATATCCAGCAGGGTAGTTATTCCTTTTGGCTCCAGGGTATGACTGACAAATTCACGCATTCTCACCGCCATGCTTTCCAGCCTGTCATTATCCGGGCGGATTGCCCACACAATATCGCTCATGGCCTGTTGCATATTCCTTGACTGCTCGGTTATCTGCTGCATAGAAGCGGCGGCCTGTTCCTTATCTTTTATTATATTTCTCTGAGACACCGCTGAAAGAATATTTATACTGCTCAGCGTAGAACCGATCTCATCATGCAGATCGCGGCTGATATTATTCCTCACATGAATCAATGCTTCCTGCTGCTCCAGTCTTTTCTTTAGCCGGATGCGGTTAAATAAAACAAATCCCAGTAATACCAGCCCGGCGATAGCCGCGATCATCAGGTCGCGGAATAATTTCTGGTTTTGCAGTTGTCTTTCTTTTAACTGTTTGTCCTTTTCTGCCAGTTTCAGTTGCTGTTCGTTGTTTTTGGAGATCAGCAATTGCTTTTCCAGTTCTTCGCCCTGCTGTTTGAGACGAAGATCCTGCAGGTCTTTCGACTTGGAAAGCAGGTCTATCTCATTTTGCTTTTGCTTTGCTTCGAGTAAATTCCCGGTAATGATTGCTTTTTGCTTTTCAATCTCCAGTTGTTTTATTTTCTCATCCGTATTTAAACTGGCTATTTCGTTGTCTTTTTTTTCCGTTTCGTATTTAGTCTGCAACTCCGCAATATTGGTAGCTGTTTTTTCATTGATCAGGCTGTCCCTGTAGAGATAATATTTCTTAAGGTTGTCGTACGCTCTTTCAAAATCATTCTTATTCTTATAATAAACGGCTTTGCTGCCAAAGATATCCCTCAGCAATGTTTTGTTTTGCAAGGCTGACGCTAACTGGTAGGCTTCCTGGTAGTAATTTTCTGTGGCCGCTGAATCCTTTAAGTCCGCGGAAAGAATAGCTGCCCATCTTGTCCTGTCTGCTAATCCTGTCTTGTCATTCAATTCCCGGCAAATAGCAATCGCCTTTTTTATATACTCCAGCGCTTCCGCTGTTTTTTTCTGCCTGTTCATCAATAACGACATATTCGTGTATCCTTGTACCAGCGATATTTTTAACCCGTTTCTTTCTGCGCATTTGGTAGCTAATTCCTGGTATTTTATCGCTGAATCCAGCGAAGTGGCGGCGTAAATGGAAGAAAGGTTTCCATACGTGGTGGCCAGGCCCTGCATAGCACCCAGCTTTTGCCGCATGGCGACCGCTTCCTTCATATAGATGATTGCCTCTTCTGTTTTTCCAAGGCTGTAATAAGCCGCTCCCAGGTTGGCCGTAGTGGTGGCAAGCCCGGTCATCTCACCTGCTTTCTCATATATCCGGATCGCTTTTAAATACCAGTTCACCTGTTTTTCCAGTTCACCTGTTTTTCCAAACAGGTAGCCCATATCATTATATACTACCGCTGTATGGGAAGATTGATCTTTTTCGAATTTTGTTGCCAGTGATTTTTTAAACAGGTCTTCTGCTTCTCCATACAGTTCTTTATACATATAATACTGCCCCCGCTGGTAATAAGCCAAAGCTACTATGAAACTGTCCCTGAGCTGTGTGCCGATTTTCAATGCATCCGCCAATAATCCCTCCGCGTCATTGCTGTCCGATCGCTGTACTGAAATGTCTGCTATTTTCAAGAGGGAAAACCCTTCTCCCCTCAGCATTTTTTTTTCTTTACTTAACTGCCATGCGAGATTAGCAAGATGCATGGCAGAATCCAGGGTGCCTTTTACAGCAATATCATCGGCTGCATCAAGCAATTTATAAATCCGGGCAGAATCGGCTGAATTATAACGTTGCGCCTTTACTTCCACAGTGACAAAAGACAGCAACAAAAACAGTAAAAATTTAACGGCAATAAGAGGGAAGTACCTGTACCTGCGCAAGAGTATAAGATTATTTACAGGCAAAAATTACAAATTATCCCGCTAAAAAAACAATACTAACTTTGTTGCCTATGAAAGAAGGCCCGGTTGTGCTGTTTGACGGTGTTTGCAACTTGTGCAATCATAGCATACAGTTTATCATCAAAAGAGACAGGAAGAAAAAATTTCTTTTCGCTTCATTGCAGGGGAAGACAGGCCAGGAAATTCTAAAAAAATTCGGCCTCCCGGACAATCAATTCAATTCATTTATTCTCGCAGACGGAGATAAGGTATATACAAGGTCATCGGCCGCCTTGCATATCGCCAGGGAATTAAAAGGCGGTTGGAAATTACTTTATGGTTTCATGATAGTACCCCGGTTTATCAGGGATTCAGTTTATAACCTGGTAGCAAAAAACCGGTATAAATGGTTTGGCAAAAAAGAGGAATGCTGGGTGCCGGCAGCGGAGTTGAAAGAGCGATTCCTGGAGTAATTGACAGCAGACAATGGGCAATAAGCAAAATCGGGTTTCAAAAAAAATTAATTGTGGCTACAACAAGCGTGAAAGAAACATACCCGCTTACAGACCCAATCAGAATATCTTCAAAAAGTGTTTGCATTAGTCTGCCTGAAGTATACTGGAAAAAAGATACTCTCTCATTTTGTATCGAAGGTACCTGATAATGACATGGAAAATTCTAAAACATCGGGTTCGCCTGGTTTTGTCTTAGCTTGTAAGTACATCATTGAACAAGTGCATATCAAATTAAGTACAGGAAATCGGGAAATTGTTTAATCACATGATAAACAACCCGGAAATATATTGACACAAATTATTCCCGGCTGTTGCCCTTTGCCTATTGTCTATTGTCCATTTGAATTTCCCCTTTCATATAAAACACGCATTGACCGCCCATTTGTACCCTGTCACCCTTTTGTTCAACCCATAAATGACCCCCTCTTTTAGAAAGTTGTTT
>JAUZOA010000091.1 GCA_030706685.1 Bacteroidota bacterium
CGACCCTGCCAAACTTGGGAAAAAATATGTGGATGAGCCGGGACTATGGAAGGAAACAGAAGAACTGGTCAGGGATGTGCTGATCAAAACTAATACGCCGTATGTGGAAGTGCAGGATGAAGCCGCGTTTTATGGACCCAAGATTGATGTGCAGATCTGGAGTACGATCGGCCGGGAATTTACATTAGCTACCAACCAGGTTGATTTTGCGCAGGGCAGGAGGTTCAAGCTCGAATTCACAACGCAGGATAATAAAACGGAAACGCCTTTAATTATTCACCGTGCGCCTCTTGGTACACACGAACGGTTTATTGGGTTTTTGCTGGAACATTATGCGGGAAAATTCCCCCTGTGGCTGGCCCCGGTGCAAGTTAAGGTGCTGCCGATCAGCGATAAGTTCATGGACTACGCACAAACAGTTTTGCAGAAACTGAAAAAAGCGGATATTCGTGCAGAGGTTGATGATCGTAATGAAAAAATAGGTAAGAAAATACGGGATACAGAGCTGATGAAAGTGCCTTACATGCTGGTGGTGGGCGAAAAAGAAATGAATGAAAACAAAGTAGCGGTGAGAAGACAAGGCAAGGGCGATGCGGGAACAAAGAGTGTGGATGAGTTTTTGAATGAAGCGGTAGAAGAGATCAAAGAAAGGAGAGGTGAGTAATGAGTGGTGAATGGTGAGTTATGAGTATCTGCACGATTCATTAATAACCACTGACAACTAACAATCCTCAAATCCTGTATGAGGATCTTATACAATAAAACAATTGCCTCCCTTCAGGAGCGGAGGCATAACCAAAAACAGTAAATGGCAGTACCACAAAAACCCGGAGGCGGGTTCAACAGGCCACCCGGAGGAGGATTCAAACCAGGAGGTGGCGGCGGAGGTTTTAGCAAAGGCGGATTCAGGGGCAGGTTTGTACCCCGCAAGGAAGCAGAACATCGTATCAATCATTTTATCAGGGCTCCGCAGGTTCGCCTGGTGGGAGACAATGTAGAGGTCGGCATCTATTCGTTGCAGGATGCTTTGAAGATGGCGCAGGAACAACAACTCGATCTTGTAGAAATATCACCACAGGTAGACCCGCCTGTTTGCAAGATCATTGATTACAATAAATTCCTTTACGATAAGAAGAAAAAGGAAAAGGAGATGAAAGCAAAAAGCAAAGTCTCCGAAGTAAAAGAGATCCGGTTTACTCCCAATACCGACGATCATGATTTTGATTTCAAGGCTAAACATGCTGAAGCTTTTTTGAAAGATGGCAATAAAGTAAAAGCCTATGTTCAGTTCAAAGGCCGGGCCATACAATTCCAGGAAAGAGGACAGTTGCTATTATTAAAGTTTGCCGAACGGCTGGCTGAAATAGCTGTACTGGAGAATATGCCAAAAATGGAAGGACGAAGAATGCTGGCGATGTTCGCGCCAAAAGGAAAGAAAAAGAGCTGATGTTTTTATAATTGGCCCCGTTAAATGCGGGGCTTTTTCTTTCTTACACTATCAACTTCACCATATAATCGCATGCCCAATACATGAGACTTAGTCCATAGTTTTTATGAACTGCTGATTAGTTATACCGGTCATCTAAAATCTTATCCCAACTTAATTTCGAATATGCCCTTTCCGTATATTTAGAAACTTTTTCATTAACAAATAAAATCTATATGCTACAAGTCTTCAACCGTTTTATGCTATTTATTATAGCGGTATTATTCACTGCCGCTGCAATAGCGCAACCACCCGGGGCAAACCGGGCAGATAGTTCCCGCAGACCCGGTGGTCCGCCTGCTACAGGACCGAAGCCCTACAAAGAAGTGATAACTGATAAAGCGATTACCCGTAAAGGAATGTTTACGGTACATAAAGTAGAGGATAAATATTATTTTGAACTGCCCACCCATTTATTGGGACGGGATATATTAGTGGTCAACCGTGTTTCCAAATCATCGGTAGAAAGCCCTAAAGCGTTTTATGGTTATGCAGGCGACCAGATAGGACAAAATGTAATCCGTTTTGAAAAAGGACCAAATAATAAGGTTTTCCTTAAAAATATCTCTTACCGGGTAAATCCGGGCGATAGTACAAAACCCATGTACAGGTCTGTGCTCAATAGCAATATTCAGCCCATTGTGTTTGCGTATGATATCAAATCTAATGTACCGGACAGCATAGGGGGTGGCGTTGTCATTGATGTTACGGATAATATAACAGCTGATAACGAGATATTCGGCTTTGCCGGTTTTACAAAATCACAATTCCAGGCAGGCAGTTTTCAAATGGATAAATCTTATATCGTATCCGTAAAACCTTTCCCGGTCAATGTTGAGATCACCACGGTAAAAACATTTTTAAAAGCTGCGACCCCGACTCCGGGCTTGCCTTCTGCTCCCAGCCAGGCCACTGTCACCTTAGAAATGAACAGTTCGCTTTTATTGCTTCCCGAAAAACCCATGAAGCCCCGCTATGAAGACAATCGCGTTGGTTACTTCAGCACTGGCTATACTGATTTTGATGCTAACCCGCAAGGAGTGAAAGATATCAGCATGATCGCCCGCTGGAGGCTTGTACCCAAACCGGAAGACATGGAAAAATACAAAAGAGGCGAGCTGGTGGAGCCGGTTAAGCCTATTGTGTTTTATATTGATCCTTCAACACCGAAAAAATGGGTGCCTTACCTGATCCAGGGCATCAATGACTGGCAGGTGGCTTTTGAAAGAGCCGGCTTTAAAAACGCCATTATCGGCAAAGAAGCTCCCACCTGGGCGCAGGACAGTACCTGGAGCCTGGAAGATGCCCGCAACAGCGCTATCATCTATAAACCTTCAGATGTCTTAAATGCCTATGGCCCAAGTATCACCGACCCGCGCAGCGGGGAGATCATGGAAAGCCATATAGGTTGGTTTCACAACGTCATGAAATTACTCCGGAACTGGTACATGATACAGGCTGGCGCTATTGATCCCCGCGCGCGTAAAATGGTATTCGATGATGAACTGATGGGACAATTGATCCGTTTTGTATCATCGCACGAAGTGGGTCATACTTTGGGACTGCCACACAATTTTGGCTCTTCCTCGGGAGTACCGGTGGAGAATTTAAGAAACAAAGCCTGGGTAGAAGCCAATGGTCACACACCAAGCATAATGGATTATGCCCGGTTTAACTATGTGGCGCAGCCGGAAGATAATGTGGGTCCTGCCGGGATTTATCCCCGTATCGGTGAATATGATAAATGGGCAATTGAATGGGGATATAAACTAATACCCGAAGCTGCTACCGCTGAAGCGGAAGTTCCTATCCTTGACAAATGGATCGAGGCTAAGGCAAATGATAAACGATATTATTATGGTCGCCAGGGACAACCCGATGATCCGCGTGACCAGAGCGAATGTATTGGAGATAATGCGATGAAAGCATCGGACTATGGCATTAAAAACCTGCAGCGCATACTCCCGAACCTGGCGAGTTGGACAAAAACGCCTGATGAAGATTATGACGACCTGAGTCAAATGTATAATGAAGTGGTAACACAGTTCAGGAGATATATTGGTCATGTTTGTTACAACTTCGGCGGTATTTACGAGACATTAAAAAAGAATAGCCAGGAAGGCGCTGTCTATGAGTATGTAAGTAAAGCCACCCAGAAAGAAGCCATGGATTTTATTAATAAGCAGGTATTTACTACTCCCGCCTGGCTGATCAACAAAGAAATTAACAAGAAAACCGGCACTGTTCCTGCCACAATCATATTGAGTTTGCAGGAAAGTGCATTGTCCAGGATGCTGAGCACTTACAACATGAATAAAATGCTGAATGCCGAAGCGGAAAATGGAAGCCAGGCATATACAGTAAACGATCTGCTAGGTGATCTGAAGCAAACTGTTTTTACAGAACTGCCACTAAAAAAACCGGTAGATATTTACAGGCGCAATTTGCAAAAGGCTTATGTAGAAAGATTGGGCAATCTCATTAACCCGCCGCCGGCGCCTCCCGGGCTAACCATTGTATTTGGAAATGCGGCGCCCACCATCGACAATAAGAAGACCGATCTTCTCTCTTATCTCAAAGGGAATGCCCGTGAATTAAAGGCGCTTTGTGATGCAGCGGCAGCAGGAACAGCAGATAAAGCAACCAAATACCATTTGATGGATTTAAGTGACAGGTTGAAGAAGATACTGGATCCTAAATAGTTTTTTTAGCATAAAAGTTATTCTGGTAAGAGAGGCGCCCGGGAACGGAGCGCCTCTCTTAATTTGAATGCCGCAACATCTCTATGGACTTATCGTTTCCCATTATCTGCGATATTTCCATGAAAACTCTAAGACTCTGGATATCAAAAGCAAAGCCCAATTATTGCGAATAGTTGTCGAATACAGGATTACCGTTCTGAGAGAGCCAATCATATTGATAATTGGGCAGATTTATTGGTTCTACGCTCAAGTTTTGCCCGACTAACAGGCTCAAATCAGCCAGATCTGTTCCTTAGCCGATATTTACCGTGTCACCTCCATACCAAAACAACAGCAAGTCCGTACCAAGTCCGTACGAAGTCCGTTGATCAACGGACTTCGTACGGACTTGGTACGGAGATGATAGGGGTAAGTCATGGGTAAGACCGGGGCTGGAACCGTGTAAAACGAGCTATCCTTTGATAGTGGTAGTCAGGGAGTAAAAGCGTATGGATCAGGGAATGTCCCGAATAGGGCCCAAATGAGAGCTGACAAGGTACTTGGAGAAAGAAGGGCTATTATAGGGTGGCAGGACTCTATTTAGGAAAACCTGCGCTTTCTTTTTCCCCGGGCTTTGCCGGGTAAGCTATCCGCCTTATCTTTGCGACCCCGTTCAAAACGGGTAGCTCTTAATCATGCTTCATTATTTTAAATGAAGCCTCGTCATTCTGAGCAGAGCGAGTTGTCATTCTGAGCAGAGCGAAGAATTACCTGAAGAGGTTCGACAAGGATCCCCCGGTGGGGAGCGCCTCAAGGGTGTAAAATTAATAATGGGTAACAATGCCTAAAGTAAAAACAAATTCCAGCGCCAAAAAACGCTTCAAAGTAACGGCGACGGGAAAGATCACTCATCAAAAAAGTTTCAAACGTCACATCCTGACAAAGAAATCCAAGAAACGTAAACGTAACATGCGCAAGGACGGGGAAGTGGCAAAATCACATGTTGATTTTGTAAAACGACTCCTGAGACTGAAATAAGCTATTAGCCGGCTAACAGCAAACAGCTTATTTAACAACATTTACAACTTTAAACTTATTAAGATATGCCTCGTTCAAAAAATGCCGTTGCCTCCAAAGCACGCAGGAAAAAGATATTAAACCAGGCCAAAGGTTATTATGGCAAACGAAAAAACGTACTGACTGTTGCCAAGAACGTAGTGGAAAAAGGTATGACCTATATGTTCGTAGGCCGCAAGCTCAAAAAAAGGGAATACCGTTCATTATGGATTGCCCGTATCAACGCTGCCGTTCGTGCGGAAGGTCTTACTTATTCGGAGTTCATCAACAAGCTGCAGAAAAAAGGTATAGAGCTTGACCGTAAAGTCTTAGCCGATCTTGCTATGAATAACCCTGAAACTTTTAAGAACCTGGTTGCTTCGGTAAAGTAAACAAACGATTTTTAAAAATAGTAAGCCGTCTCGCTTCTGCGAGGCGGCTTTTTAATATACTATTGTAAGAGAAACTCATCTATAATCCCGGAAGAATGAGACATTCCCGTCCAGGGCTGCTTTAAGAATTACCTGAGTTGCACAAAAAACCTTTTTCATAGTTATCATTTTGAAATGAAAGAATAAAAGTTCATTGGCTGAGACGATAAAGAAACTAAGGGCCTTTTGTCAAAAGAGTTGGTTTAACCATGCCTCAATCGGTATTAATGGCCAATGGGAAAACAGGTACAAAAGAGGCGAATAAGAAGAATAAGCAGGTAGTGGCAGGGAC
Organism: Bacteroidota bacterium; assembly: GCA_030706685.1. Classification (GTDB taxonomy): domain Bacteria; phylum Bacteroidota; class Bacteroidia; order Chitinophagales; family Chitinophagaceae; genus VBAT01. Next base: position 5,947 of record JAUZOA010000091.1, read on the forward strand.
AAAAATTTGGGCCTGAAATTTCTCAAAACATTACATTTGCTCCCGTTAAACGTATTTGAATCGAACTTCCGTTATTAAACAATGAACAATACCTATCACGATCTTGTCCAGCAAACCTTCAACTTTCCGCAGGAAGGCTTTGAAGTAAAAGACGGGTACCTGCAGTTCAACGGGCTTGACATAAAAGCTTTAATTGATAAGTATGGCACCCCGTTAAAATTAAGTTACCTGCCCAAGATCGGTATGCAGATAAAAAAAGCGAAACAGATGTTTGCTGCCGCTCTTAAAAAGCATAAATATGATGGTAAATATTTTTATTGTTATTGTACAAAAAGCTCGCATTTTTCCTTTGTAGTGGAAGAAGCCCTGAAAAGTGACATCCATCTTGAAACCTCCTACGCTTACGACATTGAAATAATAAAAAAACTTTACGAGAAAAAGAAGATCACCAAAGACATTCATATCATCTGCAATGGTTATAAGGACAAGGGGTATACCCGGCGCATTGCTAACCTGCTCAATTCAGGTTTCCAGAATGTGATCCCGGTACTGGACAATAAAGATGAATTGAAAGAATATGCAAAAGGTGTCAGGGTGCCTTTCAAGTTAGGTATTCGCGTGGCAGCAGAAGAAGAGCCAACCTTCCCGTTCTATACATCCCGTCTTGGCATCCGGGCAAAGGATATACTGGAATTCTATGTAGACAGAATAGAAGGTTATGAAAGTAAGTTCCAGCTCAAAATGCTTCATATATTCCTGAATAAGGGCATTAAAGATGATATTTATTACTGGAGTGAGTTAAACAAGATCATCAATCTTTATTGCCAGTTGAAGAAAATTTGCCCGGAACTGGACTCCATCAATATCGGCGGCGGATTCCCGATCAAACATTCACTGGGATTTGAATATGATTACCAGTTCATGATCGATGAGATTGTCCGTAATATCAAGTCGGCCTGTAAAAAAGCTAAAGTTCCCATGCCGAATATCTATACTGAGTTCGGGAGTTTTACCGTAGGGGAAAGCATGGCGCATATTTACAGCGTAACCGGCGAGAAGGTGCAGAATGACAGGGAAACCTGGTATATGATCGACTCTTCTTTTATAACTACACTTCCGGACACATGGGGTATCGGTGAAAAATTCCTGATGTTGCCGATCAATAAATGGGATGCCGATTATCAAAGAGTGGTATTAGGAGGTATCACCTGTGATAGCCACGATTACTACGATTCGGAAGAACATATTAATGAAGTGTTTCTCCCCAAAATAAATAATGGCGAACCTTTATATGTTGGATTCTTTCACACCGGCGCCTACCAGGACCAGATCAGCGGGTACGGTGGCATCAAACATTGCCTGATACCCTCTCCCAAACACGTGATCGTGGAGTATGATAAGAACGGGAAACTGGTTGACTGGTTATATGCCAAGCAGCAGACAGCACAAAGCATGCTCAAGATTCTTGGGTACATGAAATAGCTGAAAGACCGAAAGTCAGAAAGACGAGTTTAGTTCTTGCAAAGTCTTTAAAGAGTTTATAGCGATCCAACCCAAAGGACTCCTGCGGAGAAGAACTCTTTCGGACTTCCCGGTTTATTCAAATTTATCTTCTCCGGTGATCGTAATCATGGTACCGCCTCCATTCATTGTATTGCTCGTGATGATGATACTCCCTGCTGATATACCTCCTGTCAAGATAATACCTGTTGTCATAGCCCCTCCAATAAATGTACCCGCGGGGATCCCTGTAATAATATCGTCCACCGGGATCACGAAGCACTACAAGCCCGGGCGAGGAACTGATAATAAGAGAAAAATTTGCCTGCGGGCGGGGACCATAGTAACCGCTATGATATTCCCGGGCAGGGCCACAACTGGTGATAGTGACCGCAATTGCCAGGATGGCTACCGCCTGTACAATTCTTATTCGTTTCATTTTTAATGGTTTTATTTTGAGACAGCAATTCATTGGCCGGGTAACCTTAAACATTGTTAATATGAAATGTTTTTTCATACTCTTAACAGCTTTGACAATGACTATATATGGCAAAGCGCAAACTGCGGAAGACTCTGTAAAGACAGTAATTAATACCCTGTTTTCCGGCATGAAGAATGCCGATGCGGTCTTGTTTAAAAGCACCTTTAGCGACAGCGCTGTTATGCAAACGATCACCAGGAATAAGGAAGGCAAAACCGTCGTAGCCAATGAAAACATCGAAGAGTTTGCCAAGGTTGTCGGAAAACTAAAAAAGGATTCAGCCGATGAACGTATAACGTTTGAAACAATAAAGATTGATGGCCCTCTTGCGTTTGCGTGGGCTCCTTATAACTTTTATTACAACGGGAAATTCAGTCATTGCGGGGTAGATGCTTTTCACCTGGTACGGTTCAATGGTGGATGGAAAATACAATACCTGATAGATACACGCCGCCGGCAGGGATGCCCGTAAACTACTTTTTCCCGGTGAGGCGATATTTTTTATTCACTTTCGGGTTGTTGAAATAATTATTCAGCTCTTCTTCCGTCATATTGTTGGTAATATCAACCGGTACATCAATCAGCTGCATCTGGCTTTGCTTGAGTTCTTCTTTCAGCTTGGCGGTTTTTACAGTAACATCAGGATCTTTATTACCTACCAGGGAATAATCGTATAGCATATATTCCAGCCGTTTGATAGATGAACGGATAAGGGATGCCTGGTTTTGTTCTACTGTTTTGGGAGGAGCCGTCGCTTCTTTGACGGGTACCAATGCTATCCCTACACTTGGCAATATTTTTCCGGCTGTTTGCGCCGATTCAGCGCCCGTTGTTGACAAAACGGTTCCGGTTAAAGCGGTGGTAGCGGAAGTAAGATCAAAGGAGGTCCTTGTGTTTTTTGTCTTTCTTAATTTTTTATCCAATTGAAGGAAAGTAAATTTTAAGCCGAGAATGTACTTCCTTATATTTCCTGTCACCATCTCATATTCCTGTTTTGCTACGGGATAATTCAGGGCATCTTTAACAATAATGCGGACAATAGCAGTATCCCTTGTCTGGAACCTGGTAGATCCAATAAAACTAAGATTGAGTATTTTGACTTTCCCGGAATCGGTTTCCTTTACGAAATCATAGGGAGGTGTCCAGGTAAATTCGTCATTACAAGCCCTGACCAGTTTATAATCCTGCAGGGTAATATTGCTGGAGAATAAAATGTCTTCAATGGGGAAATTGCCGGCATCACATTGTACTTTAAAAGATACCTGTTCGCCTTCTTCCACGGTAAGCGGCGAAGCAACAGTAGGTTTTAATTTGGGGAAAATGACATCTGTATTATAAAAAACGAGGATAAAGCTTGTGTCTACTTTTTCCCTGGGATTGGTGAGACTTTGTACGCCCAGCTTAACCGAATATTCGGCATCATATTTTAGCTTGCCTGAAAGGAAATAAGATTTATCTGCCTTGAACGTAAGCAAGCCATTATCCTTGTTAATCTTTAGCCCCACAGGCGAATTCTTCAGGTACCAGTAATATTCCTTTTCATTTTTATTGATCGCTAACTGGTACGAAAGCACCGAATCGACATGAACGGTAAAATAAGGATTGAGGTTAATGATACGCAGAATAGTATCTGTGGGACGGGTGACGGAAGTATCTGCAACGACTTGTGCCTCCAGGAAATTAATCGACAAACCCGCCAACAGGCAAAAAATAATCTGTTTTCTCAGCATAGACAATTCGTAAAACGCGGCAAATGTACCGGATTTTAAAGAGGTTTGTTAAAATAAGAAACCCCGTCGTGGAAACGACAGGGTGTAAACCAAAACCAACTGCTTATGAGAAAATTCTTGAATTCATTACCTCTGCGAGGCGTTGAATTATTGTATACTTATTTCTTTAGACGCTGTTTTGACTTCCGCCTTTTTGGGAAGGTTTAATGTTAAGACACCATTAACATACTTTGCTTCAATACCGGCAGCGTCAATTTTTTCATCCAGGGTAAATGATCTCTGGAATGACCTGTATTCGTATTCTTTCCTGATCTCTTTTTCACCCTCTTGATCTGAATCATTTTTTGTCTCACTCTTTTTTTCCGCAGAGATCGTAAGAGTGTCCTGATCGAGATTGACCTTAAAATCGGTCTTATCAAAACCCGGCGCTATTACTTCAATGCTGTAATTCTTTTCACTCTCTTTAATATTAACAGGAGCGAAACTATTTCCCCGGGATGGGTTATTGTCATTCTTAAAAAAGACCGGTATTTCGGAAAATAAGTCATCCACAAAGCTGTTAATAGTTGTTTCGAAAGGCCTGCGGCTAAACTTTACCTGGGTCATACAGTATAATTTTAGAGGTTATAAATTTTTGATTTCAACCAGGTAGTTCAAATGACATACCATTGGAAATTTTACTGACAAATAGAAAAAAACTGACCAAACGAAAAGACAAAATTTCAGATAATTCCATCTATGGATGACATAATTTCCTTTTTAAGTTCTAATGAACTTTTTAGTTATTTTTGTGTTGTCGTTTATTAAATAATAGAAAATATGTATCCAGAAGAAATTGTCATACCCATGAAAGAGGAGTTAACAGATAATGGTTTTAATGAACTGTTGACACCGGAAGATGTGAAAACCCAGTTAGCCAAAGAAGGGACTACCCTGATAATGATCAATTCGGTTTGTGGATGCTCTGCCGGATCAGCCCGGCCGGGAGTATTGATGGCGGTGGCCAACGCTAAAATCAAGCCTGATTATCTTACTACGAGTTTCGCAGGATTTGATATTGAGGCTGTAAATACACTTCGCCAGCTTTTATTGCCCTATCCGCCTTCTTCGCCTTCAATCGCTCTATTTAAAAATGGCGAGTTGGTTCATTTTATAGAAAGGCACCAGATCGAGGGAAGGCCGGCGCAAATGATCGCCACTAATCTCATAGGCGCATTTAACGAGTATTGTAATTGAAATTTTATACGGTAAAATCGTTTATCAATGCCTTCATTGAAAAATGGAAAGGTATTTTTTTATCTATAACTACTTGTTTACAATATCAGTATATTCGCTCCTCATTAACTAACGATCTTAATGTATCCCAACCTCTATTTTGCCTTTAAGGACCTTTTTGGAATAGACTGGAAACCACTTCGATTTGTTAATTCTTTCGGCTTTTTTGTTGCCATAGCTTTTATTCTCGCGGCTGTTTTTCTGACCATGGAATTGCGCCGCAAAAGCAAGCAGGGCCTGTTGCATCCAACGGAAATGCAGGTGATGGTAGGCCAGCCCGCAACGATTGGGGAACTATTATTAAATTTTCTCCTGGGCTTCCTGCTCGGCTATAAGATTTTAGCCCTGTTTATCATGGATAATTCCGCTACTGAAAATCCCCAGGAATTTATCTTTTCACCTATCGGGAGCTGGGGAGCGGGTATCGGGCTCGGGTTATTATTTGCAGGTCTCAAATGGTATGAGAAAAATAAACAGAAACTTCCCAAGCCGGAAAAAAGAACGGTAAGGATATGGCCGCAGGACAGGGTAGGGGAAATGACCATACTAGCCCTGGTATTTGGGTTGATTGGCGCCAAGGTCTTTGATACGTTTGAAAACTGGAGCACATTCGTAAAGGACCCGTCCAGCATTTTTTCGGTATCAGGCCTTACATTTTATGGGGGGCTTATTTTTGCCGCCCTGGCTATCTGGTGGTATGCCCGCAAGCATGAGATAGGTTTCTGGCATCTGAATGATGCCGCCGCCCCCGCATTAATGCTCGCTTATTCTGTAGGTAGGATAGGGTGCCAGGTGGCCGGAGACGGTGACTGGGGTATCCCCAATAATAACCCCAAGCCTTTTTCCTGGTTGCCCAATTGGATGTGGTCCTACAATTACCCGCACAACGTAAATGAATCAGATACTCCTATCCCGGGGTGTATAGGGAAATATTGCAATGAATTAAAGGATGCCGTTTATCCAACCCCATTTTATGAAACTATCATGTGCTTTATCCTCTTCCTGGTGCTCTGGTCTTTGCGCAAAAGGCTCAAGATTCCCGGGACTTTATTTGCTTTATACCTAATGCTTAATGGATTAGAGAGGTTTTTCATCGAAAAAATCAGGGTAAATAACCGGCTCAATATTTTCGGGTTTCAGCCTACCCAGGCTGAAGTAATTTCCAGCCTGCTTTTCGTAGCAGGGGCATTGATTTGGTTTTTTTTATATCGAAAACAAAGGCCCCTAAAATTGGAGACTAAATAATTAACACTAGGTGCTTAATTTTTTTTCAAAAGAGTAAACCGTCTGAAACATGCGCCCATATTAGTTTTCATGCGACTATGACACAACGGGCATTCCCCCCTGTTTAAATAAATTATTAACAAGAGCTATGAGATTCGGCGTTTGCGATGTATTTTTGCAGACGGTATTCGGACGGTTCTATTTAACTACCCTTTTGCAACATCCTGCAAACAAAGACTGTCTACTATTCGTTGTTAATTAAACAGATGTATTTATTATGAGACAGCTTAAAATTGCTACACAGATTACTAACAGGGATTCTCAGGCAGTTGAAAAATACTTGCAGGAAATTTCCAAAATTTCGATGATTACTCCCGAAGAGGAGACCACATTGGCCCAGCGAATCAAGATGGGAGATCAGAAGGCCCTGGATAAATTGGTTCAGGCTAACCTCCGTTTCGTTGTGTCTGTGGCCAAGCAGTATCAACACCAGGGTTTGTCGTTGAGCGATTTGATTAATGAGGGTAATCTTGGGTTAATTAAGGCGGCGCAACGCTTCGATGAAACCAAGGGTTTCAAATTCATCTCTTATGCGGTGTGGTGGATCCGTCAATCCATTCTCCAGGCATTGGCAGAGCAGGGCAGACTGGTTCGTTTGCCCCAAAACAAAATCGGCACCTACAATAAGGCTAATAAGGCGTATATGGCTTTTGAACAGGAACATGAGAGAGAGCCTTCAACAGAAGAATTAGCCGAATTGCTGGAGATGAGTGAAACTGAAATTAATAATATTTTCCAGAGCAATACCCGTCATACTTCCCTGGATGCACCCGTACATGAAGCCGAAGATGTGGCAATGGGTGATCTGCTGGAAGGTGGTGATGATACGGATGATGATGTGATGAAGGATTCCCTGAGAAATGAGATCCGCCGTGTATTAAAATCGCTCAGCCCAAGAGAAGCAGAAATTGTAAATGCTTATTTTGGCCTGGATGGCGAACAGGGTGTTACGATTGAGCAGATCGGGCAAAAATATGATCTTACAAAAGAGCGTATACGCCAGATCAAGGAAAGAGCGATCAAACGTCTTCAAAAAGCCCGTTATAGCAGTGCTTTGAAAGCATACCTGGGCTAAAAATAGCAGTCTCCCGTTCTGCGGGAGAAATTTGGTGGGTTTATTTTACGAAAGCAGCTTCAGTCAATTTGATTGAGGCTGTTTTCATTTAGCCGGATTGGAATCTCCATTAATTATTTACTAACGGTCAAGCGAATCAATCAATTACTGCTACATTTGCTCTCCAAATAATTTCAAAACTTCCGGCAAACAATGACCGGTATTTTGTGTTGTAATACTCATTTGCCAGGAGCTAACGATGCTTACGCCCTAAGAAACATTATTTAGTTTATATGTTTAATGATCTTATACTAAAAAAGGGCGGCTATTTTGCCCTGGGTGTATCGCTGATGGTTGGCTTTTCATCCCGCATTTATTCGCAGCAAAGCCAGGATAGTTTATTACAGCAGGCTACATTGCCCAACGTTATTCAATATGCCTTAAAAAAGCAGCCTTTGGTACAGCAATCTCTTATAGATGAGAAGACCACCGAACTACAAATAAAATCAAAGCTGGCCGACTGGTATCCACAGGTCAGTTTCAATTACCTCTACCAGCACAATTTCCAGGTGCCCACCAGTGTTATTGGAGGCAACCCGATCCGGTTAGGCGTAAATAATACTTCCGCCTTTCAATTCACAGCCTCTCAAACTATTTTCGACCGTGATGTTTTGCTGGCCAATCGCACCCGGGGAAGTGTGCTTCAGCAGTCAAGACAGCAAACCGAGAACACGAAAGTTGATGTGGTTGTCAATGTCTCCAAAGCATTTTATGATGTACTGGCAACCAGCCAGCAAATAAATGTCGCCAACGAAAATATAGTAAGACTGGAAAAAAGCCTTACGGATGCCCGGGACCGTTATGAGGCAGGCATCGTGGACAAAACGGATTATAAAAGAGCAACTATTGCGCTGAACAATGCAAAAGCATCCAGGAAAAGCAATGAAGAAGCGCTCAGGGCAAAAAACCAGTACCTGAAAGCGCTGATGAATTATCCCGAAACAGGAGCTTTAAATATCGTCTACGACAGCACCGCTCTTGAGAATGAAGTAACGCTTGATACGCTGCAAATAGTCGATTATACAAAACGTATCGAATACCGGATACTCCAGACGCAAAGAAAATTACAGGAAGTGAATGTGCAATATAACAAATGGAACTATCTCCCTTCCTTATCGGCGAACGGCGCTTATAGCCTCAGTTTCCTGAATAATGATTTTGGAATATTGTATAATCGATCTTTCCCTAATTCGTATGCGGGACTAACTCTTGCCTTTCCCATTTTCCAGGGCGGGAAGAGAAAATACCAGCTTCAGCAGGCTGTTTGGGAGTTGAAACGAACCGATCTTTCATTGATCAGCCTGAAGAATTCAATTGATGCAGAATATTATTCGGCGATCGCGGATTATAAGGCGAGCCTGGCCAATTATCTTTCCGTTAAAGAGAATGTATTACTGGCACAGGAAGTATATGACGTGCTTCAATTGCAATATCGTTCCGGCGTCAAGACCTACCTGGAAGTAATCATCGCGGAAACCGACCTGCGTACAGCCCAGATAAATTATTTTAATGCATTATACCAGGTATTGAGCAGTAAAATAGATGTGCAGAGGAGCCGGGGAGAAATCAACCCCTGACGGGTGACCTGGTTCGAAAAAATGCTTATTGGTTGGAATAGGTTTGGAAGAAAGAGTATTGATATGCCGTTTTTCAAATTTTGAATTTATACTGTTATGATTTTTACAAAGATTAAGTTTTATCTCGTTACGGGTTTTGCTTTAATGCTTGCGGCTTGCAGTGAAAAGCAGCAGCAACAACAGGGGCCGCCACCTGCTATACCCGTTACGGTAGAGGATGTCAAAGCCACTGACGCAACTTATTATGATGAATATCCCGGCACAGTAGTGGCACTGAACCAGACAGAGATCAGGGCGCAGGTCAGCGGCTATATCACAGGTATCTATTTTAAAGATGGCGCCAAAGTCGTAAAGGGACAACGCTTATATTCTATCGACCAGCAATTGTACACGGCTAACTACGAGCAGGCGGTTGCTAACCTGCATGTGCAGGAAACTAATTTGCAAAAAGCGCAAAAAGATGCCGACCGTTATCATGAATTGGATAAAAAAGACGCTATTGCCAAACAACAGGTGGATTATGCAGATGCGGCGCTCGAAGCGGCAAAGAAACAGGTAGATGCCGCCATGGCCAATGTAAATGCGGTAAAAGCTAATGTGAACTTCGCTACGATCGTCGCCCCCTTCAGCGGCACTATCGGCATCTCACAGGTAAGAAGTGGTACATCAGTTGTGGCAGGGCAAACGATTTTAAATACTATTTCCACGGATAATCCAATTGCAGTTGACTTTGCCGTTGATCAAAAGGAAGTCTATCGCTTCCTCCAATTGCAACAAGGTCAGAAAGCACATGATTCAACATTTTCCATTGCCTTCGGGAAAGATGTGTATCCATCTTACGGCAGTATCAATTTGATCGACCGGGCCGTGGATCCGCAGACGGGAACCATCAAAACAAGACTGGTTTTTCCAAATGATAACAATATGCTGAAGGCTGGTATGAGCACTGCGGTAAGAGTGCTAAATAATGCAACAGAAAATGCGGTGCTCATCCCGAACAAAGCCATTACAGAGCAATTGGGTGAGTTCTTCGTATACGTAGTAGGTGATAGTAGTAAGGTATCGCAACGTAAACTATCGCTGGGAAAACAGATTGGTGTCAATGTCATTGTTAAAGACGGGTTGAAAGCGGGAGAAAAAATAGTTGTGCAGGGTGTTCAGAATTTAAGAGAGGGTTCGGTAATCACAACCCAGGCGCCTGGTGCAGCAAAAAAGTAAATTGGTTTAAAGCAACATTTACTATTCACAAACATGATAGCAGAAACTTTTATAAGAAGACCAGTCACTGCAATAGTAATTTCTATCGTGCTGGTATTAGTGGGACTTATTTCACTGATCAATCTTCCCGTCGCGCAGTACCCGGATATATCTCCGCCAACTGTGTCGGTGGCGGGTAATTTCACCGGCGCTGATGCGCAGACGGTCGAACAGACGACTACGACGGCAATGGAAACGCAGATAAATGGCACGCCGGGCATGACGTATATGACCAGCAATAGCACCAGTAGCGGGCAGAGTGGTATTACAGTGAATTTTGCGGTGGGTACTGATATCAACATTGCGACACTGGATGTACAGAACCGCGTAAGTGTGGCACAACCATCTTTACCGGATGCTGTAAAACGACTGGGGCTTACTGTCCGAAAACGTAATCCGAGTATCATGATGGCACTCGGTTTTTATTCCCCTAACGGAACACACGATGCCACATTTATCGGCAATTATGTAAATATTTATGTCAAGGATGCATTATCGAGAGTAAAAGGTGTTGGAGATATTTTCACCCGTGCTGATGATTTCAGCATGCGGGTATGGTTGAACCCGGAGAAGCTTGCTGCCTTAGGCATGTCGCCCGCGGATGTCAATGCAGCCCTGCAGGAGCAGAATTTACAAATAGCGGCCGGTACAATAGGAGGCACGCCTCAACCGGGTACGCAAACTTTCGAATACAGCGTGCTGACCAATAGCCGTATCAATACACAGGAGCAATTTGAAAATATAATAGTACGTAATCGCCCTTCAGAAGGAAGTATTGTGTACCTGAAAGATGTGGCAAGGATTGAACTGGGAAAATTTGACTATACTATTAATGCATTTGTCCAGGGCAAGCCTGCCGCCTTCGTACTCATTTACCTCGCACCCGGAGCCAATGCCCTTGAGACTTACCAGGGAGTGAATAAGGCCCTGACCGAAATGAAAAAAGGTTTTCCCAAGGATATTGACTACCTGGTGCCGCTCGAAACAGCGACTGTGGTACAGGCTTCCATTAAAGAAGTAGTACAAACATTACTCATCGCTTTATTGCTTGTCGTGTTTGTCGTATTTCTTTTCCTGCAAAACTGGAGAGCCACACTGATCCCGGTATTAGCCATCCCGGTGTCATTGATCAGCACTTTCATTATGTTCAATACGCTCGGCTTCACGATCAACACACTGACTTTATTCGCGTTTGTACTGGCGATCGGGATAGTGGTGGATGATGCGATCATTGTCGTCGAAGCGGTACAGCATAATATTGATCATGAGAAGATGTCGCCAAAGGAAGCGACTCGCAAAGCGATGTCGGATATATCCGGCCCTGTCATTGCCATTGCATTGATATTGGCGGCAGTATTTGTGCCGGTTGGCTTTATTCCTGGTATTGTGGGAAGGTTGTACCAGCAGTTCGCTATTACGATTGCTGTATCGGTTGTGATCTCTGCCTTCGTGGCTTTGTCACTGACGCCGGCTTTGTGTACCATCATGCTCAAAGCATCAAAAGATGAAAAATCCAAAAAGAATTTATTGGAGAAATTCTTTAGCCGGTTTAACAGGGGATTTAATCGACTGAACAATGGCTACACCCGAGCTGTGGGCGGATGGATTAAAAGAACACCCTACGTATTGATAATGCTGGTGGCATTATTTGTGGGCCTTTTTTTCTTATTTAAAAATAAACCCACTGGTTTTATTCCCATCGAGGATGAGGGTCGCCTGTTGATAACTTACGAGATGCCGGAAGCGACCTCTACGGCGAGAAATGTGGAGATGCTGAGAGATATCAGCTCTCGCATAAGAAGTCTGCCGGAAGTGAAAGTTGCGGGAGGGCTTGCCGGGTTGAATATAATTACTTTCTCCAACAAATCAAACTCAGGTACCATCTTCGTTATGCTGAAGCCATGGGATGACAGGAAGGGAAAAGAGCATGAAGTAAAATCCGTGATCGCAAAGATCACTGCGCTAACGGCCGATATAAAGGAAGCAAGAGTCTTGCCGATTTCACCACCGGCGATCCCGGGACTTGGAGCTACTTCGGGTTTCACTTTCGAGATTCAGCAAACAAGCAGTACAGACGATCTTCAGCAATTCGAAAAAGTGGCCCGTGACTTCCTGGGCAAACTATACCGACGACCGGAAATAGGAGCGGCGTATACATTTTTCAATGCACGTACTCCAAGTTACCAGGTAGATGTAGATAAAGAAAAAGCAAAAAAACAAGGAGTATTAGTTTCAGATGTGTATTCAACGCTGTCGACATTTCTTGGAAGCAGCTATGTGAACGATTTTAATTTATATGGCAGGAATTTCAGGGTAATGTCACAGGCGGATTCTTCCTTTAGGGGATCGTTGGCTGATATCGGGAAATATTATGTTCGTAATAGCCAGGGTGGGATGATACCGCTTGCTTCATTGATCACCAGCAAAGTGGCGGAAGCCCCGGCAGTTATTTCCCACTACAATATTTACCGATCGATCGAAGTAAATGGTACTCCCAAAGACGGATACAGCAGCGGACAGGCTATCGAGGCATTGAAAGAAGTTGCAAAGACCCTGCCTGCAGGATATAGTTATGAATTTTCCGGGATGAGCCGCGAAGAGATAGCAGCAGGTAACCAGCAGACAACCATTTTCGCTATTTCGTTGGTGTTTGTCTTCCTTTTCCTCGCTGCGCTATATGAAAGCTGGTCGGTGCCTTTTTCAGTATTGTTTGCTGTCCCAATAGGTGCATTTGGCTCGATATTGACGCTAACTTTTATTCCGTCGCTTACCAATAATATCTATGCCCAGATCGGTTTGATCACTTTGATCGGCCTGGCAGCAAAAAATGCGATATTGATCGTAGAATTTGCCAAAGAAAGGGTGGACAGGGGGATAAATATTATCCCCGCAACTTTACAGGCGGTGAACCTTCGTTTACGGCCGATTGTAATGACATCTCTGGCTTTCATCTTTGGGGTGCTTCCTTTGGCTTTCGCGAGCGGGGCAGCGGCAGTGAGCCGTAAGACGATCGGCTGGACAGTATTTGGTGGCATGCTTGCAGCCACTACGCTGGCGATATTTGTGGTGCCTGTTTTGTTTGCGATGATCACTAAAATCTCCTATGGTAAAAAACTAAAACGTCTCCAGGAAGAACATAAAAAAGAAGTGGAAACTGATAAGAGGATTATTGATGAAAGACTGGGGTAACCCCCTGTCCCCCTGAAGTGGGGACTTAGGTTGTTACCTTCCTCATTATTTGAAATAGATCTATTCTTGATAGCGAAGAGATTTACCAGGATTGCCAGATACTTTACACTTATAGGGGTCGGGACTCTCTAATTTTGGCCATATCAATTATAAAGAGTTTATTCAATCTAAGTTCCCTTTAGGGACAGGGTGGTTTTGGCATTTTGCTCAAATAAACTTTCTTTTGCAGTTATTGTTTTTATAAGGAAATAATTAAGATATGGCAGAAGGAACCATCGAACATGTTCACGTATTAATTATTGGAAGCGGGCCTGCGGGTTATACCGCTGCCATTTATGCATCCAGGGCGAACCTTAAACCTGTTTTATACCAGGGTATCCAGCCGGGAGGACAACTGACCATTACCACCGAAGTTGAAAACTACCCGGGCTATGCAAATGGCGTGCAAGGCCCCGAAATGATGGTTGATTTTGAAAA
>JAUZOA010000092.1 GCA_030706685.1 Bacteroidota bacterium
CTCCTTATTTTCCATCATAGCTTCTGTTTTTTCACTCAGGTAAGCAAATACCGGCGAGCCAATGATCAGGATCAGGTATTTAAAAAGTGAAAAATAGAATAACACAAGGATAAGCCGCAACATTACACCCATCATGACAAAAAAGAAGCTCAGCCATTCGCTCCTGTTTTTCTGGAGCCAGGGCTCAATCCGCATTTTATTACTGATCCAGGATACTGCGTCATCCGCGGAGGTCCAGAAAAAATACATGCCGATAATGAAAAGGATCGTATAAAAAATGCCCGGCGCCAGGATCCATTTCAGTAGCTTATGTCGTTGAATAAAATGATGGGCTTCCCGCCAGGATTGAAATGCTATGACTATTTCCTTGAGCAAAACCTAATTTTGAATGGGTAAATATAATTATTAAGGTACAAGATACAAGCCTGCACGCTGTTCGTGTGCCGCTAAGTTCCTACGCTAAAGCTTCGGCGCCAGCGTAAACTTAGCGAAGGCGCAAGTTAAGCGAAGACAGGTTGCTGGAATAAAGTAATATGGAAAAACTTTCACTGGAATTTTATCAACGTTCCAACGTTCTGCAGATCGCCAAAGATCTTCTTGGGAAAATTCTTGTTACGGAATGGAACGGGATCATCACTTCGGCCCGGATAGTGGAAACAGAAGCTTATGCAGGCATAACAGACAAAGCTTCCCATGCCTATGGCGCCAGGAAAACAAAAAGGAATGAGGTCATGTATGTACAGGGCGGGGTGGCCTATGTTTATCTTATTTATGGCATCCATCATTTATTTAATGTAGTAACGAACAGGCATGGAACGCCACATGCCATACTGGTACGCGCCGGTGAGCCCCTGGAAGGAATGGAAGAAATGCTGAAAAGGACAGGCAAAGAAAAAATCGATTATACATTGACCCGCGGCCCGGGCAATCTTTCAAAGGCGCTGGGAATACACACTGTCCACAGCGGAACATCTTTGTTGGATAAATCCCTGTTCATAGCGGATGATGGCCGGAGATATAAAAAGAAAGAAATCGCGTCTTCCCCGCGTATTGGCGTTGATTATGCAGGTAAAGATGCCTTGCTCCCTTACCGCTTTTATATTAAAGGAAATCCCTTTGTGAGCGGTAAACCAAAATAGGAAGATCAGCGGTCTTCTTCAATAACTGAGGGTGACAGGTTATCGGCAAAAATATTTTCTGAAGCGCTTACATTGGAAAAAGCAATATCCATTTTCTTCCTGTCAAATTCTTTTTCATTATTGGCGATCCAGATAGTAGCTACCCCGTTTCCAATGAGATTAGTAATGGCCCTTGCTTCGGACATGAAACGATCTACTCCTATCAGTAGCGCCAATCCTTCAACCGGGATCACTTTTATACTGGTAAGCGTGGATGCTAATACGACAAAGCCGCTGCCGGTTACACCCGCCGCTCCTTTTGAGGTCAACATAAGTATTCCGATAATTGCGGTTATTTGCCCAAAACCAAGGTCAATATGGTACACTTGTGCCAGGAACAACATACACAGGGAAAGATAGATAGTGGTTCCGTCAAGATTAAATGAGTAACCTGTTGGCACCACTAACCCTACTACGGGTTTGGAACAACCCATCCGTTCCAGTTTTTCCATAAGAGAGGGTAAGGCGGGTTCTGAGGAAGATGTTCCCAGAACTATCAGCAATTCTTCACGGATATATTTTAGAAATTTGATAAGATTTACCCTGTACATCCGGAGTATAAGATATAAGGCAATGAAAATGAAAATAGCCATCGTGACATATACTGTTCCCATTAACCTGGCTAAAGGATAAAGTGCTTCAATACCATATTTACTAACAGTATAAGCCATACCCCCAAATGCGCCGATGGGCGCCAGCAGCATTACTATATGCAATCCTTTGAAAATATATTTCGACAACTTTTTTAAGAAAGAAATGACGGGCTCTTTTTTTACATAATAATTAAGCAGGATGCCGGCGAGAATGGCAACGATCAAAACCTGTAAAGTCGAATTATTAAGAAAGAAATTCCACAGGCTGAAGGATTTGCCCGCCTGGGTGTATTTGGAAATATCGCCTCCTTTTACCGCCGCGGTATTTACCCCGGTTCCTGGTTGAATGATCCATGCTGTCAAGACTCCCGCCAGCAGCGCGAAGGTGGTGACTACTTCGAAATAAATTAATGCCTTGCCGCCAACCCGGCCCACTTTTTTAAGATCACCCATGCTCACAATACCGAGAGTGATGGTCAGAAAAATGATAGGGTTAATGAATAGTTTGACAAGATCAACGAAACCTTCGGCTAAAAACTCACTGAGTGTACTGCCCAATTTTATTTCCTGGCCTAATATCTTTGTTTTATATGGATCGCTTAAAACAGGATATTTGGCGAACCCGGATGCAAAATGTCCCACCAATATCCCCGCTATTATTGCCAACAGCACCCAGAAAGTAAGATTGGTAAAGAGTTTCTTCATGGTGAGTAATGAGTGGTGAGTCACGAACCATCTTTTATTCACTACTCACCACTCACCTAAAATAACCAATTGCTTTGTCTTATGAAATAAAAAAATGCCCCACTTCAGCGGAGCATTTTTTATCTAACCTTAATCAAGGGGTGTTTAACGAATTAAAGTGACTTGTCCATGTATGGTGACAGGTGGGTTATCAGGTGAAGCAGTACCTTCATAATTCAAAGGACATCCTGGTATTTTCAGTCTCCAGACATATACGCCCGTAGCTTGCGGAACTCCGCCTACTTTACCATCCCACGACCAATCAATTGGGGCCGCTCCCTGGGTTTGGTGAAAGATTACTCCTCCCCATCTGTCATAGATCCAAAACTCTGCTCCGAAATTTGTATAATCCTGAATGTTTACCGGCACGAAATAATCATTAACACCATCATTATTTGGAGTAAATGCATTAAAAATATAAACTTTCCTGGGCATAAAATGTGACACCGTTTGAGTATTGAATCCACTGCAACCATAATTTGTATTTTGAATAGTCAGCGTATAAAGATAATTTACCGGTGGTGGCGGGCTGGGCGGGTTAGGTGGATTAAGCGGGGGCAATGCCGGCAATGTGACAATTGGATTAACGATTTGAGTATTGCTGAGATAAGTACCCGGTGACCAGTTATACGTATAAGAAAGGGCCGGACCGTTTGGATCGGAAAACTGCAAACTATATGTTGGATCTAACTCAACGGGGGAAGCGTCACACCCATTTACATAGAATGTTTTTGCATCCACTGTCATTTTTTGAACAAAGAAGATTATCGTATTTGAGATTACGAATTGTGATGGGTTTGAAACATTATAGGCAAGCATCCTGTAATAATACCTGTTTTCAGTATTTTCCGTAACGGTATAACTTATGCTGGTGGCACCTGGTATATCAGACCATGTACTGCCGTTATCTGTGCTCTTTTGCCACTTAAATCCGGGGTTGTTATAAGGTGGACTCAGAGTTGGCCACCATGAATAAAGGGTAACAGTACCATTATTGCAGGTATATGATTTGTCTAATTCGGTTGGGTTAGGCGAAAATGATGCAATAATAGGAGGATAACAAGGAGCAAAAGAAATATCATCCACAACAAAATCATTACCGCTGGCTCCGCCGTGCTCGTTGACAAGAACGACCTGAACCGAGGTGACTCCGGGTGGCAGATCGAACATAAAAGAGACTCTTTTCCATGGATCTGTTGGATCATATGCTATAGTGAAAGATCCACTTGAGTTGAGCAGGTTATCTGAATTATCACGTACTTCAAAATGAACTCTTGGGGGATCATAAACTTGATCATCATCCAAATTTGCTACCCATGCTGAAAATTCGTACTTGAAAGCATTTGTTAGCCCGGTTACTGTTGATCTGTATACTTCACCCCTCTGATCATTCGCATCTATTATCAGCATATAACCGTTTATATCTCCGGGGGTATGATCTTGAGCTATTCCCAGCCAATCACCATGGCACCCGAATGAAGTATTAGTCAGGGAATACTCACCAGAATTAATTCCACAATACGGCTTATATATGTAAGTTGTTGTCCCGGCAGGTAAGGGTGGTCCTGGGTTATCTCCGCTGCCAAAATCAATTGCTAAAGCTGGGGGACCAAGAACACCGTCACAAGTTTCGACTGTTTGCTCTACGAAATTTATAATGTTAACTGACATATTTCCACTCTGTCCTCCCAAATCTTCATAAACATCTATACTGAAATATCCGTTTTGCCAGGATGGAACGTAATCCCATTGTATTGTTGCGGTATGCTTATCAGACGAAATCAGTGTACCGCCTGTAACATTCCATGAAACATTTGCATAATTCTCATATACACTACCCCAGCTATCCCAATTAACAGTATAAATTTCCGTTGATCCTGACTGAGGAGATGCATTGCCAGTAATGATATTATCGATATTATTTGCGAAAGAAACATAAAAAAACAAACAGAGGCAGAAGGTTAATAGAAATTTCATAAAATAAGTTTTGGTAAAGGTTATCCGAAATTAAGAACGAGTTGGCAAATTTCGTTCAGTAGCGGATAAATTTATTTTCTAAAAACCTTGATCGGGTTGTCGCATTAGTATAGGTAAGTGTAATTTCAGTGGCTCCCCGCCGTTGCGTATTTTTTGCTGAAATATTTATATCATACGACATATTCAGAAGGAATTCCCTGAAATTCAGGCCAATCATAGGAATAATAAATTGACCAAGGATAGGGTTTGTCTTAAAAGAGCCTCCGAATTCTATTTCGTAACGTTTCGTTGAGATAGTTGATTGATAAATTGCCCCACCTAAAATGGTTTCCTGATTTTCCAGGAAATTTACCAGTAAAAACGAATAGACCTTATTTCGCTCGGAGGGTCTGTTCTCCCATCCTATGTGACCGCCAAATTGCCTGTCCAGAATTAATTCTCCACCTGAAAATGATTTATGCGGTTTATTGGCATGATAAAGAGTTGTACTTACTGAAATGAAGTTTTTAGTATTTATTTTTCCCTGGTAAACAATTCCTGCATTTAAATCATTATAGGATACATCTATGGGAGTAGACTGAAAAATATTAATATTCGTAAACCCGGATTGTATCCACGCATTAAGCTGATCTTCAAAAACATATGTGGGAGGATCTATGCGTTTGCGCCCCCGTATGAATTGGAAGCCGACTCCAATCTGCTGCTCGCCTTCCGGATCCAATCCTTTTTGGTATGCTAATGAAACACCGAAATAATCGTTTTTAGTTCCTTCACCCAGACTTTTTTCATCTATACCAACAATGCTCATTGCCAAACAATCATTTTCAGGTACTATTGAATTAAGAATTTTTGACTCGATTGAGATAGCGCTTTGCTTAAAAGAAGAAACAGCATTCACTTCATTCCGGAAACCTCCTGCCATTCTATAGCTTTTATTAAACCTGCCAGTATTTGCAGGATTGAATAACAACGGCATGGAATAAAACTGGGAAAAACGACCTTGAGCAAGTGAATCCTGAGCTATAAAACATAAAATTAAAAAGTATGTTTTTCTCATATTCACATAATTTCTAAGTTTAGATCAGAATTTCGGACAGTTCAGCTTCTTCATATTAGGGTCAGTATATTTTTTAATGTATATAAAAGATATTTCCATGCCGCCTCTCGCATTTGAGGCGATCTTAAGAGGGGAAATATTTACATCATAGCTTGTGCCAATCTGGAATTCGCCAAACTCAAGAGATACATATGGAATAACGGCGTCATCAAAACGATACCAGCTGCCGAGATATACATTGGTAGGGTTTTCTTCATTATTATTTACGTTCAATGAAAAGGCTCCGCCTACCATCGTATTATGTGCTTTGGCCTGCATACTGTGATTGGCAGCAAAATGAAGATAATTATATGTTCCCACCGGAATCTTGCCACCAGCCTGTATGGTTGTTCTAGCACTTAATACGTAATTTCCTCCCTGGAAACTTTCTTTGGGGCGATTGATGTGATACATGGATGCTCCGACATAAAAATTATTATACCCGTTAGTCGAACCGGTATAAATAAAACCGGCATTCAGGTCAAAATAACTGATATTGACCTGGTTGCTGAGAAATACTTCATTGGTTACCCCGGTAAAACCAAATGGAGTTAATTGATCAGCAAATTTCAAATTCGCGGTATTTAATCTTTTATTCGCATAAGTTCCCTGGAAACCGGCGCCAATCTGGTGATAGCCATTTTCATCCAGGCCTTTATGATAAGCCAATGATAAAGCAATATAGTTATTGGTCAAAGCGCCATCCCCGGCCCTGTCTGTAAATCCCATAATACCCAGCCCAAACTGGTCATATTCCGGAATTTTGTTCTTCATAATTCCCATATCGTAAGAGACAGTTGCTGTGGTATAGGCATTACTGATAGTGGGCCATTGATTCCTGTAATTACCAGCTACCCGGTATAGACCGTCAAACTTGCCGGTAAGCGCCGGGTTCAGGGTAAGAGGGGACGCGAAGAACTGGGAAAAATTAGGATCTTGTGCAGTTGACACACTTGCCAATGCCACGCAGATAGTCAGGGTAGAAAGAAGTTTTTTCATCTCAGCAATTATGTTTTTTCACTGTCAGACAGGCAAAATAACCCAAACCATTTTGTTCAATGTAAAACGCTGTATTCTTCTGTGAAATTGCCCGGCCTGAGGGGTTATTTACTGTCCGTCTGCCCGACTGATTATCCAGGCGGGATCCGAAACGGGAAAATACAACAAATTTGAGAGCGGAAAAAATCCCCCTCGTAGAGATGACAGGTTTTTATCCCGGAAAGCTGCTGCTTTACATCTGTACTTTTACGCCAAAAGCAAGGTCGCCGGCATCCCCGAGGCCGGGAACTATATAACCTTTGGCAGTCAGTTCATCATCGATATCACCGCACCAGATGGTAACAGCAGGATCTTCCCGCTTAACATACTCAATACCAACAGTACAGGCAATAGCCGCTACAATATGAATTTCTTTGGGACGCCCTTCCGCTTTCAGGAACTGGATCGTTTTTACCAGCGAAGAGCCTGTTGCAAGCATTGGGTCGGAAATGATCAGTACCCTGCCCTCCAGTTCAGGACAGGAAATATAATCAAGGCTTATTTCGAAACTGCCGTCTTTATGATGCTTACGATAAGCCGATATAAACGCATTGTCGGCCTTGTCAAAATAATTCAAAAGACCCTGGTGAAGGGGCAAACCTGCCCGAAGAATAGTAGCGATCACCGGCTGGCTCTCCAGCAATTTACTGTTGGCTGTTCCAAGCGGAGTTTCCACTTCTGCCTCTTTAAAAGCCAAAACTTTGCTGATCTCGTAAGCTGCTACTTCCCCAATACGTTCAAGGTTGCGCCTGAAACGCATCCGGTCACTCTGAATTTCTACATTACGCAGCTCACTAATCCAGTTGGTGATTAAAGAATGTTGCTGGCTCAGGTTTACAATCATAATAATTGAAGATTTTAAATTGTCTTATTGAAGATTGAAGCCCTCAATTAGGCGTTGCAAAACCTTGTACTTTTGAGCAAATCTATAATAAATTGGCTCCCGATAAGCTGACGGGACTAAAATATACATCACATGGTTTACAGAGCTATTGGCCTAATGAGCGGCAGTTCACTCGATGGGCTGGATATTGCCTGCGTGGAATTTCATGAGAATGCAGGCAAATGGAATTACGAGATCCTGCAGGCGGAATGCTATCCTTACCCGGAAGACTGGGTCATTCGTTTAAAGACAGCTACCTCTTTAAATGCCCTGGACTATCAGTTATTGCATGTGGATTACGGACATTATGTCGGGCAGCAGGTAAATAAATTTATTGAGGAAAAGAATCTGCACTACCAGGTAGCTTTGATTTCCTCGCATGGTCATACTACTTTTCATATACCGGGCAAAAGAATGACAGGTCAATTGGGAGATGGCGCAGCTATTGCGGCTGAAACACATTTGCCGGTTGTTTCCGACCTGCGTGCGATGGATGTAGCATTCGGCGGCCAGGGCGCACCTATTGTGCCGATTGGAGAAAAATTATTATTCGGCAGTTATAATTATTTTTTGAATATCGGGGGTATCGCCAATATTTCCGCAAAGCCTTCCTCCCCTGTTGAAAAAGGAGGGCCGGCAGAGGGAGCTTATATTGCTTTTGATGTATGTGCCGCTAATCGAGTATTGAATATGCTGGCCAATGATGCCGGTAAGGAATACGATAAAGATGGTGAAATGGCAACGCAGGGAAAATTGGATAATGTTTTATTGGAAAAATTGAACCGGCTGGATTATTACCGCCAACCCTACCCAAAATCACTGGCGAATGACTTTGGAACAGGTATAGTTTATCCTATTATCAGTGATGCAGGTATTGCCATACAGGATGCCCTCAGAACTTATACTGAACATATTGTCATTCAAATAAAAAACGTAGTTGCCTCATTAAAAAACCGGCAGCCTGCGGGGGAGGTTCAACAACTTCTCTGCACCGGCGGCGGCGCTTTTAATACCTATTTGGTGGGGCAAATAAGAGATCAGTTGGAGGAGTTGAATATTGAAATAGTGGTTCCCGGCAAACAGTTAGTGAACTATAAAGAAGCCCTGATCATGGCATTGATGGGAGTGCTTCGCTGGAGGGAGGAATACAACGTATTGTCTTCAGTAACTGGCGCCGCAAGGGATAGTATTGGCGGAGCCTTGTGGATGGGACAGGAAGCCTGATTAAAATCATCAGGGTTTATTGTGGAAATCAGCCCCGTTAAGCAAACATCCGGTTATCTTTCCTTAAAATCCAACCGTGTCATACTTCTTACCAGGGGAGCCACATGCTGAAAATTTTTCAACTGCAAAGGGCAATCATTTTCCGGTACCTGGTTCCGAAGAAGAAATAATACGATTCAAACAACTCCAGCTGAATTTTACTGCCCAGTTTAAAAATGTTTTCCCGGAGAACCTCGCTTCAAAAGCCGTTATCATCATTCCGAGTCTTACTCTCGACCAGGATATACTCTCAAGAATAGAGGGTATCAATTATTACGAGGAAAGATTGTTATGCCTGCTGATGTTGTTAAAGATGCCAAGAACTCATGTTATATATGTTACCAGCACTATTGTTGATCCTGTTATCATAGACTATTACCTGCATTTATTGCCCGGCATTACAGGCTATCATGCAAGGCAACGGTTGACATTGCTGAGTTGTTCCGATATTTCCCGGAAATCACTAATAGAAAAAATACTGGAAAGACCTTTATTAATAGAGCGTATCCGGAACAGCATACCATCAGGATATACTGCCCATATTGCCTGTTTCAATGTGACAGATAAAGAAAGAACACTGGCTGTAAGACTGGGATTACCAATATACGGCTGTGACCCCGACCTGTGGTATTGGGGAACTAAAAGCGGCAGCAGGATATTATTTCATAAAGCCGGAATATCCTTCCCCCCGGGTTTTGAAAATCTTGCCAATGAAAATGAGATAATAGATGGCCTGGTAGCATTGAAGCGACAGCAGCCTGGATTGAAAAAAGCGATTATAAAAATGAATGATGGTTTTTCCGGGGAAGGAAACGCTGTTTTTTCTTTTGATGAAGCCCCGGATCCCGGCGAGCTCAAATCGTGGGTAGCGCAAAATTTAAAATACATGAGGATAATTGCCCCGAACCTGAACTATAGAACATTCATGAAAAAGTTCACGCGAATGCAGGGTATCGTAGAGGCTTCTATTGACGGCGAAATCAAGGTTTCTCCTTCCGTTCAATGCCGTATTAATCCTCTTGGCGGAATAGATATTATTTCTACACATGATCAACTGCTGGGCGGTGATTCCGGCCAGGTATTTCTTGGGGCCAATTTCCCGGCTTCGCCGGAGTATGCGGTTGAAATAGGACAAATGACCAGGCAAATTGCCGAAGAGATGAGAAAAGAAGGTGTACTGGGCAGGTTCAGCGTTGATTTCGTTTCGGTAAAAGACAATGACCGGTGGCGGCATTATGCGATTGAAATTAATCTGCGCAAAGGAGGCACCACGCATCCTTACCTGATGCTCCAGTTTTTAACGGGAGGGTCTTACCATGCCGAAAGGGGTGAGTTTGAAATGCCAGATCAAAAAAAGAGGTATTACTTCGCCTCCGATAATTTTAGCAGTGAAAAATGCAAAGGGTTAACACCTCATGACCTGGTAGATATCGCTATTTGCAACGATATTCATTACAACAGCACGAAAGAAGAAGGTGTTATGTTTCACCTTATCGGCGCTTTGTCCCAATATGGCAAACTGGGATTGGTTTGCATCGGCGATTCACCGGAGAAAGCAATTGTGTTGTATAAACGAGCTGCAGAAATACTTGAAAACGGCACCGGGAAAAATGCTACTACAGGCCAAGTACAGCCTTCAGCTTCCCATATCCTCCCCGGCTTACAGGTACTTTAGCGCCTGAACGAAGTACGGCTACATGATTATCCTTTTCATAGGGATCAATTCGCGTGATCTGCTGTACATTGACGATATAGGAGCGGTGACCACGAACAAATTGCAGTTTGTCCAATACCTCTTCAAAATGATTCATGGTCTTATTTTTCAGGAAATAACCTTCCTTTGTATGGATCTTTACATAGTCATCTGCCGCTTCCAGGTAAAATATATCCTGTACCGGGATAATCTTGATCTTGCTGCCGTTCTTGACTACGATACGCTGGTTTTGACCCGGAGAATGAGAAGCTGTTTCCAGTAATTCCTGTGTGGCTTTTTCAGTATGGGTATTTTTCTGTTCTACCCATTTGGCAACGGCTTTATCAAACCTGTCCTGGTCAAACGGCTTTAAAAGATAATCGATCGCATGTGCTTCGAAAGCTTTTATGGCATATTCGTCAAAGGCGGTCGTAAAGATGATGGCCGGGGGCTGTTCGATCAGTTCGAGCATCTCAAAACCGTTGATCTTAGGCATCTGGATATCGAGGAAAATAAGATCGGGCTGGTATTGCTGGATGGCTTTGATCCCTTCAAAACCATCATTGCATTCCTGCGCCAATTCCAGTTGCGGGTGTTTTTGAAGATATTCTTTTACGATGCTTCTTGCCAGCATCTCATCATCTATGATCACAACTTTGCTCATAATTTTTTTTTAACGGGTCATACTACTTGCATTGTTTTTTGAACAAAATAAGATTTTTTGCTACAGCACGATCTTTATCCCTGCTGGGGAATCTTTATCCTGGTCATAAAAATATTGTCTTTTGTTTCCGTCACCAACAAGTCGTTCCTGCCAAATAAAAGGTACAACCTTCTCTGTACTGATTTCAACCCGAAGCCTGTTCCCTGTTTGGGCGTCGAAGTTTCCGGGTCAAATGGGTTGCAGACAGTTATGACCAATTCATTATTTTCCATATTCGCCGAAATACGGATCACTGTTTCCCCTGTAGTATCGTACAAACCAAACTTGATCGCGTTTTCTACAACCGGCTGCAATAACAGCGCAGGTATTTTCATCTGCTGTGCCGTTTCGTTTGTCTCAATATTTGTTGTCAGGCGATTCCCGAACCTCACCTTTTCAATTTCGAGGTACAATTGCAGGTATTGCAATTCTTCCCGGAGTATTACCCATTGCGTCTCTTCTTTTTTTAAAGTACCCCTCAAAAAATCAGATAATTGCTGAACCATTTTCCTCGCTTCAGCAGGCCGGCTCCCGATCAGTGCGTTGATGGAGTTCAGGCTGTTGAATAAAAAATGCGGCTGCATCTGCTGGCGCAGCTTGAACAACTCAGCTTCTTTCGCCAATTTTTCAGCATCTGTTTTTCTCGACTCATCCTCTTTCTGCTCAGCCCATGTTTGCCACAATACACTGATCATCGTTACACATCCCAGCAACAGGAAAGCGATGCTGAAACGTATCGGCACCGAGTGATGAAGCATACCGGAATAATTTTCATAGTACCCTAATGACAATTTTAATAACCATCGTGCCAGCAACAGCCATATAAGGGTAAAGAAAATACACCAGGCAAATAGGTTGACCACCTGTTCCTTCTGCGGTAAATAATACCGGAGTGTATTCAATATCAGCAGGCAGAATAAGAATAGGATACCATTACTGATCAGGCTGTCAATGATCGCTTCCTTCCAGGGCAGGGTAAGCCAGTGGAGCACCATGGCATGATCTGCCATCAGCACCAGCCAGCAAACGACGAAAATAACCCGGAATCGTCGGGACGAAAGAGGCGATATTGACATAATTCAGTTAGGCCAGTTGCAACAGCTGGTGAGTTTGAGAAAAAAATATATTCTCTGCTTTTTGATTCACCGTATAGATATAAGCGTCAGCATTCTCTCTTTCTTCAATTCTTGAGTATAGCTCTGCGCCGTCAATCAGTTCACTCAGCCGGTACAATTCGCTTACGTTGATAAATTGCCATTGCACTAATTGTTCTTTACGGTTAAGAAAGGTTTCTTCTTCGTTCTTTCCTATGGATTGTGCTTTGTTGAAAGCGTCTTCCTTATTGTCCGCGCTTACCAGCCGCAGTTGTTCATCAAACTGTGGAAGATGGTCCCCGTCACCACAAACGATGCGAAAAACGATTTTTGCTAAATACCAGTTCATAAAAACAAGTTGGAAGGTTGATGATTTTATTGGTAAAGGTGGCAATCGATTTTTATTTCCTTAATAGCTTTTTATCTCAATTCCCCCAAAGATCACCGTCCCTTTCAGCAGCAGTACTTTGTCGGCACTTTCGGTGACAGCCATCATTTTTCTTTTGTCTTCAATACCTCCAAAAATGATCACGGCTTCCGATTTGACGGACCAGTTGGAGGGAACGATCAGCTTGGTGCCGCCAAAAATGGTGGTGAGCTCAATGACGGCGGTCCCTGTAAAATCCGCCTGGGAAAGATCAAGATCCGTACCTCCAAAAATATTGACGAGATCACCGCCTTTAAAACTCTTGGAAATAATATTCTTTTTAGCCCCGCCAAATATCGAAGTAGAATCAACAAAGTCTTCCGTGCTCCATTTTCCTTCATTCACAGGGGGGTTATTGTCCTGTATACCCTCTTTTTTTTTCGCTTCATACAGGTGTACCCAGTTCCGGCGTCTTGGGCGAACGATAAAAAACAGGCCCAGTGCTATCAGCGCCATTGGCCATATATAGCGGCGAAAAGAAAAATCAGGATTGATATGGTCATACAGGAATATGCCGCCCACGAGCATCAGGATAAACCAGGTAGCACCTTCAAAATTGTGGCGAAGCCCGATAAAAAACCCCAGCGCAATTAAAAATGACGGCCAGCTGAATACCCAGCCAGGGATATCGGGTAAGGATGCCTTTAATAACGCAGCCACGCCAACCAATAAAATAAACACCCCGGTCCAGATACTACCCTTGGCATGTACAGCATAATAACCCCGGCTACCTTTATCACCCCATCTTTCCTCCATCCACTTTCTTCTTTCTTCTCTTCGCTCATCTCTCCACCTCCGTCTCTCTTCTCTTCTGCTTTCAAAGTCTGACATATAATCAAATTTTAGGTAAAACTATGGAGTGAATGGTGAATGGTCAATAGTGAGTGGGCAGCAAGAATTGAAAAGTCGGTGAATAGCGGAAAAAGAGCGGTGGGAGGCAGCAAAAGAACAAAGCGAAATAGCCAGTGGACTGATAATACAAATGTTTAAGTATCAGTAGTAATGTCGTCCCAATTTTCCCCGTAATTGGTTATCCAGTTTATTGCATAATGTCTTTCATAGACTATACCTGCATCCAGGCCGCCGGGAATATCTTTGCCGTCGATTTGAGCTTGCCTTGTTGCCCAATGAATTCTATAAAGTAAATCAGACATATCAAGTATCTCTGTAATTGTTCTTCTTTTTGCGGTTTTGATAAATTCGGTTGTTGAGCTTAAGTATTCAGGTAATTTATCAAGCATTTTCGGAATAACGCATTGTTCGTTTGGTAGCTCTGATATATCTGCTTTGTTTATCGCCCATAGCATTAGCCAGATTGCTTCTGAACGCCAGGAAATATTGATTTCTTCTTTCTCCGTCAATTTATCCTTAAGGAAAAGTTCTTTCTCATTTTCTGAAACAGCATCCCAGATATTTTCTGATTTCAGGAAATTAATTATTTCTGTTTTTTCTCCATTATCAGCTGCAATATTCAAATAAGTCAATGCAAGTAGTCTTTTGGCAATGTCACCCGCGTCCCTGATTTTTGCTTCATTGTCGTCCTCAGTCAATGGCAGATGTATATTGACGGGAATGTTTTGTTCCCTTAAAAATGATTCTGTCTTATCCTTGCGTTCTTTTGCGGTCATTGTATTACATTAGTGATCGTGCTGCGCTCTGATTTACATGTCTTTTTATTTAAATTTTCCTCGTTACCTTCCCATCTCTAAATGCACTCACATGATTCGCCAAAAACTAATTGCTACTATTGTTTTCCTGTTCATTATTTCCTTCATTACCGCGCAGGATAAAAAAGATGCCAAAAAATGGGATGTCTCCAACCCCGAAGGACCGTACAAAGAAGTTTCTTTTACCGTCAATGAAGGCACCTGGATAAATGTGGATATTTCCCCGGATGGAAAAGAAATCGCATTTGATCTCCTGGGAGATATTTATAGCATTCCTGCTTCGGGTGGGGAAGCAAAACTTTTGCGCGGCGGTCATGCTTTTGAAATACAGCCGCGGTTCAGCCCCGATGGTAAAAAAATATTATTTACTTCCGATGCCGGCGGCGGTGATAATATCTGGGTGATGAACCGTGATGGCAGCCAGGCCAGGCAAATTACCAAAGAAAGTTTTCGTTTGTTGAATAATGGGACCTGGTCGCCCGACGGGCAATATATCGTTGCCAAAAAACATTTTACTTCTACCCGTTCATTAGGCGCGGGAGAAATGTGGTTGTATCATATAAGCGGCGGCGGCGGCTTGCAATTAACTGTAAGAAAAAATGATCAGCAGGATGTAAATGAACCAGTCGTTTCCCCGGATGGCCGCTATGTTTATTATAGCGAGGATATGTACCCCGGCGGTTTTTTTCAGTACAATAAGGATCCCAACAACCAGATTTTTGTGATCAAACGCTTCGACAGGGAAAAAGGAACGACAGAAACAGTCACAGGCGGACCCGGTGGCGCCGTACGTCCGCAGCTATCGCATGATGGCAAAACTTTATCATTTGTAAAACGAGTCAGAACAAAAACGGTCCTTTATTTACGCAATATCGAAACCGGCGAAGAATGGCCCATCTACGACCAGTTGAGCAAGGACCAGCAGGAAGCCTGGTCGGTATTTGGTTTATATACTGGTTATGCATGGACGCCGGATGACAAGCAAATCGTGATCTGGAGCAACGGAAAGATCTGGAAAGTAGATGTGAATGGGGTGAATAAAGCCACTGAAATCCCTTTTACCTGCAATGTAAAACAACGTATCTATGATGCCGTTCGTTTTCAGCAGGACATCAATCCTTCTGCTTTTACTGCCAATGTGATCCGGCAGGCTACTACTTCGCCGGATGGAAAATGGCTGGTGTTTAATGCAGTCGGCTATTTATGGAAAAAAGAATTACCGGCTGGTAAACCTCAAAGAATTACTACCGGAACCGATTTTGAATTTGAACCTTCATTTTCCGCTGATGGAAAAACATTGGTCTATACAACCTGGAATGACTCCGCTACCGGCGCCATCTGGAAGATAAATATGGAGAATGTTCCCGGTTCAAAGCCGGGCACAACCGCAAAACCCGTTAAGCTTACCAAAGCAAAAGCCATCTATCGTATGCCCTCGTTTTCGCCGGATGGAAAATGGGTCGTATTCAGGAAAGAAGATGATGATAATGTACTCGGCCCTTCCTTCACGGCAAAACCCGGTATCTATATCATGACAGCGGATGGCAACAATGAAAACTTAGTCAAAGAAAGAGGGGATATTCCAAGGTTCAACAGCGCCGGCAACAGGATCTATTACCAGTCTGGCGGTGGTATGAACAGGACCTACGCCAGTTGTAGATTAGACGGCGAAGATGAACGCGTTCATTTAAAAAGTACGTATGGCAGCCAGTTTACAGTATCGCCGGATGAAAAATGGATCGCTTTTATTGATCTCTGGGAAGTATATGTAGCCGCATTTCCCAAAACAGGAAAGACTATTGATATCGGGAGCAGCACCAAAGATTTTCCCGTTAAAGTGGTTTCAAAGGACGCAGGCATCAATCTTCATTGGTCTGCCGACAGCCGGCAACTGCATTATACATTGGGTAACCAGTATTACAGTATCAACCTCGACGAGCGTTTTGATTTTATTGCCAATAAACCCGATTCCTTATTCAAAGTTCCGGAGAAGGGAATTGATGTGGGCCTGGAAGTAGCCGTTGACAAACCAACAGGCTCTATTGCTTTTACTCATGCAAGGATCATCACCATGAAAGGGGATGAGGTGATTGAGAACGGAACCGTGCTGGTAGAAGGGAATTTAATTAAGGCAATTGGTAAAGATGTAACTATCCCTGCCGGCGCCAAACAAATTGATTGCAATGGTAAAACGATCCTGCCGGGATTTATCGACGCGCATGGTCATGGGGGTCATTTCCGTACCGGCATCACACCCCAAAAGCATTGGCCTTATTATGCCAATCTCGCGTATGGGGTAACGACAATACACGACCCATCCGCCAACAGCGAAATGGTATTCGCGCAAAGTGAACTGGTGAAAGCCGGTTTGATGGTTGGGCCCAGAGTATTTTCAACAGGCACTATTTTATACGGGGCGGATGGTGATTTTAAAGCAGTGATCAATTCAATTGATGATGCTAGAAGCGCTTTGCGAAGAACAAAGGCATACGGCGCATTTTCGGTAAAAAGTTATAACCAGCCAAGACGTGAACAAAGACAGATGATCATACAGGCTGCCAGGGAACTGAATATGGAAGTAGTGCCGGAGGGAGGCTCTACCTTTTATTATAATCTGACCATGATCCTCGACGGGCATACAACGGTTGAGCATAATATGCCGGTGGCCCCTTTATTCAATGATGTGGTGCAACTTTGGAAAAACGCAAAGACAGGTTATACACCTACGCTGATTGTTTGCTATAATGCTCCCAGCGGCGAATATTACTGGTACCAGCATAGCAATGTATGGGAAAATGAAAAACTGCTTCGCTTCACACCCCGGTCAGTGATTGATACGCGCAGCCGTTTCCGCACCATGTTGCCGGAAGAAGAATATGAGAACGGGCATATCCTTGTTTCAAGAAGTGTAAAGAAACTGATGGATGCCGGTGTAAGAATCAATATGGGTGCGCACGGGCAATTGCAGGGTCTTGGCGCCCAGTGGGAAATATGGATGATGCAGCAGGGTGGTATGACCAATCACCAGGCATTGGAAACCGCTACGATCAATTCCGCGGCCAGCCTGGGCCTGGATAAGTGGATCGGCTCATTGGAAACAGGAAAACTGGCTGATTTGATTGTCATGGACAAGAACCCCCTGGAAAATATCCGCAATACAGAAAGCATTCGCTATACAATGGTAAACGGAAGATTGTATGATGCGGAGCAAATGAATGAGACAGGTAACTATAATAAACCAAGAACAAAATTCTACTGGGAACTAACCAAAAACGTTGGCAATTTTTCCTGGCATGATATCACAGAGGATGAAGGCCCTGCCTGTGAAAGAAATCAGGAATAGAAAAGTGACTGAGTAAATTTTTTATCATGACAGGGATATAGCCCAGGTTAGTTTATAGTGATCATCTTTTCCTTTGATACAGGTAAACAAAAAGCTGCTGGTAAAAGGCATATTGATGCTTTCATCCTTGTCGGAAAGCGAGACTGTACCGCTTACATAGGTTTCAGTGGATGAAGTTTCCAATGCTTCGAAATCGAGCGGCATTTTTTCTTTGCCATAACCGATATCGCTACGGCGGCACGCTAACTTTTCTACAAGGTTCTCCAGGAGACCCGGCTGGTCGAATGTTGTGCTGATATGCAGTGATTTGTTCATATCGCTGGTTTTAAAGATCCATCAACCTTACCTGTCTGTCACTGTACTATTCGCACCGGCTGTTTATTATCCTTTGTACATGCATTGGATGCTGAAGTAACCGGGATGATTAAAAAAGAACTGTGAAAGTTTTCAAAAACCAGCAAAAAGGAGGGATGAATTACGGGCTTTTACGGATAAGCGGTAATTGGCTCAGGACAATGAACAGGTCCAGGACACTTTATAATCCAGGTTGTCTTCCCTTGAACAAAAAACAATGAACCGGGAAGTAACCGGATGGCTGACACGCTTTACCGGGTCTTTCCGGTAGCTATCGGAACCTGTAAAGAATATCTCAACACTGCCATTGACAGGAAGCTCGGCAGCGCAAAATTCCATTTCCCTGAAACGGGCAGCGAAACCACCCATACCATAAGTCTTGCTTTCTTTTGGAGCCCGGGGAGGGAGATTTTTTTTAACGTATTTCTCGATCATCTTTTCACGGAAACCCGTCCTGGCTTCTACCGAAGTGATACCTGAATTTTTTTTCATACTATTCATTTTAAAAATTACAATGCTGTCTCCGGTTAGCCATTTTCAAACAAGATGCCAGAATTTTAAGCAGGGTTGGGTCTCTTGTAACCCTTAACAGGAAAGGGTTTTAAAGGAGTGTCGTACAGCCGACAATTCTTTTTGCGTATAAAAATTCCCAATATTTTGTAAGA
>JAUZOA010000093.1 GCA_030706685.1 Bacteroidota bacterium
ACAACGCATACTGCCGGAGATCGGTCCACATTTCCCTGTAAAGAGCGCGGATGATTTTGTGATACTACCCGCCGGTCTTCGCCTGGATGCTGACCAACGTTTTACCGGAAAAGGAATAACGATCTGTTTTATTGACAGCGGCTTTTATCCCCACCCGGACCTGGCAGAACATAAAAACAGGATCAAACAAATTATTGACATTACAAATAATAGAGACTCTTCAAAAGCCTCTCCCTTTGAGATAAGCGGGCAAAGTGAAGCCTGGGAACACAGTTCATTAGAGACGGCCGGGGACTGGCACGGAACCATGACCTCCGTCGTCTGTGCAGGGGATGGTTATTTAAGTAAAGGCTTATATAAAGGGATTGCCAGCGATGCGGAACTGGTTTTAATTAAAGTTCAAAACAATGCCGGGAAGATCACAACGGAAAATATGGTGAAGGCATTGAAGTGGGTGCTGGACAATCATACAAGATATAGTATCCGTATCGTCAATATGAGCCTCGGTGATGACGAGCCTGTTTCTTACAAACAAAGCGAAATTGACAAACTAACTGAGCTATTGATCAGCGAGGGGATTATTGTTGTGGCTGCCGCAGGAAATGATGAGAACGGGGCGATAAAGCCTCCGGCCAATTCCCCGAATGTAATCGCGGTGGGTGGAATAGATGATGATAATAAACTGGAAGGCGTTCCTGGAAAATTATACCACTCTTCATTTGGAAAGACGGTAGATGATTTGATGAAACCAGAGCTGGTAGCTCATGCAATCTGGATAGCAGCGCCAATCCTGCCGGGAACAAAAGAACAGAAGGAATCGGAAACATTGCATTATTTACTGCAATTGCCGGCTGATAGATTAAAACAGGAACTGGAAAAAAATTTGTCGCAAACAGAACTTGAGGGATCGGTTTTGCAGGGTGATGATGTAAGTTTTATCCGGGAAGCCATTATTCGCCGCATACAAACCTGTAAATATATTTCCGGGCATTACATGCATGTTGACGGTACCTCCTTTGCCGCGCCTATCGTCAGCTCTGTTATCGCGCAGTTATTAGAAGCTAATCCTGCGCTCACCCCTGCCATGATCCGTGAAGTTCTTTTCAGCACGGCCAAACGAATTGAGAGTCTTCCGGCGGAAAGACAGGGTTTCGGTGTTATAGCCCCCCGGAGAGCGCTCTTAAAAGTTTTAAAGAGAGAGACAATCATGCAACCTAAAGTATCACCCGGTATAAACCATACACAAAATACGATTGAATTTTATGTGCAGCATGATTGTGCTGCGCAGATAGCGCTCGCAGGCACATTCAATCACTGGGCACAGGATGTATTATTGCTCGAACCGGGAAAAAATGGATTATGGAAGATCGAAATACCCATGTTGCCGGCCGGGCGTTACCAGTATAAATTTTTTGCAGATGATAAAGTTTGGCTCGAAGACGTAAACAACCCTTACAGGGAGCCGGATGGATTCAGCGGGTTCAACAGTATTCTTGTTATCGATAATAATTAAAGCGATGGTGATTGTTAGTATCATACTCATCATAATAGCGATATACCTGGCAGCAGGCTTTGTATTTGCTGTCGCATTTATAGTAAAAGGCGTTACTAAAATTGATGAGGGAGCCCATGGGGCCACCTGGGGCTTCCGACTCATTATTATACCGGGAACAATTGTATTCTGGCCATTCTTATTGAATAAATGGATCAGGGCATCAAAAACGAAAGAAGAATGATGAGGCCTTTACGGAAAAGACACTTGCAGGTTTGGACAGCCTGGGCGGTATTGATACCCGCAGGGATCGTTTTTGCCTGGTTAGCTATTCCGGATATGGTGCCGGTAAAATTATTGCAGGCACCCGCTGCCGGTTTGTTGCCAGTTATTAAAAAGACAAGTGATAAAAAAGACTATACTATTAATCTCAGGACTGACCCGGGGAACACACAATGGCAATTAGAGTGGAAG
Source organism: Bacteroidota bacterium (assembly GCA_030706685.1). Taxonomy (GTDB): domain Bacteria; phylum Bacteroidota; class Bacteroidia; order Chitinophagales; family Chitinophagaceae; genus VBAT01. The sequence continues at coordinate 1,967 of JAUZOA010000093.1, forward strand.
AACAAATCAGTTTTGATGGTTCCTTCCGCGGTTATCTACAAAGCTTCTCCAAATCCCTCCGGCGGGGGGGCTTTAGAGTCGTTCAGGCCGGAGAATGCTATACTGGTAGGAAGAATAGAAGCAAGAGGCGATTACGTTTTTTCATTACAACAGGATTCAACAGGCTATAACCAATTGCATTTTATTTTATATGATTTTATTCACCAAAAGGCAATTGAATACATTAACTTTTAAAGTTCCTCCCTATCGGGAGGGCAGGAGGGATCATGAGTGCATCATACGCAGCAGTAGGCTGGAACCGGCAAAAAAAAATATATGACTGGCTGATTGCGGGGTTTTGCACCAGCTATCTTGTTTTATTCATTTCACTGAGCCTTGTCTTCAATGAGCAGGTAACTTTTGAAACATTACTCATCCGCAGCACCTCGACGCTGGCTGTATTATTATTGCATGTGATCCTTGCCATTGGCCCCCTATGCCGGCTGAATAAGAAATTTCTTCCTTTATTATATAACCGCCGTCATCTGGGCGTGACTATGTTCACCCTGTCACTGGTGCATGGCAGCTTTGGTATTTTCCAATTTCATGCCCTGGGTAATATCAACCCCATCCTGTCATTATTAACTTCCAATACGAACTTTAATTCTTTAAGCGCCTTTCCGTTCCAGGCACTTGGCTTTCTGGCGTTGGTCATTTTTTTTCTCATGGCGATTACCAGTCATGACTTCTGGCTTCACCATCTCTCGCCGAAAGTGTGGAAGACTCTTCACATGTTTGTTTACCTGGCTTATTTCCTGGTGGTGATGCATGTAATGCTGGGAGTGATACAATATGAGAGTAACCCGGTATTCGTAATCATCATTTTCGCAGGAGCTACTACACTGGTGACTTTACACCTGCTTTCAGGAATAAAGGAAAGAAAGACCGATAACAGGCAATTTGCATTGCAGCAGCAAGGCTTTGTATACGTCTGCGGGGTAAAAGATATTGAAAACAGCCGCGCCAAAATCTTTTGTATTGACAAGGAACGTATCGCCGTTTACAGGCATGAAAATAAATTATTTGCTGTGCATAATGTATGCAAGCACCAGGGCGGTCCGCTGGGAGAAGGAAAGATATTGGATGGCTGCATTACCTGTCCCTGGCACGGCTATCAGTATTTACCACAAAACGGTCAATCGCCTCCTCCGTTCAGGGAAAAGGTAAGTACTTATGATGTAAAGATCGTTGATAATAAAGTTTGGCTGAACCCGGCAGCGTCAGCGGAAGGAACGGAAAGACCCGGGGCGGAAATAAAAGACTAAAACTTAAAACAAGAAATGTAAAGCTATGAGTAATGACGAGTTTTATATCGGCTGGCAGGAAAGAGCACCCGGGAGTTTTGCAAGATATACCCGCTACGTAATAATAGTAGCCGCGGTTTTTTTTGCGGTTATCGGTATCCTGTTAGCCTTACAGCAGAAAAAATTTTCTACAGCAAATTTTGAATTTGGACAATTGACGGAAGTGAAAGGGATTTACCGGCAATTTCCGGTGCCTTCTGTTAAAGTAATGACACAACAGGATGCGTTTGGGCATGCTTCGTATATCACTATACCATTGGTTGGATATGGGAAATTCGGTGCGGAAGGAACAATCGCTGAGCTGGAAAAAGAGAAGAATACAAGCCTCGACAAAAAGCAGGTAGTCTTTAAAGGAACATTATTATACAGCGATGGCAAAACATTGCTGCAGATAGACAAAAATGATAATCCGCTGGTAAGTGTAACCACCCCGAATTCTTTAGTGAATACAGCGCCTGAAACAAAAGAACTTGGTACTATTCATTTAACCGGTGAAGTGCTGGATCCCAAATGTTATTTCGGCGTGATGAAACCCGGTCATGGTAAGCCTCATAAAGATTGCGCCGTACGCTGTATTGCTGGTGGCATGAGCCCGGTTTTTTATGTAAGAAATGAAAAGGGAGAAACGAACTACTATCTTATCCTTGATGCGCAGGGAAAAAAAATGAATGATGAATTAAAAGATTATATCGCCGATCCTGTTTCGATAGAAGCAAGGGCAGTTCAATACGACGATTGGATAATATTATATGTGGATGGAAAAAATAAAATCAAAAGGACAGGCGGTCTTAGCTGGTTCAAAAGTAATATTAATGACATATCCTGCAGCGCTTCCTGCACAAAATAGATCAACGGGTTTCTTTATAGATTGGGTCTGCGGCTATTCTCTTTTCAATCGTTGAAGGATTCATATATCTTTCTTTGGTCATGGGCCGGTGGGCATAATCTGGTCCGTCCCAGTTCTCACGGTTCATCTTTTTCCTGACGAAACTGCTCCAGCTCAGTAACTGGTATCCAAGACCATGAGCAATGCAGATCGCATCCGTATTGTACTCAAATTTATCAATATACTTTGCGGAAATATTCTTAATAGCATGCCCGATGATCTGCCGGGAAACCATCCGGGAAAAATCACTGACATGAGCCAGTTCGTGTCCCATCACACCTACCTGCGCATTAAATGGCAGGTGCTTAAACAGGAGAGGCATCAGCATGGGTTCCGTACTGTCGCTGATCGTAATTACAAAATGCCTTTTTCCCCTGGTTTCGAAAACTCCCGCCCAGGTCGCTCTTGTAGTGGCCGGCGTATGTCTTACCCGGGTCCGGAACAAGATGGGAGTGTTCTTCAATTCGGGATAATAAGAGAGTGCAATGAGGATTTGTTTTTCAAACTGTTTGGGGTATTGCTTGTTTTTCCCATACTCTTTTTTCAACCCGGTAAAATAATTTTCGGATAAACTATCAGGATCAAAATTCTTCCTGGGCGTTTGACATAAAAGCGGGCTGGCATATAGAAAAATAATCAAAATGACCAGGGAGATTTTCAATAACATCTATAAAATTACTCAAATCTTACTAACTCTTTATGTTCATATTGCCCGATCAGCAGAACGGAAATTTCTTTAACGATATCTTTAGCCACTTCCGATTTTTGTTTGAGGGAGAATTCTTTTGGCTGCAGATCTTTTTTTACAATAGTTATTTTATTGGTATCAAATCCGAAAGTAGCGTTGGCGTCATTCATCGAATTAAGCACTACCATATCGAAATTCTTTTTTTGCAGTTTCCCCTGCGCATGGGTCAGTTCATCATTTGTTTCCAGCGCAAAGCCGACAGAGACCTGGCTTGCTGATTTTATCTTGCCAAACTCATAAGCTATATCCACATTCTTTATCAGGCTGATGGTAAACGAACTTTCATCTTTCTTGATCTTTTGTCCGGCTACTTTCGCCGGCCTGTAATCAGCCACAGCAGCGGCAAATACCGCTACATCTGTATTCTCAAAATAATGACAGCAGGCGAGGTACATCTCCGATGCCGAATTCACCTTTACTGTTTTTAGCCGCGGATGTTGCAACGAGATATTCACCGGTCCCGAAACAAGGACTACTTCCGCGCCCTGGTTCAAAAATTGTTCAGCAATGGCATAGCCCATCTTGCCGGATGAGTGATTGCTGATATAACGTACCGGGTCAATAGCCTCCCTGGTCGGACCCGCGGTGATCAGTACTTTTTTATTATTCAGGAGCGTTGCATTCATAGCCAGTAGTTTTTGTGAATGATTACAACTCTAATATCGGAAGGAATAATCTGGGCGAGTGTCAGCTATTGTACAATCAGCGATAAATAACCGGGGAAGTCACTCTTTAATCCGCCACGGCGGATCCAGCCTGTTTTTACCCGCATAATAAAGACAGATAATGTGCCCGTCCGGGTCTTTAAGGTAAGCTTCACGCCATAACCAGGTTTGGTCAACAGGGTCCTGGTCGAAAACGACGCCTTTGCTTTTTAATTCAGCCACCTGCTCATCAAGATGCCCGCACTCAAAATAAATAACCGTAGAACCGGGTTCTGCCTTGTCAGCCTTGTGTATGGAAAAAGTTGCCTCGTTGCCCGGCGCCATAAACCGGCAATAGTGATCCTCTTTAACGATCATTTGAAGACCAAGCTTTTTATAAAATTCAGCAGATCGCGGAATATTGCTTACTGAGACAGTGACTTGGTTTAAATTCATGTGTATTATTTTATATGCCAGGTTTGAATGAAATAGGCCAGGCCGGGTAGCAGGTCAATCATAGCGTGAATGGCCATAATTATCCAGAGGTTTTTTGTCTTATTCCAAATAATACCCAGGAATATTCCGGCTATGCTCATATTCACAATGCTGTAGGCGCAAAAGAAAAGAAATGGAAGTGAATTGCCAACACCTTCACTTTCTGCACCTCTCAGGTACAATCCCGGGGCATGTGATAGCCCGAAAATTATGGCTGATAGTACAATTGCACCCTTAGATGATCCCAGGATTGCCTTCAACCGGGATTGTAATAATCCACGGTAGAAAAATTCTTCCACGAATCCCGCTTCAATAAATAACCAGCAAAAAGCCAGGGGTGATCCTATGAGCAGTTCCCTCAAACTTAATTGTGCATGCCGGACTGCCGGGCCGGCATTACTGAAATAATATTGAAATAATAATGCCGCCATTGAAAATGTAAGAAACAGTAAGATACCCTTCCGGGTAAAGAATCTAAAGCTGTTGTTCCCGGCGCCGAAATCTTTGATAGAAAAGCCAAATTGTCTATAGATGAAAAAAGGCACGAGGACAAATACGAACAATTTTCTTAGCAAGCTGATCATGCCGGCAATTCTGGCGTCATCTGTCCAGGGCTTGGGCAAGAGAAGGTTTATCCATGTGCTGCCATACGTAATATAGAGAACTATCCATAGTACCAGCGCAACGAGCAACCAGGCTTCTTTTTTGACTGGTGGTTTGTTGGCTGGTGAAGGTAATGACCGGGTAAAAAGCCATGCTAAAAAGCTGAACCCGGCCCCAATTATTGCAGAGCTGGCAAGAAAGGACCTGAAGGGCATGTTGAATACAAAATGCAGGTATAAAACGGCCGTGATGTAGATCAGTATTCCGCCGATAAAATATTTATTGCTGAATAAAGGCATCTTTTATTAATCGTTTACAAATATAACATCTGCCTTTTCGGCCGGCTGATCTTTATCAAAATGGTATCGCTGGGCAGGATAATAATGCGTAGTATAATACATAATAAGATCCTTTTCACCCAGGCCCTCCGCATTTCTTTTAACCGCTCTTTTCAACCCGGTTTCAAAAGAACAGTGAATCCAGATCTTCCAGTCGTAATACGAAAGGTATTTTTCCTGTAAAAGGAAAATACCTTCAATCAAAAGGATGTCCGGTCTCTCATAGTGATAAGTAAACGGGTAGTATTTATCCGCATCTGTCCGTATAAGATTGGTTTTAAACAGTATACTTTTCTTTTGCTGAAGCGGCCTGATAAGCTGGTCAAAGAAATGTGGCCAGCGATACACATTATTGTAAAAGTTCTCTGCAGCATTTTCTTTTTGCAGCCTTATGCTTATTGGATTTTGCCAGGGGTCAATAGCAATAGTAACCACTTTATAACCCCTGGCTTCCAATTCGTCCTGTAATAGTTTTGAAACATATCCTTTGCCGGAAGCATCAATGCCACTGATCGCAACAGTGAACAGGCGTTTTCCCTTGTAATTTTTCAATACAGTCAGTAATTTATCAGATAGCTCATCAATCGAATCCATTTCTTATGAATTATTGTACACTTTCAGAATGGTTTCGCGCAGCGGCAAACCTTTTTCTGAAGTTACCCATTCCAGGATATCGGCTACCTGTTCAGGCTTGACCCAGTCACCCGGGTCAGCCCCTGCCATATTTTGCCGGTTCAGGGGAGTATCCAGGGTACTCGGCACCACTACGGTCGCCGTAACATTCTTTCCCTTCGCTTCTTCATTTAAATAATCAGCCAATTTGAATAGCAGGGATTTGGAGAGAGCATAAGCCAGTACATCCTTTCCGCTTTTTGCATCCAATGCCGGCCTTGAACCAATATAAACCAATCTTCCGCTTCCATTCCCAAGCATGTGCTGGAACAAGGGCCTTGTTGTAAAATAAGCCGTATCAAAATTCAATGAGAATTGTTTTCCCAGGTCGGTCCCACTGGTAGCGCTTATATTACCCATGGTAAAACCACCCACCAGCATTAAGGCCGCATCAACCTTTTTATACTTATCAATGACGGTTGCTATAAATGAAGCCGTTTCGCCTTCATGGGTCAGGTTGACCACTTCAACCTGGAGATTTTTATGAGCCGGAAGATCTTTTTTAGCAGCTTCATTGATTACAGTAGCTATTACGTTATAGCCACTATCAAGGAATTTTTGGGTCACGGCTAATCCAAGGTTTCCGTTGCCACCTGTTATTATTACTGTTTTACCCCCGTCCCCTGAAGGGGCGTTATTTACATTCATTATTTTTTATTTTATTGGCTGTATTGATTTTATTTATAATAACTGCAAATCCCGTAATTATATACTCTCTTCATGGATTGGAAGTTTGCCATGAAAATTTCCCACCCGTGTTTACTCTTATTTTGTAAAGGCTGCTATGCGCTGTCAGGTATAAAGTTTTTCCATCTTCATCACCCCAGGCCATATTAGCGGGACGCTCAGGAGTTACAATCTTGCCCAATAATTTCCCTTCTGCACTCAGTATCCATACACCACCCGGGGCCGATACGTATAAATTACCTTCTTTATCCACTTTCATTCCATCAAGCGCTTCATCGTCTTCAGTAAAACTGAAATCAAAGAAGACTTTCCCGTTTTTTAATGTCCCGTCAGGCTGCACTTCGTATCTCCATAATGTTTTTGTATGATGAATATCGCGGATATCCCAGTTGGTGACATAGAAATATTTTTCATCAGGAGAAAAAGCGAGGCCATTCGGACCACCAAGATCCTTTGACACCAGCTGAACTTTGCCATTCTTTATCATAAATACCCCGGAATAATCCAGTTCCTTTCCCGGGTCATTAAAAAAGCCGGGAAGACCATAAGGAGGGTCAGTGAAATAAACCGTTCCATCATTTTTCAGCACTATGTCATTCGGACTATTGAATCGCTTGCCATCAATCTTATCTGCGAGTATGGTGACCGGACCTTTCTTTTCAATACGTATCACTCTCCTGTTGCCGTGCTGATCAATGATCAACCGGCCTTCCTTATCTATTGTCAACCCATTGGATCCCGGTTGACCATATTCACCAATATCCGTACCTGTATAGCCGCTATGACTCATATAAACGGTCACGTTATGATTCTTCGGGTTGTAGCGGTATATGGTATTGGTATTGGGGTCACTAAACAGCAAATAACCATCGGGGTGCCAAACAGGCCCTTCGGTAAAGGAAAACCCATCTGCTACCTTTTCAATTTTAGTTCCTGGAGTGATGAGATTGTTCAACTTTTCATCAATTGTATAAATTTTTCCGATGTCTTTCCACTTGGGATTGACAGGGAGCTCTTTATAAAAATCAACCACGGCATTACGAACCCATATATAATTATCGGGCAATTTGCCAATAGTTCCATTGATACCAAGAATAGCGATAGAAAATTGATCACCTGCTTTGGCATTATCGGTAAGTAAGACACGGTTTCTTGTATTGTAGCCCGCTATCACGCCATTGCCGCTTTGCCCAAAACCCTGCATTTGCTTTCCGTTCACCCATATCTCGCTGTAATCATCTACTACAATTTCAAAAACAGCGGTAGTTCCATGAGTAGTAAATTTTCCAATCATTTCGGGAATGGTAATATCTACTTTATACCAGACAAAAGAAAACAAGCCTGTGCCCTGTCTCGATTCCAGTTCTGTGGGTTTGATCTCCGCGAAACCCTTATCAAAATCTGCTGCCCCGATTTGCGGTTGCAGCAGGTCTGTTTTAATAGTTATCCCGGTAGGATAGAGGGGTAACGCGTCACCGCCGCCCTTTTGCGGGCCGGGCAAATTGAATTCCTTATCCACTATATGTGCATTCTGCACGTACCATTTCGCGTTTACCCATGCTGCACCTTCATAGGTGCGAAGATCCGCGATAGCCTGTGGCTTGTCTACAGCCAATTGCCTTGTTTCCTGCGAAAACACGGCTATTGCCGCAAAAAGAGCTGCCAGTAACAAGGCATAAATTTTTAATAAAGAATATATCCGTGCCATAATTTTTTAATTTCTGATTTTTTTGTCTGCTTCAAGATTGGTTAATATCATCAGCAACATACTTGTACCGGCGCCAATGAACAGGCCGGCCGGAATGTTTTTGGATGTTGCACTTATTGCCGCACTAATACTGATACCTATCACTGTCCAGAAAGATGCTTTATTCTTCATGTATTTTTACTTTGCTGTTTAATTCATTCCTTTTATTCCCCTTTAGGGGTTAGGGGTATTTTGGCACCTGCAATAGCCATATCCTCATCCTGCTGGGCGCTTGCGCTTCCGCTTACACCAATCGCACCGATTACCTGGCCATCAACAAGTATGGGAATACCGCCCTGCAGGAATGTATGTCCTACCGTTATCAATGCCTGCCGGCCTCCGTTGATCGAATTTTCCAGTTTGGAAGAAGGTGCTTTGAATGTCGCGGCTGTGTTGGCTTTTTTAATAGCTACCTCAGCGGCGGCGGCAAATGTTCCATCCAATCTTTCCAGGTACACAAGGTTGCCGCCATTATCTACTACCGCGATAGCGCCGCCGGGTGCATTATTCGCTTTTGCATATTTCACCGCTTCTGCCACTACTTTCTTCGCTGCTTCCAGTGAGATAGTCTTTGTTGTAATAACCTGCGCTTTGGAATGGATGGCCATCAACACCATGGCGGCGAATGATAAGAAAGCGGCAATTTTATTTGTTTGCATTGGAATTGTATTTATGTCGTGAGGTTTTATCTATTTTGAATCTTCTGAAGCAGGCTGAGCCGCTTTGTCGTATTTAATTTTTTTACCGGCATGTTTTTTTACCTGCCCCGGCCAATTACCGTTAGCCTTCGTGATGTTATTCGCGATGTCCTTATGAAACTGGGTATAGGCGTCCTGTGAATGCTGAAGGATTAATTTTCCGTCAATCACATCGAATATCTCCGGGTTAATGGGCCTGAGTTTGTCCAATGCCATAGCGTATCCGCAAAAACCGCCATACTGGGGAGCAAACATGTCAGGATGATCTTTGAACAGGGAAGCATTAGCCTCCGAAGAGAACCAATAGGTAGCGCCATTATACCTTGCAGAATATGTAGGGTCGCCTTTCACAGCTTTCAGTTGTGTGAAATAAGCCACCGCATCATAACCCTGCAGTATAACCCCGTCTTCATCCGTATTATTCAAAAAACCTTTTTCCTCATCCGTGACAATCTGCTTGCCATGTTTTTCAGAAACACCGGGCCAGTATTTATCCGCTTTGGAAATATTGCCGGGCACATCCTTACTCCAGCCATTTACGGCACGCTGGTTATGCTGGATAAACAATCTTCCATTGACAATAGAAAAAGTATTAACATCAATCGGCGCTATACGACCTAGAGAAACTGCGTAAGCACACCAGGCGCCAAACTGGGGTTTGTATTTGCCAGGACTTGCTTTGAAGAGGTCGAGATGTTCCTGGGAGACGAAATAATAGATGGCGTCTTCATATTTGTACTGGAACCTGGCATCCCCTTTAACAGGTTTGTTATCCGTAAAAAAGGCAACAGGATCATATCCATCGAGGATCACGCCGTTATCGTCTACGTTATTAAAATATCTCCCGCTCTTTTGCTGGGCATTTGCACCCATGGTTACAAACAGGGCCAGCAACAGGATCATACCTGTGAACACGATTTTAAAGAACCTGTTTTCGCGGGTTTTCATTTTTTGTATCTGCGCTAATCGCAGCATTTTAATTGTCGTTAGCATCTTTTTATTTTTTTAGGAGCACAAAGAAAATAAGGTTCAGGAGGGTTGGCTGTCCGGTACATTACAAATAGAAAGGCTTAGAAAGAAAAAAGCCCGGCATTAGTCGGGCTCTTTACAAAACTCAGGTTGATCACAAGAAATTTTATCTGGATGACGCTGTGGGTTGAGCCGGTTTATCGTATTGCACGGGCTTACCAACATGATCCGAAACAATAACCGGCCAGTTTGTATCCGCTTTAGCTGTACTTTCTTTGAGGTCCTTATTGAAAAGATCATAAGCTTCCTGTGTATGCTGAAGAATAAGACGGCCATCTTCAATCTGGTAAATAAGCGGATCAACAGGGCGGAGCTTGCCGATACTTACCGCATAACCGCAAAACGCTCCATATTGGGGCGCATACTTTTTGGGATCTTTCTTAAACAGTTCCGCGTGTTCAGCGGAAGCGAACCAATAAGTAGCTCCTTCATAGTTAGCGGTAAATTGTTCGCTGCCTTTTAGGGGTTTATTGTCCGTGAAATAAGCAACGGGATCATATCCTTCGATAATCACGCCTTTGTTATTGAGATTTACCAGGTAGCCATTGGTAGCTTTGAATACAGGCTCTTTAAAGAAAAGAAAATAAGCAGCAATAGCCAAACCAGCGATCACTACTATGGAGAACAAGAGAATCTTTTTCATACTTTTTAACCACAAAGTAAAGTGTGGTTGAAAAAAGCAGTTGTCGTCAATATTACAATTTGTGAAATAAAACTGTATTGTAAAAGCAAAATAATTTCCAGCAACGGCGCAGCAGCACAAAGCTTGGCAATCGCCTTTTATTCTTTGCGCCGCTGCGCCGTTGCGGGAGCGCTACTCAATTCCCGTAAAAGAATTGTTCTTTAATGATCTTTCCGTTCTTCCAGTGTTGTACGGATACCTGCGTATAGTTGCGAACTCCCCACTCTTTATGGGTATAATCGAAATGCCAGGTAACGAAGGATACATTTTCCCCAACCGCGAGGTTTAACACTTTCGCCCCGCGAAACTCTGTAATATCACTGAAGAACTTTAATTCACGCTGGCGGTTAGCTTCTTTGCCGGCTGTCGGGGCCAATTCATTTTCCTGCATGATCACCTGGTCATCATAGTACATTTCAAAGCCATCCATGGCTTTGCCTCCAAGGATAAGGCTGTTAAGGGTTTTAATTTTTTCTTCAATAGTTGTCTGTGTCATAATCATTTATTTTTTAATTACGGACACAAAATAAAACCGGGCATAACCGATGAAAAATAAAGTAGTTTAAGAAATTATCTGCCAGCTAATTTTTTCCTCAGCATGCTGAGAAATTCGGGAGTGATCCCCAGGTAAGCAGCTACCTGCTTTTGAGGAATGCGTTGTTCAAGCTGCGGGAACTTATGAATAAAATGCAGGTATCTTTCTTCGGCAGTAAAAGCAAGGGTCTGATTGATCCTCTGTTGCTGGGCTATAAATGCGTTTTGTAACATGATCCGGAAGAAGCGTTCAAACCCGGGAACATCGTAATAAAGTTTTTCGAGGTTTGCTTTCGAGATCTGCAATACTTCAGTGTCTTCGAGAGCATCTATGGTGAAACTTGCCGGTGTCTGGGTAAGAAAGCTGTAAAGATCACCTGTCCACCAATCCTCGACCGCAAACATGACGATATGCTCAACGCCCTTATTATCTATGGAGTAAGTCCGCAAACAACCGCTGTTAATAAAACTTTCATAACCGCAGATTTCACCTTCTTTGAGCAGGAATCCTTTTCGCTTTATAGTTTTTTGCGTGAGCAAAGAAGTGAAATAATCAATTTCCTTCTCATCAAGCTGAATATGTTTGGCAATATTTTGAAGAATGAGATCAAGCTTCATGCCCGGAAGAATAGGGAGGACAAATTACATCAAAAAAGACAAGAATTTTAAAAGACAATATTTCAGTGCTGGTCATTTTTAAAAATAGCCGGTAAGACAGGAAGGCGGGAAGAATTAATTTTCAAGGCTCTTGACTTACCGCCTTATCGCCTTACCAGCAAAAATTGAGAAGGATTCTTGAAACCCGGGTACTATTGAACTACATCCAGTGTCTTAAAAAATTTAATATCCGCGGAAGAGCTTCCCAGTAGTAACTGCACTTTATCTTTTTCCAGCATGAACTGGTGATGATCCACATCCCAGTACCTTAGATCATTGGCTTTTAGTTTTAACTGAACTGTTTTCTTTTCCTTTGGTTTCAGGGTGATCCGCTGAAAGGCTTTTAATTCTTTTTGAGGACGTAGTACCACTGAATTCAAATGACGGATATATAGTTGCACAACTTCATCGCCGGTTCTTTTCCCTGTATTGGTTATATCAACGGTGATAGTTATTTCGGCGCCGGGTTTGATCATCATAGTATTTACGTTGAAACGTGAATAGGCAAAGCTCGTATAGCTTAAACCATAACCAAAAGAGAATAACGGAGCCCCTTTAAAATACATATAAGTTCTTCCATTCCGGATATTATAATCCATCATTGGCGGTAATTGTTCCATCGAGCGTGGCCAGGTTTGCACGAGCCTGCCACCGGGATTATAGTCCCCAAATAAGACATCGGCGAGAGCATTTCCCAGTTCCTGGCTATTATGGGTCAGGTGTACAATGGCAGGAATAGTATGTTCTGTCCAGGTAATCGCATAGGGAAAACTTGAGATCAACACCAGCATTGTTCTGGGATTGATGCGGTATGCCTTTTTTATCAGCTCTTCCTGTTCTAAATAAATCGTTTGCCTGTCCACAGCTTCCCGGCCATCACTTGGGGTTGGACATTGCGCCCAGCCTGCATTACACCAGGGATGATTACCCAGTACCATAATAACATAATCGGAACCGGCGGCCAGTTTGTTCACACTATCGGCATCATTGCCTGTTGTCCATTGCACGTTCACACTATTCCCGAGTTTGGTTTTAATTCCATCCAATGCCGAAACCGTATAAGGAGGTGTGCCGCTGTACCAGTCGAGCAGGACCTGGTTGGCATAAGGGCCAATAATAGCGAGCGATTTAATGGCAGTCTTATCAAGCGGGAGAAAATTATTGTCATTCTTCAGCAATACAATGGATTTCCTCGTTACTTCTCTTACCCATTCCTTATTCTTTTCCATTTTCCAGGGTTCCTCTCCGTCTTTTATAGATGCATAAGGAACCATGGAAGGCGGATCAAGTAAGCCAAGTTTTATCATCACGCGAAAATTGCCCCTGATCACTTCATCGATATCTTTTTCTTTCAGGATCCCTTCTTCCAAAGCTTTATGGATGGAGCCGGAATAACGGTCAAGAAACTGGTTAATACCTGCTTTTACTCCTTCGGCGGCGGCCCATGCGCTATCAGTATAATATTTGTGTTCTGTCCATAGCAATTTCATAGCGCCGCCATCCGTACAGATAATCCCATTCTGTCCCCATTCATTTACGGCAATCTCTTTCAGGACCGGGTGTACCATCATGGGGATGCCGTTATATTTATTATAAGCGGCCATGAACGCCCGTGATCCCTGCTCAATACCCATGCGGAAAGGAACAGAGTAATATTCCCGGAATAAGCGTTCATCAAAGTCGGAAGAAGAATGCGCTCTTTCGTTTTCATTGCTGTTGGCAAGAAAATGTTTCATAAGGGATGCAGCCATCCAATATTTCGGATCATTGCCCTGGAGCCCGCGTACATAAGCCTGTACCATACAGCCATTAAAAAAAGCATCTTCACCATAACATTCTTCCGTGCGTCCCCATCGGGGGTCCCGTCCAAGGTCAGCATTGGGGGCTCTTATTACCAGGGCGCCGGTATTGTATTTTTCAGATTGAAAAATATACCTGGCTTCATACGCTTCAATCGCTGCTACTTGTCTTATCAATGCTGTGTCCCAGGTTTCTCCCAATCCATAGGATTGCGGAAACGTAGTGGTCGTCACTAATTTTCTTCTTCCCCAGCCGCCCGGGCCACCCAGCGCTACGCCATGCAACCCTTCAATATGCCCCGAACCTTTGATGCCCAATCTTGGTACCGAAGGGTTGGTGCTTAAGCAGGAGATCTTTTCATCCAGTGTAAGTAATGAAATGATATTGTCAATTCTCTTTTCAATTTCCAATTTCGGGTCCTGGAAAGGATATGGATAATTATCCTGGGCATGACCGGCGAATACAAAAAGAATTGTAATGGCAGAAATGAATAGTTTACCCTTTTTTGAAAAGCTCATTTCTTTTCTTTATAAGATTGGATCATCCATTTTATTTTGCCGTTATACGGATCATTGTCCACGGTATATTTCCCGTTCCTGGCTGTCACTGTTATTTCATGAAGTGTATTATCAGAAGGCAGGCATATACCAGTTTTGGCGGATGAATTACCGGTTGAATAAACTACCAGTCTTATATTGTCCCAGTCAATATCTTTTGTGGATTGCGCCAGGTTCGCATGCGGGATCGCCGCGCCATCTCTTACCAAAATGACTGCGGGGATTTTCCCTGCCCGGATAGGATGCCATCCATTATCATATACTTCCCCGCTTTGATAATCAATCCATTTCCCTTTGGGTAAATACACATCCCGCTCATAGGTGCTGTCACGGAATAAAGGAGCTACCAATATATCGGCGCCAAATAAATATTCATCCTCTACCAGCCATGAACCCGGGTCATCCGGGAACTCCACAAACAAAGCTCTTACCATTGGCAGGCCTTTTTCACTGCAATCTTTTGCCTGGGCATAGACATAAGGCATCAGTTTATATTTCATCTCATCACTAAGACGAAACTCATCCAAAAATGCTTTACTATATGTCCAGGGTTCTTTGGGTGGTGTTCCATGACTGCGTGTATGTGAAGTCAGGAAACCAAAAGCGGCCCATCTCCGGTATACATCTTCCGGTGTTCGTTGCACGAAGCCCCCTATATCATGGCTCCAGAACGAAAACCCCGAAAGCCCAAAAGATAATCCGCCCCGTAAAGTGGCCAGCATACCAGAAGAAGTAGCTTCTGCGTCCCCGCCCCAATGTACAGGATAACGCTGGCTGCCGGCCCAGGCGGATCTTGCCCAGATAATATTTTCACCACTTACCTGTTTGGTAATATCGGCTACTGCTTTATTGTAGCGGAGCGGATATAAATTATGTTCATAAAAACCGGTTTTGCCGGAAGCATACAAACCAGTTGGCGGCGCTGCTTCGCCAAAATCAACTTTAATGGCGCCAACACCCATTCGCAACAAACTGTCCAGATGGTTTTGATACCATTTCACCGTTGCCGGGTTGGAAAAATCAAGCACAGCATCATCATAAGGGAGATTTCCTTTGGCATCCTTTACATACAAATTTTTACTGATGATCTCAGGAAACAACCTGTTCTTAGGAACAAAATAGGGTAATTGCCATAATGAAATATGAAAACCATCTTTTTTCAGATCACTGATCATTTTTGCCGGATCAGTGAACCTTGAGGAAGAGAACCTATAATCGGTACGCCAGTCTGTTTCAAACCAGCCGACGTCTAAATGAATGACATCGGCCGGGATTTTGTACTGGCGAAGGTTTGCAGCTACATCTCTTACTTCTTTTTCAGATGAATAAGTGATCCGGCTTTGCCAGAAACCAAAACTCCATAGCGGAGGCATGGGCGACTTGCCGGTAAGATTTGTGTATTCGTTTAATATCTCCTTAGGAGAACCAATAAAAACGAAGAGATCGAGTTCATCATCGCCGATCAGTAATGTATTGGCTGCATTAAATGACGCGCCAATGTCGCAGGTAATGGGTGAGGAAGTATGCATAAACATGCCATAACCATTGCTGCTCATAAAGAAAGGTATCGGCTTGTACATCGTTGGATTCTGGATGCCATTGGCATCATCTGTCCATAATACGATCTTCTGTCCGCGCTTATCTAAGCGGGTGAATGATTCGCCGCAACCAAATATTTTTTCACCCGGTGATAAGGTGAAGGAGGCGGCCACGCTTCTTGACATATCGGACGCGCGCTCTACAAATGAAAAAGGAAGAACAGGCGTGAATGTACTTTCATTGTCAACAGGATGATTGGTTCCTGTAAGCAATTTCCCCCTGCTATCCCTGATCTCGATATGCCAGGGCGAATTGTTGATCAGCACGGAACCATAAGCGCCTGTGTACAGGCAACCGCTCTTTGTTTGTGTAAATATCCAGGAATGATCCACAGCCGGCTCTTTGACCAGCATCAGCGAATCTTTTTCCTCGTGGGTCGTGAGGCCTGTTTTCATTCTTACCCGGAATGATCTTGGCGATATGAACTGGATGCTGAAAGGCAATACGGGGTTTATGGGGTATTCTGTAGTGGGGAAAACAACACCCGCATTGGGGCGCAGTACGGCCAGCTCATTGTCAAATGCCATGCGGCGGAAATACCGGTTGCGTTGCCATTGAATAGTTCCGGTTCCGGAAGAGGCATTAAAAGAAACAACACTATCAGCTATAAACTAGGTGTTGGCAAAATTACGGAAGTCCGGGCTGATATCAAGGGGTTCATTGAGCTGGGAATTACTTTACGTTTGATCCTTTGTTGAATGGTGG
>JAUZOA010000094.1 GCA_030706685.1 Bacteroidota bacterium
GAGGAAGAAGAAGAAGAGGCGATAGTCGCTGTGGGCGCTGTACAATTTTGGATATTGACGCTACCGTTTGCAACACTGCCCAAAATTGAACTCCCGAGTCTTTGTGCATCTGTTTTGTTCGGGAAAGATGTAAGAAATGACAGGGGTGTTATTGTGCCGCCGCCGCCAATGACATTAAATGTAATCGTTAAAAAATCAAAATCAGCGTTCGGAAAACCGCTGGAGGTAGCCGCCGCATAGTTGACCTGGCCATTAGTGTTGATGGTATGGATTGACTGAAGGGGAATCGCTTCAGTGGGTAAAACACCAATTGCCGATTTGGTAATAGCAGTGATCGTATCTTTTGTTTTGTCGAACGCGAGGTGTACTTCTACCGCGTCTACGGAAGAACTGCCGGGAGGAGTTGTAAAATCCACCCTCACGGTGACCGTGAAGCTTTGACCCACTGTCGTAGTCGTAGACGCAGGCTGAATAATGATATTCGCGGAGTTTTGCGCGGATAAGTTTGTCCACAAAAAGACAATCAGCATAAAAGAAAGGATTGTCTTTCTTCCCGGTTGCCCTGCCCTGCTTTTAAAAAGCCGGTGAAAAGGTAAATATGTTTTCATTTGTTTTCATTTTAGTGTTACGAAATTTATAGGTGCTCATTCTCTGTTTTAAGGGTTGACCTCACCAGCCTGGTTAAAATTGTTGATCAATATTGACAGATCAGAAAGGGTTACAAAATTGTCATTGTTGAGATCCGCGCGCGCATCATAACCAGGGTCTCCGGTTGTTTTATTAAAACTGTTTATCAATAAAGAAAGGTCGGAGAGAGTAACGAAATTGTCGTTATTGACATCGCCTTCCAGTAAGGTCCCAAAATCAATATTATTACCACCGGCAACAAGCGCCTGGCCTACCATCACTCTTCTCAGCGTATGAATATTTTTAACGCCAATATTATAAGTGCCAACAGGAACACCTGAAACGGTGAATTGTCCGTTTGCATTGGTAGTAGCCGTAAACACAGTGATGGGAGTCGGGTTCCCGGTTACATAAATTTCAACCTGTACGGGTACCTGCCATTGCGGACCAGGAGCAGCGGGCCGTCCCTGTAATGCAACCTGGCCTGTTATCGTTGTAGTAGGCGCATAAGTGGCGGTATAATTACCCGATACGGATGCATCAAAGAAAGCATATTGAATTCCTTTGATCGTTGATATGGTAAAAGCAATAGGCGATCCTGCCCTGGTGATCTGCGTTAACAGGTCAGTACCGGAACTATAAGGCAGCATAGCGCGGAGATTGTTGGATCCGCTGGCGGCCGTTACGGAAAAGCTGAGCACATTGCCGGCCCATGATATGGAACCGAAAGAAGAATTATTTCTGCCATCCAGCCAGGTCAGCATTTGTTTCGCTGAAATGACAGGAATTTGTTTGGATAATGCTGATGCAATAATAGCATTGGAGCCGATATGGATGGCGGTATCCGTATGCATATTGGCAGTGAATACACCATAATAACCTTCAGGGCCAAGCGCACGGTTCAATAAAGAATCACAGAATGATCCGACACCTATACCTGATTCGTCGGTCATTTGTGTAGGCGCCTGGTAGCAATCAATCAATGTACCGTCTGTATCTGCAAAGCGCATAGGCATTCCCGAACCCGTGAATACGCCCGGACGGTTTTGTACCCAGGATGCCGGCCAGTTGTAATAATTTACATCCAGCCTGATGCCATGATTGAATTCCGTTTTTGGATGAGTAGCCCAGTCGCTCCAGGGCATGCAATGCGTGCGATTGGTAACGGGAGCCGCAGCGCCAGGAAAATTGGAAGCAAAATTTCCCAGGAGGTTGACAAATGCATTGTCCAGCGATGCCGGTGTAAAATCGGTACAACTGGTAGTTGGATGCAATGCTATTTCGTAACCCTGGTTCTGGAATGTTACTACCTGCGAATTCGTGATCGGGGTATTGAAATAAATGTATGATGTACCTCTTATGGCATACCAGTCAGTAACATCCTGCGTTGTATTATGTCCTATTGAATCGGAAAGATGGTTATACAGGTTGAAACGGCCGGTGGTTCCATTGTTGGCATGATCATCACCCGTCATGACAATCGTTGCTTTCAGCCCTCTGGGTAAATACCAGAATCTTGGCAAAGGCTTGCGGTGAAGATTGCTTTGAAGAATAATATTGGCCAGCAGGCGTTGTTGCTCATCCGCTTGCGGGATAGCTATTTTGTTGAAGTCAACCCAGTCTGCGCCGGTACCGGCAGGCAGACCAAAAAATAAATCATCTGAACGGATGGGCCCCGATTGCCCGTCGCGTTTTTGACCGGCCCATGCAGGATTACCCTGTCTTGTATAAACAACCGACCGGGCAAGGTCATAAGTAAAAGCGATCGCCTTTCCTCCATTTGTACCCACATCAATCGTTGTTACAGCCGGGTTGCTTGTAGCAGTGGATGCTGTTGAATAAAGGGTAGCAAGACTTGTTGCGCCCGCCAATGTATGAAGATTAGCGGAGCCATGAAATTGAATGGTTTGATTGACAATGCCCGCTCCCGGACCGGAAGCAGTATTTACCAGTAAATATTCATCGCTAAGCGTACCGCTTGCGGCTGATATTCCCAGTAAAGGGGTCAACAATGAGCCCGGCTTCAACGCAATTAATGTTCCACCCGCATTTACCCAGTTAGTCAACAAAGTAACCTGGGCAGCCGATACAGTCATTTCACCAAGTATCACTACATCATAATTATTCAATATAGTGGAAGTGACGGCCGTAATATCCAGCCTGTCATATTCATTTAATCCTTCTGCCCTTAATATTTCAACCGGGTAAGTACTGAATGGATTCGATGAGTTGCTGATCACGAGTATGGGTCCGCCCGGCCCTTCATTTACTGAAAGAGTGGAACCTGTTGTCCTGAATGTCGTGCTGACACTGGAGGGTAATGGGTTACCGGCTAAATCTTTAACGCCCGATGCTCCTCCATCAATGATTATAGAATACGAGGAAGAGGAATCCAATGGAGAAACAGGTATCACAGTAGCCTGGTGCAAACCGTTATTATAAGTTATTGTAGAAGGAATGACTGTATTACCCGAATTTTTTAATACAAGCGTTGAATCGGTTATTGAAGCCGGGTCAATCGCTTCATTGAAAATTACATTCAGTGGGGTAGCAGGATTTACACCTGTTGAATTGTTGGCCGGCGAAGTGGTTACAACTTTTGGCGGAACAACATCAACAGAATTGTTATTGAATACGATGTCCACCCAGTAATTATTACTCTGGTAATTCGATGAAGGGAATACAGGAGACGGTGAATAATTAAAGACACCATTTGGGCCATCGGCATTGGTTGTCGCGATGGCGGTTAACGGGCCGTTTGTAATGTCTCCGGTGAAATAGGGATTTGTTTCAGCATAATACCCTGTCGGGCTGTTATAAGAGGCAACATATGTGGTATTGGCATTAATGGCAACCGGTGTGGAGAAAGCCACTTCCTGCCAACCTGTTGCTGATTCATTGGTAAATGTAGCCTGGGCGAGAAGCAAGCCCCCTAATGTCCATAAACTTCCTTTGTGTATTCCCATATCATTTGAACTTTTATAAAATCTCAACCCGGTAATGTATCCGTTGATCTTCGAACGAAACTTTACGCCTACTTCAATACCTGTTATATTATCGTACTTGTTCTTTACTGCCGGTGTATCTGTAAGCTGGTAGATCGTGCAGGGACATTGCGGCGCGGCGATAGTGACCGAAATAGCATTAGGAGAAGGAACAGTACCGATTGGTTCTATATTTCCTGAGTCATCATAACCCCGGACTTTAATGGTAACAGCCCCCGGTATGGCGGGTGTCCATGAAAATGTCCAGTTAGCAGTGCCATTTGCCGGTTTCCATGTAAGGCCGCCATCCACAGAAACTTCTACACCGGCAACAACATGATCATCCGTGCAGGTGCCTGTGATAGTCATGGGCGAAAAAGAAGGAATAGATGCATTGTTGGAAGGAAAAGTTATAAGGGTAACAGGAGGCTGGTTGTCGGTTGACTGGGTAGCGGCAACGAGTTCTGCCTGTAATGTGCCGGGTTGGGCGCCCATATCTGCCAATAAATTAACAGTTGCCTGTTGCATATCCTGGCTGGCAGGAAGATTGCCACGGTCATGAGTATCATCGAGTCCCCATGCCCATTGGATGGTACCTGCTCCAAAAACCAATGCACCGCCCGGATGGCGATACAGGGATAATTTATGTGTATATCCGCCAATAGTGGTACTCGACAGGGTGATTCTACCCGAAGGATAACTATCAGGGTATTGTTCGTAATCCCATTCATGACCCAGGGTACCGTCAGGAAGCGTTGCAATAGATTCATCGCTGAGCGATGCGATGCTGGTGTTTCGCCAGAACCTGAGATTTTTATAGACTGCAGGTACCTGGATAGAGCCGGAACTGTTTTGCCAACTGATTTGTCCTGTCAACCCATTTTCAGGTTTGCCGGCATCATAAGCCGCTCCATCTCTCCACAAACCAGTCCAGGCAGAAGTTGGATCACACTTATTGCCGCATACATTCTCACCCAGCGTTCCTTCTTTATAACAAACCAATGTACGCCATGCTGTGCCAGACCCATCAATGCTGTTTTCCCACCTCGTTTTCCAATACACTTCATTACCGCTGAAGAAAGCGAGATGCACACCCGCATTCCGGGCTGCTTCTACATTGGCTCTTTGTTCGGCCGACCAGTATTCATCATGACCGACAGACAGGAATACTTTATGATTCAATAGCAGGTTGCCATAACGTGCGGCATCCACATCAGTAGTATATGAAATATTATAACCATTTCTTTCCAGGAAGCGGATCATGGGATATTCCGCATTGAATAACCAATCCTGTGCAACTCCGCCACCGCCACCGCCATTGCGGGTAAGGAACGGACGATTATAACTTACCTTCGAAGCATGACCACCCGGCATTGACGTAGCGCCTGTATACAAACTATTTCCGCCATAGACATTATAGGCCTGCCAGGTAGCATCCGAAGCCTGGAAAAAAAGATCGGCGTGACTTGTATCATCACGAACGATAAAAACAATATGACTGGCGCCTCCATTATCTGTGCGCTTCAACCTGGCGATATAGATACCCGGTACAGCCGTTGATGGTACGTTCCAGCTCCCGGATTCAGTCCAGTTGCCACAGTCTACAAGACCCGTGACGGAATCAGTAACAGGAGAGGGTTGTGTTTGAGGTAATGAACAGGTAATTGTTCCTGTGCCTTGTTTTCGTGCTCCGTTGCCATTATAATAACCGAGACGGTAAATGTCAATCGTATAAGCAGTGGCGTCGGTTTGTATTTTGAAATGTACGGTCTGTCCTTTATTCACGCTGATATCGGTAGCAAATCCCTGGATGCTGATATCACCGGCGCCGGCGATATCCCATTCGGTGGAAGGGTTTCCCGGCAAAGCATTTTCGGCCACGATAGGGTTTTGGGCCATCAATAAAACCATCGAACTTTGTGCAATTACCAGTGAAGACAACTGCTTCCAATAGGTACGTAAATCGAATATCCTGTCCATAGTAGTGTACGCTGATCAATTAGAAAACTCGTATTCCCCGGGATATTTGATTACAATTACAGCGATCTTAATAATGGATATTGAGAAAAGGAGAGGCTAGCTTTACCGGAGATGGATCAGGGATTGTTCGAAAGAAGGTTGGACAGGGCGTAAAGATAAAATAAAACCCGGGAAATGCAAATAAGAGAAGAATTTGTTTATCGAAACCTCCCAGGTTGTCGTCTTTCCCGGTGCTTGCCTGGCAAGGGTTTCAGCCCTGTTTACAGATTGATAAAATAGATCCTGATTCGATTTTAATCCTGAATGAAGAGATCGAAAAATTACTATAATTGCCTGTTACTGGTATCCCGGAAAAGCAGAACGGAATGAAACACGGATGTTACGGATCGGATGGGTATCCACAGGTTTATCCATGTACATCCGGCTTATTGATGCAATCCGTGTTCCCTTTTAACTAAGCTACCGGGGCTTTCTTTACCTGGTTTGTTATTCTTTTTTCCGGGTATCTATCGCAGTCTTTTTATGGTTGAGGTATTTGCCAAAGGAGATACCATATATTCTATGGTGTATCTGCGGTCCATAATCCGCGTTATTAATGCTCGCGAGACCCAGGGAATATTGGCCAAAGATCATAAAGCCGCTATTGGTTTCAAAGCCTAATTGCATAAGCAGGCTGGCGGAAAAGTGGCCATAGTCAGTAAAGCCGAAAATCATTTTCCGGTCAACGAGGCCACCGGCTTTCAGGTTGTATTTTTCTTTTCCAAAAAGCTGGAAATCGAGGGATGGCCCGGCTTTGATAAAAAAATGATCAGGCCGTTTACCCAGGTCAAGCTGTAACAAAAAGGCCATTTCCACGGTATGAATGGTGGTATTATTATCAACGGCTAAAGTATCCGGGGGATAAGCAGGTTGGTTAAATTGTACCTTATATCCTTTCATGCTATAAAAGATGGCCGGGCTGAAAAACAGCGGTGGGTCAAAAGGCACTTTCAGGCCAAGACCAACCTGGAACCCATATTTGTACTGGTTGGGTTGCTTTATATCCTGTATCGTGTATTTTGCTGTAGTTGCCTGTCCGCCGGCAAAAATGCCAAACTGCGGTTGCGCTGTACAAAAAAGAGTGAAAGCCGTTAGTACGGATAAAAAGCAAAGTTTTTTCATAAACATATTGGTTATTGTCATCTGGACGGATAAAATAAGGACGTTATTATTGTTTATCAAAGCCCGGGCAATCAGGCCAATTCTAAACTGAAGGGCAGGACAGTTGAATAATTGACCGGTAAAAATAGAAATTAATTCCGGTAAAGCAAATAGGGGTGGTTAGAGTGGTTGGAGGGTTCAACCCTTGCCCCCCAGCGTCTAATACTTTTTCGCCGGGTCTTTGATCGCATCACTTTGGTTGTATAACTGCGAATGACCTTTGGGGATGGATAAATTCTTCCATTCACGATCTTTAATCATGCGGCCGATATAGACGATCTGGCCTACATGATAGGGATAGTGGGCCAGTTGCCGGTTGATGGCATCAATAGCCGATAACTCTTCTTTCCTGATATGGATTGTTTTTAATAAATCATCCTCTTTTAACGATTCAAGGGCATCCAGGAAACAATGCCAGCCTTTTTCCCATATCTCCAATAATTGCTGTTTGCTGTAACTATGAATGGAAAATTCATCGTCACGCTGACGCCATTCTTTTTCCCCGTCTTCCGTTAAAAAATTTGTCCACCGGCTGAGCATATTGCCGGCCATATGCTGGATAATTACCGCGATGCTATTAGATTCGTCGTTGGGCTGGTAATGAAAATCAGCATCCCTTAACTGGGCAAATGTTTTATCGCCAAGATCCTTATAGTATCTTACCCGGCGAATAACTGTATGGAGATATTCTTTGACTAAACTATTCATAGTTTATGATTTTTAGTTTATTGTTGATGCCAGCAGCTAATAGCTTACAACTTACCACCCTTCCGCATCATCATCCCCCCGGTTGTCTGCCACCGCTTCAAATTTTCCACCGGCCAGGACTTTGATGACTTCTGTTCTGCCTATACTATTTCTTTCTTTAAAAGCATAGCCTTTCTTTTGAAGTGCTTCACGGACTGCTGTAGGGAAACCTTTTTCCACTTCCAGTGTATCGGGCAACCATTGGTGATGAAATTTTGGTTTATATACCGCGTCTTCCGCGGTCATATTAAATTCAATAATATCCACCAATGTCTGGAAAACGGAAGTAGGTATCGTGGTCCCTCCCGGCGTGCCGACGATTAAGAACGGTTTATTATCCTTCAATACTATTGTGGGTGTCATAGAGCTCAGCATTCTTTTGCCCGGGGCAATGGCATTGGCACTGCCGCCAATAGCTCCATACATATTGGGGACACCCGGCTTGATGCTAAAGTCGTCCATTTCATCATTCAGGAAAAAACCGGCGCCACCCACCACTGTTTTACTTCCATACGAATTATTTAATGTGGTTGTGATGGCAACTGCATTACCGTCTTTATCTATTACACTTAAATGAGTGGTTTCTTTACTTTCTGCCCGGAGAAGCACTCCCGGTTTGATCACGGAGCTCGGAGTCGCTTTCGAAGGATCATAATTTTTCATTCTTTCCTGCAGGTACACTTCATTCGTAATCATATCCACCGGCACTTTATAATAATCCGCGTCGCCCATATATTCGGCCCGGTCGGCAAAAGCCCTTCGCTCTATTTCCGTCATTAGCTGCACTGCCTGTTCTGATTCAAATCCCATGGAAGCGATATTCCGGTCCCCGATCATCTTCATCATCTGGTGTACCAGCACACCACCGCTGCTGGGCATGGGCATACCGATTATTTTGCAGCCTTTATAATTAAAGGTATGCGGCGTTCTTAGTTTCGCTTTATAGTTTTTCAGATCGTCATAAGTAATGATCCCATTGCCTCTTTTCATTTCTTCTATAATTAATCTTGCTGTTTCGCCTTCATAAAAACCTGCGGGGCCCTGGTCCCGGATTCGTTTTAAAGTATTGGCAAGATCGGTTTGTACCAGGGTGTCCCCTTCCTTCCAGGGACTGTTCTTTACAAACACAGGCGCTATCGTATTAAATTTTTTCAGTTCATCCTGTAATCCATTCAAGGCACGCGCTTCATGTTGCCGGATAACAAATCCTTTTTCCGCGAGATCAATCGCGGGCTGTACCAGTTTTTCAAAGGGAAGTTTGCCATATTTGGCAGCAGCAAATATGCCGGCTACTGTTCCAGGAACGCCACTTGCCAGGTGACCATCCTGGCTTTTATCCGTATGCGCCATGCCGGCCCAATCAATATACATATCCCGGCTTGCACGACCTGGCGCCATTTCACGGTAATCAATCGCGATCTCTTCGCCATCGCTGATCCTGGCTACCATAAATCCGCCGCCGCCAAGATTTCCCGCTTGCGGGTAAACTACCGCTAAAGCTAACTGGGTGGCGATCGCGGCATCTATGGCATTGCCGCCCATCTTCAGAATTTCAAGGCCCGTTTTGCTGGCAAGCGGGTGTGCGGAAACAACAGCACCGTTTTCCGCAATCGTTTTTTTCTGAATACTATACTGGTAGGGATTGATGCCGGCTGATGAATTGCTCTTGCCCGATGGATGACAGGAAAAGATTAAGAAAGCAACAAGGATCAAACCGGTTCTTCGTTTCATGACTATCAACTTTTTCAGAAATTTAGTAATAGTAAGGAAGGATAAAGATAATGATGTTCACGATGAACAGCTTATGAAGCCGCGCGCTTTTTTTAACAGTTGTTGCAATGATTTTTTATAGCCCTGGTCTCTTTTTATCTAATTTTATGTATTAATTATTCCACAATGGAATCAGATCATTGGCACTTTACTTCGATTGAATCGGATATTCAATTCACGATCTACAATACTTCTCCTCCTCCCATTACCAGATAAATAAACGATGAGCAGGATCCCGGCTGCCCGGGACTGATTCATACCGCTGTTCCTGTAAGACAGTCAATGGCTGCATGCGTCCTGTTCACAAGTTGTTAGCATCATTGCCGGCTGGGGCGAACTGTACTTTCATTAAACAAATATTTTTATAATCCTTAATCATTAAATCATCATGGAAAAATCTGAATTATTCCGCTGGGGATTGATCATCGGTATCCCCTTATTTCTTTTATTGTTTTATAAATTCATCCTTCGCTTTTTCTTCGGTCTTGTCATTGTACCTGAAGACAGGATCGGGTTAGTTACCAAAAAATTTGTATTATTTGGCAAGCAGGAATTACCCGAAGGCCGCATCATTGCTACGAAGGGAGAAGCCGGGTTCCAGGCGCAAACTTTAGCGCCGGGTGTTTATTTCTGGAAATGGATCTGGCAATACTCTATTACTTTCCAACCCTTCACGGTTATACCAACCGGTAAGATAGGATTGGTACTGGCCAAAGACGGAGCTGAATTGGAAACAGGCCGTATCCTTGGCCGCAAAGTAGATTGCGACTCCTTCCAGAATGCCGCCGCCTTCTTAAGTAATGGTGGACGTAAAGGAAGACAAACGGCCATCATTGCCCCCGGCTCTTATCGTATCAATACATTGTTGTTTAATATTGAATTGACCGATATGACCATGATCCCGGATAACGCGGTAGGGGTAGTAACCACCGCGGAAGGTAAACCATTGGAAGAAGGGCAAATAGCCGGTAAGATCATTGAAGGGCATAATAAATTCCAGGATGTCGACAAGTTTTTGCAAAGTGACGGCTACAAAGGCTTGCAGGAACAAGTGATGCTGGCGGGTTCTTATTTTCTCAATCCCTGGTTTGCAAAACTGGAGATGGTAAATATGACGGAGATAGCTATTGGCCATGTAGGTGTTGTTATTTCTTATGTAGGTACGGAAGGGGTGGACCTGAGCGGCGCTGAATTCAAACATGGAAATATTGTCGGTAAAGGAAATAAAGGTGTATGGGCTGAACCATTAGGCCCCGGTAAATATCCCATCAATCCTTATATCATGAAAGTGGAACTGGTACCCACCACTAACCTGGTATTGAACTGGGCCAGCGCCAGAAGTGAATCGCACCAATTGGATAAGAATCTTTCCACGATTACGGTCAGAAGTAAAGATGGTTTCCCGTTCAATCTCGATGTATCGCAGATCATTCACATACCAACTACGGAAGCGCCCAAGGTAATCGCGCGTTTTGGTAATATGAATAACCTGGTAAGCCAGGTACTGGAGCCAACAATCGGTAATTATTTCCGCAACAGCGCCCAGGATAGTGATGTGATCGCTTTCCTTGGAACACGTAAGGAAAGACAGCAATCGGCAAGAGATCATATCGGGAGAGTATTGGAACAGTACAATGTATATGGGGTAGATACGTTGATCGGCGACATCGTGCCGCCGGAAAGCCTGATGAAAACATTGACTGATCGTAAGCTGGCCGAAGAACAAAAGATCACGTATGATACTGAAATGAAGGCGCAGGAAACAAGACAAACGCTCGAAAAAGAAACAGCTATTGCCGATATGCAAAAGGAAATAGTAAAAGCTGACCAGGGTGTGCTGATCGCTGAACGTATTGCCGACGCTTCCGTAAAGAAAGCAACCGGTGATGCTAACAGCGTCCGCCTGCAGGCCAATGCGGAAGCTGATCGTTTGAAATTACTCGCAAGCGGTGAAGCGGAGAAAACAAGGCTTTTGGCAAAAGCTGATTCAGAAAAGATCGAATTGCTGGCAAAAGCGGAAGCGGAAAAGATATCCCTGACCGGTAACGCGGAAGCGGGAAAGATACTGGCCATTGGTAAATCCAATGCTGAGTCGTATAAACTTTCCGTGGAAGCCATGGGCGGTGATAATTTTACCCAGTTGAAAGTGATGGAATCTGTAGCCAGCCAGAATGTGAAGATCATGCCGGATGTATTGATAGGAAACGGGGATAGCGCTAATGGGGGTATCAGTGGTTTATTGGGACTTCAGTTGCTGGAACAATTGGGCAGGAAAGTGAATAAGGACGGCGATGCTAAGGCGAAGAACTGAACTAACAGATAACCATTTGTAGAAAGTGACATTTTTGAATAATAACCGGGAAGACGGTAAGTGTTAAAAATCATTTACCGTTTTCTTTCCGTCTTCCCGGCAAAAATTGCTTTTGAGCCAGCTTCTTTTTTTGTACCGGCGGTTTTATGTGCTTCACAAATAGCTGTTATATTCGCCTAATAATTCGTTGAAATGAAGAAGCTCCTGTTTATATTCTTTGCTTATTGCCTGTTGCCTGTTGCCTATTGCCAGGCTCCTCCGGGCTGGACATCAGCCGACATGTACCTCGCCATCCGCAAGCTGAATGTACTGGGCTCTGTTTTGTATCTGGCTGCGCATCCCGATGATGAAAATACAAGACTCATCGCTTATTTCTCCAAAGACAGGATGTTTCGTACAGGTTATTTATCCATGACAAGGGGAGATGGCGGGCAGAATTTAATAGGCGATGACCAGGGGGTTGACCTGGGATTGATAAGAACCCAGGAATTGTTAGCCGCAAGAAGAATAGACGGCGGTGAACAATTTTTTACAAGAGCTTTTGATTTCGGTTTTTCCAAGAGCCCCGAAGAAACATTTACCAAATGGGATAAAGAAAAAATATTGAGTGATGTCGTCTGGGTAATAAGAAAATTTCAACCGGATGTCATTATAACAAGGTTTCCTACAACAGGAGAAGGAGGTCATGGCCATCATACCGCTTCAGCCATTTTGGCTAATGAAGCTTTTACAGCCGCCGCAGATCCCAGTCGTTTCCCGGAACAGTTAAAATATGTACAGCCCTGGCAGGCCAGGCGTATTTTATGGAATACATTCAATTTCGGGAATACCAATACAACAAGCAATGACCAGTTCAAATTTGATGTAGGTGGTTATAATCCTTTGCTGGGAAAAAGTTACGGAGAGATAGCCGCAATCAGCCGGAGCAATCATAAGAGCCAGGGTTTCGGATCACCGGGCTCGAGGGGCGAAGCATTGGAATATTTCAGGACAACGGGTGGAAGCGCACCTTCAGGTGATATTATGGATGGAGTGGATCTTACCTGGAAAAGAGTGAAAGGGGGTGAAATCATCGGAAAAATGGTTGATAGCCTGTCTTCTTCATTTGATTTGTTGCATCCTGAAAAATCTGTAACAGGTTTGGTTAGATTATACAAAACCCTGAATTCAATGCCGGATGGGTATTGGAAAACACAAAAATTGAACGAAACCCGGCAACTGATCGAACAATGCAGCGGTTTGTTCATGGATGTAACTACCAATGAGCAGTACGCCGTGCAAACAGATTCTGTCAGGATGAACTTTGTATTTAATAACCGCCTTGGCGTCAACGCATCCTTGCTAAAAGTATCAGTGGATGCTTTTGATTCATCTTTCAATCAAACGCTTTCCAGGAACAGGAATGTTTTTTTTACCCTGAGATTTTTTGTACCGCCTTCAAAACCGCTTACGCAGCCTTACTGGCTGGCTAATAAAATGGAGGAGGGTTATTTTAACGTAAGTGATCAACAGAAAATAGGGCAGGCGGATGTTGATCCGGCTTACCTGGTAAATATTAAGTTGAACATTGAAGGAGAGGACTTCAATTTTGCCAAAACAGTGAAATATAAGTTTACTGACCCGGTGAAAGGAGAATTATATGAGCCGTTGGTAGTACTTCCTGAATATACGCTGGATATTCCTAAAGAAATAAATGTTTTGAAACCTAAGGATGACATGAGACAGGAATTCAGTTATATAGCACAGAAAAATCTAAATCAAACCAGGATATACCAGGATGATTATTTATTAGTAGATGACTCGGTAAAACTTTCAAAAAACAACAGGCGGGCGTTTAGCAGTCAATTTGATATTGGAGCGAAACCGGGTGAAAAGGTCAGTTCTTTATCATTCGGGTATTACCAGCAACCGGGAAAGATAACGGCAAAGAGCTTGCATATTATCAGGTATGATCACATACCTTTTATCAATTATTTTACGGATGCAATAAATAAGTATGCAATACTTGATCTGAAGACTTATAATAAGAAGATTGGCTACATCACAGGCGCCGGGGATAAAGTGCCCGAGGCATTGGAGCAAATGGGATACGAAGTAACCCTGCTGAGCGATAAAGAACTTTCGCGGAATAACCTGCAGCAATTCGATGCCATTATTACAGGTGTAAGAGCGCATAATACTAATGACTGGATGAGCAAGTATTACGATAAGCTGATGAAGTATATCAATGATGGCGGTAACTTTATTGTTCAGTATGACAGGCCTTTCAATGGCGCTCCGCCGAAGATCGGCCCCTACAAATTTGATATCGTCAACCGCAGAATAACCGATGAGAAGGCAGATGTAATTTTTTTAAAGCCTGATCACCCGGTCATGAACTTTCCGAATAAAATCACGCAGGAAGATTTTAAGGGCTGGATACAGGAAAGAAGTATTTATCATGCTTCGAATTTTGATAAGACCAATTTTGAAACTATTTTCTCCATGCATGACCCCGGTGAGAACAGCGATGATGGCAGCCTGATCATCGCCAAATACGGTAAAGGGTACTTTACCTATACCGGGCTTGTATTTTTCAGGGAATTGCCCGCCGGTGTTCCCGGTGCATACAGGTTATTGGCAAATATTATTGCATTAAATAAGAAAAAGGCTTTTTGAGCCTCACCCCAAACCCCTCTCCAACAGGGAGGGGCTTCGAACACCCTGAATGATTGAAATTTGTTAAGATGAGCACAGAAAGAAAACCGGATATACGAAGAGGAGAACTGGCTTTTATATTTGCTATCCTGCTGGGACTATTGCTCGGCCTGTTCATCCGGAGGGTTCGCGTTGGATTGTTACTGGGGATAGGGCTGGGGTTGATTATAGTTTTTCTTGGCAATTCACGGTCTTCACGAAAATAAATTATGAAGAGTCAGCACAACGATAAAGCTCCCTTATTCAGGAACTGGAATTACTGGTATGTGTTTGTTGTTGTGTTTTTACTAATACTGATTATTTTATTTTCCTTATTCACCCAATATTTTCAGTAAAATGCTTTGCTATATTAATGAATCTTCCAAAACACCCCTTCAGGGGATGGGAGTATGAGCCAACCCGATTGGATAGTATTGGTTGTAACCTTGCTTGCTATTATTGCCTATGGGTTGTATAAAAGCCGTACTTCTCATAATCTTGATGGTTATTTCCTCAGCAATCACAGCATGTCATGGACGCTGGTGCTTCTCAGCATTATGGGCACGCAAGCCAGCGCCATTACTTTTCTTTCAGCGCCCGGGCAAGCCTATACGGACGGCATGCGCTTTGTTCAGTATTATTTCGGCATCCCGCTGGCAACAGTCGTTATCTGCATTTTCTTTGTTCCTATTTTCAGCAAACTGAAGGTATATACCGCGTATGAATACCTGGAAACAAGATTTGACGGGAAAACGAGAACGCTGACATCATTTTTATTTTTGCTTCAACGGGGCTTGTCTACAGGTATCAGCGTGTTCGCGCCTTCTATCATACTTTCCTCGCTGCTTGGCTGGAATATTTACTGGACGAATTTATTTATGGGCGGCCTGCTCATCATTTATACGATTACCGGCGGAGCCAAAGCCGTTGCCTATACACAAAAATTGCAATTGATCATTGTTTTCACCGGGATGTTTTTGGCGGCTTATATGGTCGTAAAAATGCTGCCGGAACATATAGGGTTTACGGATGCATTGAGGGTAGGAGGCAAACTGGGTAAATTGAATGTGATTACAACCGGGATTACTAAAAAAGGCTTTGACTGGAGCGACCAGTACAACCTGTTGAGCGGCATCATCGGCGGTTTCTTTTTAGCGCTTTCTTATTTTGGCGCCGATCAAAGCCAGGTGGGCCGGTATCTTACCGCGCGATCAATGAAAGAAAGCCGCATGGGTTTGCTCATGAATGGTTTTGTAAAAGTGCCGATGCAGTTCCTGATATTGCTTGTAGGGGTGCTGGTATTTACTTTTTACCTGTTCAATAAAGCTCCCGTATTTTTTAATGATGTGCAGATCAAAAAACTGGAGCAATCCGTCTATAAGGATTCGCTCTTGCTGGTGCAGCAGCGCTATGATAAGATTGCCGTACAAAAACAACAGGTAGTAGCGCAACTTGTGCATGCCATGGACGAAAAAGAAAATGCAGCCATTGACCAGGAAACGCATCAGCTCCGGTCCCTGCAGCTTCAATCAGATACATTAAGGAATAAAGTAAAGACCTGGATCAAATCCAAAGTAATCAAAGGCGATGATAATGACACGAATTATATTTTTCTCCGGTTTGTTGTAGATTATTTACCCGAAGGTCTTGTGGGATTGCTGATCGCTATTATTTTTCTGGCTTCATGGGGAAGTATCGCCGCCGCTATCAACTCACTGGCTTCCTGCTCGATGGTAGATTTTCATAAACGATTTACGAAGAAGAAAGAAAGCGGGGAGGACGAATATAAACTTTCAAAATGGTACACATTGGCCTGGGGAATATTCTGTATCGTCGTCGCCATGTTCACCTACAATATCGGCAACAGCCTTATTGAAGCGGTGAATGTGCTTGGGTCATTGTTTTATGGAGTCATACTCGGCGTGTTCCTGGTGGCTTTCTTTTTTAAAAATATAATTAATAGCAACGCCGTTTTCTGGGGCGCTGTACTGGCCGAGTTGCTGGTACTAACTGTATTTATACTCACCAAAACCAACCCGCCTGTTTTTAAAATGGGCTTCTTATGGCTGAACCCGATCGGGGCTATCGGGGTAATTTTATTTACGCTTTTACTGAATAAATTGCTGGTGCAAAAGAACGAAGCGTCTCAATAAAAAATATAAATCTCTCAAATACGCAAAGAGAGTCCTATACTTTGCGGCCTTTGCTCCTCTGCGTTCTCTGCGTGAAACCTTTTTATTACAAATCATATTTCACGCAGCGGCGCAACGTTAAAGCAGCGGCGCAAAGAGAGTCTTGTACTTTTCGTTCTTTGCTCCTCTGCGTTCTTTGCGTGAAACCTTTTTATTACAAATCATATTTCACGCAAAGCGCGCAAAGTTAATGCAGCGACGCAAAGAGAGTCCTATACTTTGCGGCCTTTGCTCCTCTGCGTTCTCTGCGTGAAATCTTTTTATTGTAAATCATATTTCACGCAAAGGGCAACGTTAATACAGCGACGCAAAGAGAGTCTTATACTTTGCCCCCTTTGCTCCTCTGCGTTCTTTGCGTGAAACCTTTTTCCCGGTCGCCAGGACTATTTTTTCAATTCAGCTAATAATTTATCATTCAGCTTTACATAATCGTCGTTCTTTGCTGTTATTGCCAATTCTTTTGATCTTGTAGCGGCTGCTCTTGCTTCGGGTATTTTACCAAGTTTAGCGAGGCAATTGGCCCATTGATGTTGTATCCAATATGCATTGGGCTCTGCTTCCGCTGCTTTATTGAACCATTCGAGCGCCTGGTTCAGGTCCTTGTTATTTTCAAGATAATACACCGCTGCCTGGTAATAGGGAGGTTTGTCTGTCTTCATGGCATCTTTGATGCTTGCCATCACTTTGGCATCAATATCCGTATTGATCGGGAAACTTATGGCATATTTATCCCACATGAGGTGCAACTCACAACTTACCGGTTTGATATTCGCAAACTGCATGGTAAAGGTTTCTGCTTTATCTTTCATCTTTATTACATCCGCGGTTACTCTTACGACATCCATTTCCTGTTTATAAGCGGCAGGGCTTGTCACATCTGTCTGTTTGCTGATAATGACGGTCCAGTTCTTTTTTCCGGGAATAGTAAGAAGGCCGTATTTGCCCGCCGGGATTTTTGTCCCGCCAATGCTCACTTCGTCTCCAAAGGTGAGTGTAGTAGCGCTGTTAGCGCCCGTACGCCATACTTTGTCATAAGGTACCAGGTCGCCAAATATCTTTCTCCCTTTAACGCCGGGGCGTGAGTAGGATAATTCAATAGAGGCGAGCCCAAAATCCTGCTTAATCGTTTGTGTAGGACTTGGAGCCGGTGTTTTTATCTGCGCATTAGTGATAAAAAAGAAGCCAATCGAAATAGCTGAAATAAAAAGTTTTTTCATTGCAAACAATTTTGTGTTGGGCAAAGGTAGGGGATGAGGAAGGAAGATCAGGGGAAGTCAAGATATGGCCTAACAGTATTTCTTCCTGGAGAGTTTGCCAGATTAACAGGTAAGCCGGGAAAAATGGAAACGAATAGCCACTGGCAAGTCATTGGTTTTCAAATATTATTCAGGATTCGTTTGACTCTTGGTCGGGTTTTGTCCGGCAGGACATCCTAAAAAGGTGTAAAGCTATTCCAGTACAAGACAGGTATAAAAAAAAACGGCCTATAACTGATTACTTCCGCCCTTTGCACTGACTGTTGTCATTGATATCCGATGTCTGTGACGATAGCTTTGCGGCAGCAAATAAGATCCTTTTACATAAACTCCAGATTATGAAACCACTTTCTTTTATTATAATACTGTCTTCTGCGGTTTTGCTTTTCTCCTGCGTCAGCA
>JAUZOA010000095.1 GCA_030706685.1 Bacteroidota bacterium
CTCAATTAACTCCTGTTGTTCTGCAATGGTATTAGGCATAGGAGCTTTATAGTATCTTATAGTGGATTCGGGAACAATCTTATATTTGTTTTGGAACATCTGTATAGCCTCTTTTCTTGATTGTGCCTTTAAAGAAAATCCTATTGTTTGTCCCGCCTTATATTCTCTGTCTTGGCTAATGAGGGTTTCTTCAAACCTCGGTAATAATTTAGTATCACTATTGAAGTGGATATATAAATAACCGCCTTCCGTTTGTTTAGTTGTATCATTCTTGATGCCAACCCATTTATGAATTGAAATAATATTTTTCATGTTTTAATATTATAAATTAAGTATCATTTTAATAAAACACTGTCTTTATTTTCTTTTCCTCCAATAATGCGCCCTCGGTTGAATATCTGAAAAGAACAATATAATACCCAACCTTATAAAGTTTGTTCTTAGAAGTACCCGGATAATTAAATTGCATTCCTGCGTAAATCGGAAATGATTTTGTATATGTCATAGTCATCTTTTTTGAGGTTTTAAAATAAGCCGGTCTCTCCCGGCTTGTCACGAATCTACCCATTCGTTAGGTGCATTTACCCTGTTATGGCCGGGAAATACCAACACGCCGCTATAGCTATTTTATTAATTCAAGCAGATTAAACAAATCAGTAGGTATAAATCCGAATTTACGAACATCGCTTGTTTGAAAAGCGGAGATAGCCTTTTTGCTTTTATTGGTCATTTTACCTTTGTATCTAACTTGATAAGCCGCTTGATATAATTCAGGATAATTATCAGCACAGCCTACGGTATTACATATTTCGTAGGCCAACTCTTGTTTATCTATATATTTTTCCAAATTGTCTGTAATATCCCACCAACCCAATATCCCCTTTGTGTAATACCTGCCATCAGTTTGAGATTGCCATATATTTGATGTAAGCTGAGTGCGTATCTCAATCGTTATATTTCCAGTTGCTACGCACTTCCAGTATAAAGTTTCAGTTGTCATTCTGTTTGTTTTAATACCCTAAATATAAATTGATTTCAATTTAAATCCAAATAAATTTATAAAATAGGCCAAAATCGAGGGTTTTTACTATGTTTGGGTCAAATAGCTATATAGTTACCTTAAAAATATATCAGACCTATTGACAGAATATACAAAGAAGCAGTTAGAATATTTACGAAAAGGTAAAAGAGACTCTGCGGCCATGTTCCATCAAAGATTCTGCGATCTGATGGAAAAAGAAAACTTTGGAAAATAGAACAAAATTCCATTTTTCAAAATAATTACTACCTTTATCCGAACAATTCCCCTTTATGACTTCAGAACAGTTTCAGGAAGCAATCAAAAAATATGCTTCACAAAAGCAACCTACCATTGACGAAACTTCAGAACTTATCCAGATTGACGGCATTGCAAAAGAAGATGCCGACAAGATTGCAGCCGGAATATTCGGGCAACTTATGAATGTGGGATCAAACGCAAAACCATTGCAGCCGGCCGCGCCGCCTATTGAAATAAAGAAATTCGACTTCAAAAACCTGACCGGCGATAACTGGACGGCGTATCTCGCCTTCATTGACACATTACCCTGGGGAAGACATTTCAAGTTCTCGCTTTATGCAGCCGTTCCGATAATGAAAGAGCGGTATCCAGGTCTGAAAGATACCCCTATTGATATGGTGGGGCTTACAATCAAAAATGATGTTCCTGTAAATACTTCCTCCATCCCGATAAGAATAGCCAAAGAATACAATGCGCAAATATTGAATGAGCATAGCAGGGCGGGTAATGGAAGGTATTATCTTTTAGCAGACAGCAAAGCGTGAATCCTTTCCTGACCATACCCATAGCCTTACCCGGCGACGATCAAAAAGGCAACAAGGACAAAACAGTTGATTGTAAATTATTACCTCAATCAGTTCTTGCTTATCATGAAGGCTATGACTGGGGAATCATCATTTATCTTCAGACCGGACAAGCCTTTATGTCCACGCTAACAATGGATCAGTTTGAAATGTACTTAAAGGAATACTGGAAAGAGGTTGCAGCAAACCTGAATGGAAAGGCAAAGCCGGGGCGAAACATTGTTTACCCATTAAAATAAAAATATCTTATGGCTCTTAAAGCAGATGCAAGCGCAAAACTGAAAACATTAGGATTCGATGTTGATAAACTGATAGCAGCCATCAAAGCCGACGCAGAAACCGACGTTGTTATTCCTGAAGGAACATTAATTACTGAAGCCGATTTGACAACCAGGGATACCAACAAGCTCAATGAAGGCAAGAAGCTCGGCGAAACAGAAGGTGAAAGAAAGGGTAAAGAGCTTGCCGCAAAAGCATTCCGCAAGAAATTCGGCCTTGAGGATACGGTCGGCAATGATGTTGATAAAGTGGTCGAAGCCGTTAACAGCAAAGTGAATAAAGGCGATGCCGGATTACAGGAACAGATCACGCTTCTGCAGAAAGATAAAGAGACCCTTACCGCTTCACTCACCACAGAGCAAGCCAAAGCCAAAGATGCGATCTTTGCTGCTACCCTCATTAGCTCATTTCCCGCCAAAAGAACATCGGTATTGAAAGATAATGAAATGTTGACTTTACTCAGGCAGGATTTGATATTTGAAGAACATGAAGGTAAACAGGTCGTGAAAAGAAACGGCGAAATAATCAGGGATAAGACAACTCAGAATCCGGTCCCGGTAGGACAGGCGATTACCGATTATTTCAATGAAAGAAAATGGATTGATACCGGAACGGGTGGAACTGGCGGACGCGGCGGCGGAGACAATGGCGGAACAGGCGGCTCTGGCTCAGGCATCAAAACAATGTCCCAGGCGCAAGCAGAATGGATAAAGGCCAATCCTTCCGGCAATGTAATGAGCGATGAATTTGTTTCTTATGTCGGGAAGATCGCAAAGGCTAATCCAGATTTTAAAGCCTACGAATGATTAATGTCGGAGACAAATATAAGTACAATGGAATGACAATGACGGTCATCAATGTTTGGGAACATGAAGTGCAGTTTGAAACTGATAACCAAGATTGCCCATTTTGGACTATGGCGACGCAGCTTGTTATTGCTAATTGCAACAAGGTGCAATGATCTCGCCGCCAACGATACCGATATTTCACTGGCCTACCTATCTTTTCTTTATGGGATTGATCGCAAACAGCAAGGTTAATATGTACGGCCACCTCTACCGGGATGTGAGAAATATTACCGATGTAGTACATAGCCAGTTTTACTCTATCAATGACCTGAATCAAATCTTTTACAATTGAGACAAATAAAAAATTTTAGCGATAGGTTTATACCCGTCACAACAATAAGTGTCGATTCAGAATTTAGACAATGCGCAGTACCATCAAAATCTAAAATTGACTTCAATTTACTTTTAGGATATTCTACTGTAGTAGTTTCTTTTGCTGGAGAAGAAAGGAGTTGTACTAATCTTCATTTGCTATCACCTTTTGGTAATCCTATAGCGGGAGTATGTATAGTTGATATGCCTATTGAAGATTTTGAATCATATATAAATGATTTTTCTGCCAAATATTATGGTTCTTAAAAAAGAATTATAACAATTTACAATTGACAGCGGAAAACGGCGATAATAATTATTGGCGGGTAGTGATAAGCTGCATTATTGCTTTGGGTATTGTCGCATGGATGGCGTGGAAATTGTTATCGTGAAAAATTTTGTATCTCTCGCAGCAGTCGTTCGTTTCTCAATCCCGTCCTTTCCCAAGGTTGGGATTTTTTTGTTGAACTTTATTGTATGAATAAAACAACAATAATACCATGCGGCACTAAGGCGTTATTCGGAAATATTGAAGGTATAATATGCGCCTGTGAAATCACTTATACCAATAAAATTTACAAGTTTGGTTATTTCGATAAGGATATGAATTACAAAACAATTTGGTGCCACGAAAGTGAACTAAAATTGGAAAATTTAGAACGTCAAATTATTGGGTTCAAAAAATAAATTTGGAACATTGGAAAATTGTTCTATAATTTTACATCGTCATTACTAAGCAGTGGTACTCTTTTAATGACAGCTTTATACCCCACAGTGGTACTGCCAATATAAAGTCACAGGAGTGGTACTCCGCCTGATCTTCACAACATTTTTACTTCTAAATTTTATCTAATGGCAAATTATGCTGTCAGTGTGCTGGCTACAGGACAGGCCGTTGTCACTTCTAAGTACGCGGCTCCTGAAACACGGCGCAAAGTACCTACAGTAATGGAACTGGCATTGCAGAACCAAAGTATTTCAATTCCCAATGCGCAGGAATTACGGGTATCACCCCTTCGCCCGGTTGATATCAACTATTTCACCAATGTAGCCGCAGGATCGGCAACCGCAAAAGTTGCTGTCCATACCGGAACTTATGGAGATAGCGGTAAAATAAATGTCACCTATGTAACCCATGTAGAGACATTTTCATTACCCAGGAAGCTCGCTTATAATAGCATCCTGACCTATCAAATGCTTTTTAATAACCTGTATGAGCAAAAGTGGAAAAACCTGCGCACCAGGCATGATACCAGCGCGCTGGCCTTCCTTTATGCTAATCGAATGCAGCTTTCAAAGGCTACCGTCGATGCACAGATCGCCTCCGCCT
Organism: Bacteroidota bacterium; assembly: GCA_030706685.1. GTDB lineage: Bacteria > Bacteroidota > Bacteroidia > Chitinophagales > Chitinophagaceae > VBAT01. The sequence goes on from JAUZOA010000095.1 coordinate 4,633, forward strand.
TTCCTTCAGGGATATGGAATGAGACAAACTTTGCAGCCGAAATACCACAGGCTGACAAGACAAGGTTTGCGCAAAAGATAAAAATTTTCTTAGCTGCCCGGTATTTCACCGGCCAGTATGATATCATCGCTGATTTACAGACAGCCGCAGAAATGGAGTTTCAATTCCAACAGGGGATTGGAAACGCCACCAATTTGACCTGGCAACAGGCCGGTTTGAATATCGGCACTACCCAGGATCAGATTGATTCAAATTATGCAGCCGGGACCGTCCTTGCGATGCCGGCAGGTTTATTCGCTGGCCTTGTTTGGAATGAAGGTCTGAACAGGCAGGGAGTAAATGCAGGTGAAAACAGTGTGGGTTCACTCGGTACTATTCGCGATCCATTCGCTGGCCCGGTTACGGATGCCATGATGATGCTTCCGGAAGCTCAAAGAAACTCAGGAGTAGCCATTGCGGATATCTCAATGTACACGGCAAGGGCAGATACCTCAGCCAATACAACAGGTGGATCCACGCAGGATATCGTAGATCAGTGGGAGTTGTCACTTACCATTGGTTATGTAGCGCCTCCGCTATCCACTGCCGGTGATTCAGTGATTCATGAAATTGCTCAAATGACTTAAAAGCCCGCCCGGTAAGGGCAACAAATAATATGAAAAATTTACTATTCATTCTTATTTTATTTACCGGGTTGGCTGCAAATGCTCAATTCGGGATACCGGCGACAATCACCAATTCGCCAAGCACGGCCAGTCATACGCACCACGGTATTGACACCTGCATTAATGCTGACACGATTACCCATATCGTTACAGCGACAGCAGGTTATAATTGTGTGACGCTTCAGGCAACTACGACAAAAGTATCCGGTACAGTAGCCGGCAAGGCTTATGTTTATTACGGGCTTGACGGGACAAACTACAATCTTGTTGATTCTCTTACGCTCGCTGATGTAACTACCAATTTTAAGACGTTTGCATACGCCCCTGCTGAATTTGTTTATTATAAGATCGTTTATATCACATCTGGTACGCAAAAATGCAAGCCAAAAACCTTGTATTTGCTGCGCAAGAATGTTAATCAATAATGGGAGTCGCCCTGAACATAGAAACCCGTTTACCGCTTTTTATTACTGCGGGTATTACGCCCGGTTTTTCGGTCGGTGGCCATAGCTACGTTAATGATGGATCAACCAACAGGCCGAGCCTGAAGGGATGGGATTTCACTTTAGAAATACCCGGAGTGACAGGCCCACTTGACCCGGCGACGGATTATACCTATGATCCTGTCACTGATACAATAAGCCTGACCGATACAGGCCATAATACCGGAGCCGGGGAAAAATGGGTTATTCAATTTATTCCCCGGGCAAAAACTCCGTCCGCGACAGGTCCAACCTCTATAAAATATAGCAACGGGTACGATGTTTCAAAAGTATTACCAGCAATCGTAGGCCGTCGCAGGTGGAGACAGCCCACAAGAACAGATTTCCCCTTTACCTTATCTTCTGACAATATTTGGGGGACAGATGATCTTTATTCACCAGTTTTTGAAGCAGAGCATAAAATAGTTTCTCCATATAATATCTTCATTGTTCAGGAAGATACTACTATCACGCAGGACAATTTCAATGCTCTTTTGAAAAATATGCAGGTTGACGTAGTGCTGAAATGCCTGAATGCAGTTTTTAATAAAAGAGAAAATCTTGAAAAGAAACTTTTGTTTGAACGTTATGGCATCCTCGATACCTTAAATCCCAATGAAGGAAAATTTGTTGGAGTTAGGATAGCGCCGCCAAAAGCATTCGACAGAAGCATACAGATTGACAATGTGGCTTTAAAGTTCAATGCTGATGTAACTTTTAATCTTTATCTTTTTCACGATTCGCAGCCCCTAGTTGCTTTAAAAACATTCAGCGTTTCTGCGTTAGCTAACCAGCAAACCATCGTGCAATTAGGCGAAGTAATTAGCTATGCCGGCGTTTCAAATAAGTCAGGATCATATTACCTGGGATATTTTCAGGATGACCTCGGAACAGTACAGGCTATAAATGAAGTAGTGGGCAGGTTCAATACTACCTACAATTTCGGGTTATCTCCGGTAGAGCTTCCCGCATTGCCCGGGCATAAGATAACGATCAACCAACTTTCTTTTACGATTAAAACGCATGGTTTTAATATACAGGTATCCGCTTTCAGGGATTTTACTCAACCAATAATTGACAGTCCTTACCTGTTCGATAACCTTATCGGGTTGCAGATGGCCGCAGATGTGATTGAGTTGATCCAAAATAATACAAGAACAAACAAGGATAACAGGATTACTGCTGATTTGACCAAGCAGCTTTATACTGATTTGAATATTTCAGGAGCAACAGAGGAATGTCCCTTTGTTCCCGGTTTAAAAGACAGGATAATGAAAGAGGCTGCAAGAGTGAAGAAAGAATTTTATCCTGAAGCTCAGCCGTTAAGTTCAAGTATGTTCGATAATGATATTTCGGATATGTACGGAGCAAATCAGGAATACCGGCAGCGCTTAATGGGAGGCGTTTATGCTCATTGATAAACCAAATCCTATTGGCATTGACAAACTCATTAGTTCTTTACAAAAAAAGATATACCCGTTAATTGCGGCGAAGTGGCAGGGCGTTTTTAATATGTATCCGAGAATATACCGGAATCAGGATGATAAAAACGATTATGTAGCTGAGTTTTTTGACGGCAAGGATTACAGGGAAGTTTATTTTGATGATACGGTCGCAGGATTATCTTTTGTAGGGTTATCGGGAGAATCAACTTTAGCGGATGACGGAATAGAGAACACGAATATTCACATCGTCTTCTTTGTTGATTTGATAAAAATAAAGGGCGCAAGCTCTCAAAGATTGGATGAGGAGGCAAGGCTTGATGTGCAGGGAATACTTGATACAATAGGCAGGAATCAGGGATTTGTTTTGCGAAAAGTGGGCAGCGGAATTGATTATTGTTTGAAAGAATACCCGGGGAGCCGGCAAAGTGAAGGGTTGAAGTTCAGGGATCAGCATCCCTTGCATTGTTTTCGTTTTGATTTGGCTGTATGGTATAGCCCAACATTAATAAATTGTTCATAATTAAATTTCTATAAAGATGGCAATGATAAACCCGTGCAATCTGGCACTAACCACAGTCAATACAGGATCGGAATGCGACACCGCGATGTTATATACGCGGCAGCTATGGTTAATGTCAGACACGATCAAATGGACTTCAACTGACCTGCTTAATTTTACTGCTTACCTGGATACGGCCCGTCATGCTGCAGGATCATTAAGAGCTTACCCGATATTCGGTAATAACGTGCCGATAAAGTCTATAACAGATAGCAACGAGGCCGATGTAGTCGAAACTTTTGAAGATGGTTCAAAGACTTTGGTGCGCCGGGGAATGTACAACCGTCTTTATCTGACTGATAAGGGCGGGCTCATCCTGGCACAAAAATTATTCGCTATAAACCGTCACCTTGGATTTATTGAAGTGGACGCCGATAATAAAGTCGCCATGATGACCAATAGCGACGGCACATTCTCACCTTTCCCGGTAAACCAAGTTTACGCTCCACTTCCTGATCTCGCTAATCTGAAAACGACTTATCACAACAAGCTCTCCATTGATTTCAGTTCAGAGTTTTATATCAAGAGGGGAAAGATTTTGCAGGGCGACAGTACCGAAGACATTCTTTCTATGAAAGGGCTTTTGGATTCAGCAGTTACCGTTGGTGCGACACCTTCCACAACGACACATATTTTTATCGGGGCACAAACAAACTATGCCCTTACTGACCTGGTGAATCTTTATACCGGAACCGGGGCCGGTAAGATCGGCCAGATAGCCAACTTTATTGTAAAGAAGGTGAGCGACGGATCAGTAGTAACGCCTTCCGCCGTGGCAATTACCAGTGGACAGGTTGATCTCACAGGAACTTATTCCAGCGGAGCATCTTATACGGTTGAATTCGCCGCGCCTTCAGTTCTGAAAACAAATGGACTTGAAGGCTATGAGGGGACAATTAAAGCGACAATAGCTATTCCGTAATGTCCCTGACGCCTGAGCAGCTAAACCGGATAGATGAACAGGTTTTTGAGATAGTCCCGGTTTATCAAAATGAAGATCAGTTTTGTGCGACAAGGAAAAGAACAGTGAAAGATCTTCGGAACCTTATCCGGCAAAATTTGATTGATAAAACGATAAATGAAATGAGCAGCCCGATCAAAGAAATAAAGCATATCAGCATTAATACGGATCATCCGGATATTGCCAATGCTGAAAATATTGACGCTCTTGTCAGGCTGAACATTTTTGATAAACTACCAAAGGATGAACAGGATATTGCCTATCAGGAATTGTGGGATCATTTGCGCCAGGGAAAAATTAAGCTCGCCAATCCTTCTGTTTTAAATGAGCCGGTTAAGGATTATGGCGATGAAAAATAGCAGTTGTTTTTGGGTTAAGAAATATATGGCGGCGAAAATAACGCCGCCTTTTTTATAAAATGGGACTTGATAACTTAAATAACCTGATTGACAGCCTGGAAAGGTTTGACGCCCACGAGGAACTGAGGGTTATCGTGGAGAACAATACCGATGCTATTGCCGAGCTTCAAAAGCAACAAATGGCGGACGGAGTGGATAGTGATGGCAACGACACGCAGTTAAAGGATAATGGGGCCTGGAACTTCGGTTACCGGCCTTTTACGATCAAGCAGAAAGAGAAATATGGGTCAGGATTGGGCGCTGTGACTGACAGGGTAACGGGTTACATGACAGGGGAATTATACGATAAATTGGCCGTAAAAATGACAGGTGACGAATTTGCTCAAACCAGTGGGGTTCAGTATTTTAGTGATCTTCTTTCCCGGACGGGTGGGCAATGGATGGGGCTGAATTTACAGAGCCGTATTTACTTCGGAGAGGAAGTCACATTACCACAATTTGCTAAGGTTTTGGAAGAAAAAACAGGGTTAGTATTATGATGTATGATATCTATTGCAAGAAGCTGAAATTTTACAGGAGATGGTACATATCACTGACTCCCGGGCAGCGAGATTCGGTTATCGGTACATGGGTATATGAGAATTGCAAGCAATATTCGGCATTAATACAAGATTTCAATTCTGTTCAGTCAGGATATCATAAACCAACTGGAAATTATAAGGTATGATCAAAAAAGCCTCTGACTGTTCTGTTCGCTTATTCATGCGTGCATTGTTTGAAGATGACCGCAGCCAGATAGACAACTTCGATGCAATCTGGACGGAATGGGTGGACTTATCAGGGGTATCTGAAACCAGGGAAAAGGATTTGCTCACAGCTATTCATAATATCCACGTTAGACAGCTTGTGATCCCTGAAATGATACAATTACAGCTTGAACATTTAAGGATTTTTAAACAACCATATTTTGAAGACCCGGATAACCCGGAAAATTATTTTAAGTTCTTCAGAAAGTACGGTCATAGACTTTCTTGGAATGATGAAGCTGCAAAGTATGCCGTGGAAGAGACCATTAATGATTTTATCAATCAATTGAAAAGAGTTGATACCAAAGAGCGGCAATTTGTCCCTGAGCTTGCAGGGCTTGAAAAAGAACTGAAGGAACTAAAAAAAGAAGGGGTGAAGATTGATGGTAACGGACGGAAAGAATTTATCAAGTTACTCAATGATGTGGGCAAATACCGGCGCAATGATATTGATCGGGATAAAACGGACGTTGAAACGTTCGCGATCATGGTAAGAGATTTTTTTGACAGACCAGCTAAACAGTAATTATGCCTCCAGGCGGCGGACAAAATATAATTGATGTAGCGTTTGATCCGGCTAAATTCGCGCAAAGCAAAGATCAGATCATCGCCGGCTTGCAGGAAGTCAAACAGGCTGCCCAGGAATTACCTGCACAATTCAAAGCAACATTCGATTCAATAGTCGCCCAAAGCAATACCGGGATAAAAGTGGGTTCATCGGGTGGGATTGGCGAATTGAAGGCACAGATTGCAGCACTTCAGAAAACGACAGAACAATACAGGGCTGAAAATGATAAGTTGAATGAATCATTAAAAACCGGGTCAACAGCAGCCAGCGGAACGACAAAGGCCACTAAGGAATTAACGCTTGAGCAGGCTAAAGTTAGCGAACAGACTAAGGCGAATAATGCAAACATAAGGGCGCAGGCAAGGGAAGCATTGGGGTTGAATGATGCCTATAAGCAGCTTGTTATTCGTTTTGCCGCTGCTTCTGCAGAAGCCCGTAACCTTGCCGTTCAATATGGGGTTAATAGCAAAGAGGCCCAGGCAGCAGCCCGGGAAGCCCTTGGATTGAATAACCAGTTAAAAGCTATTGATGAAAGTATAGGTAATCATCAGCGAAATGTGGGTAATTACAATAGCGCCGTTGAAAGTGCCACAGAAAAAATAAAACATTTTGGCTTAGAATTACTCAGTCTAGTAGGTATATTCTCTGTCGCTTCTTTCTTTAAAGATTCTGTTGATGCTTTTTTAGAATTGGATAAGGCTACACGGTTGCTTCAAAATACTTTGAAAAATGTAGGCGCACCTGAGTTGTTCGGTAGAATTGAAGAAAGCACAAAAAAACTAACTACGCAATTTAAGTTCCTGCGGGAAGAAGATATACAAACGGCGTTTAATAAACTTATCGTTTACGGAAAGTTAAGCGAAAATCAAATCAATGATTTACTTCCCGTTATCATCAATCTCGCGACAGCAACCGGGCAAACAATTCCTGAAGCAACTTCGCTTTTATTAAAATCTTTGGAAGGTAATAACAGGGGGTTGAAGGAATTCGGTATAAATATTAAGGATGCTAAAGACCCGGCTGAAAGACTTAGCCTTGTTATGAAAGAACTTGCTCCCCGGGTGCAGGGAGTTGCAGATGCCTTTGGTGAATCTTCGGCTGGAAAAATTGCAGCAAGCCGTGAAGAATTAAGAAAATTAAAAGAGGAAGTCGGCGAAGGGTTGATACCCGTTTTCACAGCCCTTCTAAGCGGACTTGATAAGGTTTTAACAGGACTTGGCTATCTGGGTAAAAAGACAAAGGAAGTTTTTGAAGATATTTTAACGCTGGGAAAGTCGGCTGACTTGAGAGCTATTGAAAAGCAAGCAGAAATTGAACAGAAGATAGCTGATTCATTCGTCGAAGGATTCAAAGATAAGCCCGTTAATGATGTCACTGAAGCTCTCCATAAGCTAAACGGTGAATTAGCAGATCGCAAAAGAAAGTTAATAGAAGCAAAAGTTAATTACAGTGACATATTCACCGATGAAGATCGCAAACAATTAGAGCTGCAAATCAGGATCAATAATTTAGAATACCAGGGCTTAGTAAACCTTCAAACTATCAACAAAAATAAAATCCTGGGCCCGGGCGATCCAAATGCAGGGGGAAAAGATAAAAAGGATAAAGGCGCTTCAGAAGCAGCAAAGGCAGCTGAGGAACAAACAAAAGCCGAGTTTGAAATATTCAAGTTAGAAGCTCAAAGGCGGGCAGATTTTGATGAAGAAATTTATAAGAATGAAAAACTTTCTTATTCTGACCGGCTACTCGCTTTAAATGATTTTGCAAGAATAAAGCAGACTATCATTGATGGAACGGCGAAAAGCGAATTGAGGGAATTGAAAATAAAGACGGATGCGGAATTGAGTAATGATAAATTAAGCGCTGATGAAAGGCTGGCAATTCAGAACAATTATAATGCTCAGGTAAATCTTATTTATGCGAAACAGCAGGACGCCACTTTACGGTTAGCTCATTCTTTAACAGATGCTTTGAAAAAAGTGGCAAGCGGTTTAAAAACTACCGAAGTAGCATTTACTTCGGCGGTTGGGGGAATGACAAAATCAATCCAAAAGGAAATCGACGAACTGCATAAGGCACTAAAGAAAGGTAAAGAGGACAGGGAAGCGGCCATAAAAAAAGAGCATGACCTGGAAATAAAAACAGCCGAGGAAGCCTTTGCATTTGTTCAAAAATTGGGAGACGCTAAGTTTGAGAATGAAAAAAACAGGATACAAAAATTAATTGATGCAAATAACGAATATGCTTCGGCTGAAACCGAGCGAATAAATAACAGCACTCTTTCCGAGCAGGACAAAGCTGCAAAGCTCATTCAATTAAAAGCCGAGACTGATGAAAAAAATAAAGAATTAGCTAAAAAACAGAAAGAGGAAGATATCAAGAAGGCAAAATTCGATAAAGCTTTTGCAATCGCTAAGATTTTGGAGACGACCGCACAGGCCGAAGTAGAAGCCCTTACTTATTTATCCAATCCTTTCACCGCTTCACTTTATCCCGGGATAGCGGCTTTAATCGCCACAATAGGAGCCTTACAACTTGCCGCAGCAATCGCCACCCCTATCCCTACTTATGCAGAAGGTACGGACGATCACAAAGGCGGTATTGCCCGATATGGTGAGGCCGGCCCCGAAGCCGTGGTATTACCCGATGGCCGGTCATTCATAGCCGATAAAGATACCATAGGCTTCCTACCGCGTCATGCCAAAGTAATTCCGTTAACAGCAGACCGGGTGAATGATGTAATGTCCGGCAGCATGGTTATAAGCATGAGCGAAAGAATGGCAATAGTAGAAGCTGCAGAAAAAAGGGCGAGCAATGATGCCTGGAAAATAGCAAAGTGGCAGACTGAAGAAACAGTGAGAGCATTGAATAAGATGGATAATAGGCCGAAAGTGGTCGTTAAAAATAATATCGGCGCTGATTTTCATTTATGGGTCAATAAATACGTGAACGGAAGATGATAGGATTACCCACGCATAATTTTTTATATTTAATCGTTGATGCTTTCAATAAAGCTCTCTATTTGGATAATGGAACGGTAAAAAGGAAATCGGTGGGAGCCTTTGATACCACTACTGCGCCTCCGTTCCTGCGCCAAAATCCAAAGGGATGGATGGATATAGTTATTAGCTTCGGTACTAATCAAAACTATTGGTCGTTACTCAGGTCATTCACTGTCCCGATGCAATTCATTGGCGATGGTGCTACTATTTTACGCAACGCCTGTTATTCAGGTAAAGGTTATGAGGAAGAATTATATATAGTGATCCTTAAATTAAACCCGGATAACGCTATATATGAACTGGAATATAAGGGCCGCATTGATTTCAGCAAGCACATTGATGAACCGCGCAAATGGTTTACAGTAAATACGATTGAGGGCGGAGTATTATCTTACCTCACAGCGAATGAATCAGTACCTTATGAAATTCCTTTATCGCCCAATAATGATGCAGCGCAATTGATACAATTTGACGGCGTTACTCTTTATGACCGTTATCGTTATTCGATGGTGGCACAGACTTTTGTAGGGTCGGGTAGTTTTATAGGTAAAAGGTATGCTGTTAATTTCCCTTTTATTTCCAATGAAGGCGATAGCATCGGGATTGTACAGGGCAGCCAGATTTATGAAGATGTTGGAGTTTCGGTTCAGACCTATACGCAGAATTCAGCTAATTACTTTTTTTCATCCGTCAGGCCGATCCAGGTAAGAGTGACCGGGCAAATATCTTTCAGTGTTGTAGCTGGCGCATCCCCGACCAATTCAGTACAGCAATATTTTCAGTTCAGGACAGATTACCCGCTTTTCGATCATCAATATACCGTTCTGGGTACTGATGTGGGCGGTATCAATCCAAACCCCATTGAATATACTTCACCGCAGGACGTTATAGTAAATGTTGATATAACAATCAATCTTGCTGCCAATGAGAAATTATTTTTTATTGCGTTCACGGGTATAAACGGAGGATCGGGAAATTCGGTGACCATCAACCTGGATGATCTTTATTTTTCGTTCAAGACAATCAATCCGCCTTCTACCGCTTATGGAATATCCATTTATGACCTGAATAAGCAACTTGTCGAAGCGATGACAGGCGGAAGGTATACCGGGGAAAGTGATTATTATAAAGTTCATACCAACATAAAATTTACTTCAACCAACGCGTTAAAGAATTTTGCTTTCGATATCTACTACGGATCATTTGACACCATCGTAAGCGGAGGACTTTTTTATATTAAAATACCCGGACTGCTTCAAACAAGCCCAACTGATAATAAGTTTGTTATTTCTGAAGCTACAAGTAATAATGGAGTCTTTACGATCTTAAATGTTGGGCCGGAAATATCTGGATTTACTACGGTACAAGTTCAGGAACCGGTTACTGGCGCAACCGGGCTGAGTGGTCGGATTTCTTCTATCCCTACGATCAAGATTACCTATAAAGATTTCTTCAATGACGTGAATTGCTTGTCAAAGAAAGATGGAGCGGGTATCGGTATGAAGATTGTAAATAACACGATCTATATCGAACCAAAAGAGAACATTTATAAACCAGATGCACAGATTTTTGACATTGGAGAAATTGCCAACTTCAAACTTCATTATTCTGATGAACTACTGGTTAATGAATTGGAGATCGGCTACAAGTCACAGGATTACCGGCAGCGAAATGGTATTTACGAATTTAATACCACTACTCATTTTAAATTCCCGGTGGATAGCCTTCAAAAAAAATTATCTCTAGTCCTGAAATCAAGGGCAGACTGTTTTGGTATTGAATTTATCCGGTCATTGCTTTTCAATAAACCCACTACGGATACAACCGGGGATAATCAGTCTTTTGTTATTGATACGGCAGAAACTCCAAAAGATTTTACGACGGTAGTAAGTTTCCTTTCGGGCGGTGGAACCGGACCGGATTTTATTCTTACGACCATAGGGATAACTTATGTCCCGGGCGATATTATACAGATAACCGGAAGCGTAAATAATAATTTTACCGAAACTATTGCCGCCGTTGCCAGCACATTCGTAGGAGTTTTTCTTGCTATGGCTCCCGGTGGCCCGGCCTTAGTCAATGAAGCAAACGTTACCGTAAATATTCACTTCATCAAAAGGAAATATGTAACCCTCAATCGCCCCTCTTATTCAAACATAGTAGGAGTTTTGGATAGCACAGTATTTAACACGGAACTAAGCCCTCATAAGCTAATGCTCAATTGGGGCCGGTATTTGCGGGCTTTGTTAAAACAGCTTGATTCCGAAAGGATCACTTTCACAACAGCCGATAAGAATAGCGCACTATCCACAACTCTTTCAGGAGTGACCATATCCGAAAGGCAGGATGAGAATGTCAGCAGCCTTGGGGATCCTTTATTCATGAACCGTTATGGAGAATTTACCGTCCCGGTAGCGATCAGCTTCGGCAAGGTCATGCAGAATATCGGGACAGGGTATATCCGGGGTACATTCTACGGAGTGCCTTTGTATTTCCTGCCGATTGGTAAAATGGATGCGAAACCTGCTATTAATGCGGCGCAATCATGGAAACTTCTTTTAGCGCCTGAGCCGCTTAATGATTTATTCACTTTAGAAATGTTAAGCTCAGAAGGTATTTTTTCAACAGATAATTCCGGCAACATGATATTCACATCAATTTTAAATAGCCTTCATTTCAATAAATACAATTTCTCCTTACCTGCGAAATATCAGAATAAGGATATGTACGATGATTGGTTTAATGAAAGGGCAAATACTTATGTATCTAAGTCAACTTATTTTCAAAAGTGGCAAAAGACGGACGCTATATTTAACCAATGTATCACAAAAGGACTTGGCATTGTCAATGTAGATGTGTATGATAGCAACGGGAACCTGCATGAAACCCACGCAATGAATATTATAAGCGATCCATCCGTCCCGCTTCCTTATGTAAGAAATGATTATTTACTCGATATAAGCGGATTTGCCGAAGGAACTTATTTCGTAGTCCTGTCCAGCGGCGGCGTTAATTTAAGAATAAGCGATCCTTTAGACGTAAGGCAATCTCATCCCGGGACCATTTTATTTGAAGCCAGCCACACATACAATAAGTACAATACTTATTTCGGCGGCATTGATCCTATCATGTTAAGGGTAGAAGGAATGTTGCTTGCGTGGGATAGTGATGCTACTTTCCAAAGTTATACGGATGAATTAGCCGATAATGAGTTGATTGACGGCATCCCGATGCAAAAAAGAAAGTTAAGGATACCCATGATACCGGATTGGATGGATAACAAGATCAACGAAATATTATTGCTCAACCGGACGACAATTGAAGGACAGCGTTATAGCCGGATGCCGGAAAGCAAAAAGGATATAAAGGAATATCCGGGTACTAACCTGAAAAGCTATCTATATGAGATCAGCCGGTCTAAAAATACTTATGGATTAGCTACGGACGAAACGGGTAGCGAAAACGATATTGTAGTTACTTATACGCTCGATGCACAGGCATTTGGTCAGGGCGAAGGGGACACTTTTGGAATTGAAGTAATAAATGAATAATAATGAAAAAGCTGACAACTCAAGAGGTTAAAATGCAAACTTCGCCTTCTGAAATTTGGTATTTCCCTAATGGGCAAACGTATAAAAGCACGAAAATGGTAAAAGGTTTAATAAAGAAAACAGAATGTAAGTATATGATTATTGGCGGCATGATTGGAACAGTAACAACATTAATAACGCTTTATTTATTCGGCATTTTATAATGGCAAACACGGTCACTTTTAATGTTTCCTCCAATGCTCAACCGGGCATTACGGTAAATCACATGAAGTATGCACTTTACAAACAAAGTGATCTTACTACTATTGTGACTGCGCAATCATTTGCCCCGGCTCACCCGGAAAGAACGGTGAGCTTTCCGGCCCTTACCCGCGAAAATTGGCGTTTCAGACTTTTGGAAGTTTTGCCCGATAATACCACTATTGTCCGCGAGATGGACTATTTTGATTTTGTACCGGGGGATAATTCCATCACTTACTTTCCTCCCGAAGAAATACAGGTTGATGTAACGGCGGGTTTAGTAAATGGGACTACCTCATTCATTTTTGACGGAACAGGCGGAACGGAGGATTGGAGAGGCCGAACGATATACACTGAAAGAGTGGGTCAGGGAACCATGCAAAAAGGCGTTCAATATTCATGGGACACAGCTACCGGAACATTTACGCTTCTTACTCCAGAGGATAAATTCCAGCCGAATGAACTTTTTAATATTGAATTCGCTACGATAGTAAGCAGCATATCCGGGGTATTACCACAGACTTTATTTACAGGCATTTTGATCGTAACCGGGGCTACCACTTTAACCGCTTCGGATATCGGAAAGAAAATAATCATTAAAGGCGCAAGCTCCGCCTTC
>JAUZOA010000096.1 GCA_030706685.1 Bacteroidota bacterium
ATTATTTGCTTAAATCTTAGCGATAAAAAAGGGTAAATCTTATATCTTTGCCGCCCGAACAACCGGCGCGGTAGCTCAGGTGGTTAGAGCGTTGGATTCATAACCCAAAGGTCTCGGGTTCAACTCCCGATCGCGCTACAAGAAAGCCCTTTATTGGGGCTTTTCACATTTGAAAATTTATAATTTACGAAATAGTAAATTATTTCTACATTATAAGGATTCATATCCGCCGCGGCGGACTCGGGTTCAACTCCCATCCACGCTACAAGAAAGCCCCTCATTGGGGCTTTTCACATTTCAAAATTTATAATTTACGAAATAGTAAATTATTTCTACATTATAAGGATTCATATCCGCCGCGGCGGACTCGGGTTAAAGTCCCGATAGCACTACAAAAATTCTCACGCACCGGGCCGAAAGAAATCGCACCGCATCAAAGCTTAAATTTCAGCATTACCATATCTCTCAACAAAACTCCATTTTCAATTATTGGCCGGGGGTAATTATTGGTAAAAAAATGCTTTCTAATGTCATATTTAAGAAATCCATTCAGCTCATAGAACTTTATTTCTCTATAACCACAATCAGCGGTTCCTGCAATTATATTTTGGTAGTTTTCCCTGGCCGCGATCCCTTTGATTTCATCAATTAAGAAACTTCCTATTCCCTTACCTTGCAAATCGGGGACGACTGCGATATTTTTAATTTCAATGTCAACTTCACTCGTCCTGTATAATGCAAAAACTGCGATTGGTTTTGTTTGGCCGGATACTTCTGCAATGTAAATATCAGATTCATAAATATATTTTTCGATTGCGTCTTTCGTCTCGTCGGCTAATAATAATAGATCAAAAGGTATCTTATCCGTGGATTTGAGTTTACTTATTTTATAGTCTGAGTTTTTCATTTGATTAACCCTATAAGACGGCCGGGAATATTCAAAATAAATTGACCTGGGATTTTACCCCCGGATCAATTTATTTTGTCTCCCATATCATTATATCAACCTTCTTGCTACAGTAAAACGATTTACTTGTCTTTTATCCCGGGCCAGTTTTTATCTGCCTCCTCAATGCTTTGTTTTTGATCCTTCATCCAGCCTTCTTTAACCTGTAAACTATGGTTCAGGTACAATTTTCCATCAACGATTGTCCACGCGTTTGGATCAGTAGTCGCTTTGTGCCCTTTTGAGCAACCATAAGCGCACCAACCACCATATTGCGGCGCAAACTTCTCAGGATTTGCGGTAAAGGAGTCCAGGTTTTGTTTGGATGAAAAAATCCAGTTCGCATCTTTCCATTGGTACGAAAATTCTTCACTTCCTTTTACAGGTTTGGCTTCTGTGAAATAGGCTACAGGATCATACCCGCCGATGGCATAAGAGGATGAACTGTAAATTTCCGGCATTTTATCATTATGAGTGCAGGAGGCCGCTACTACAATCAGCAGAGCTGTTAATACGGAACTTGTCTTCATGGTAATTATTTTTATTTGGTGCAAACTATAATGCAGCAGGTTTTGGTATTGTCAGCTATCTGACAAAGCGGGCATCACGGATAAATTAAATTACCCGGCAATGACATAAGACCATTCAATAAGCGATGGTAAAGAAATTTCTTTTTCAGTTGCAACCTTTTCTTTATCCATTCGTATGTACTTAAATAAAATGTGCAGGAACCTGATTCTATGATAAAAGAAGAAGCATAAATCGCATTGGAACCAAATTGGAAACAATAACACAGATTCTACAAGGGTGCATCGTTGGAGATCGTAAGTATCAGAAGGTAATATATGAACGTTACCGCGGCTTTGCTTTGAAAATTGTTTTCCGTTATATCTACCGGTATGAGAATGCAGTAGACGTGGTGAATGACGGGTTTGTGAAAGCATTTAACTCATTTGCTCATTTTACAACCGGCAGCGATGCAGAGAATGAAAGAATACTGATGGGATGGCTGAAAAGAATAATGATCAATGCCTCGATTGATGTTTTGCGTAAACGGAATATGATACCGGAGATCGGGGGAATACCGGATTACGTGTGGGAGATTTCCGACAGAAGCCAGGATGCCGACGGGCAATTATTATATAAAGAATTGGTGACCTTGATAAAAGAGCTTCCGCCAATCTATCGTGCAGTTTTCAATTTATATGTTATTGATGGTTATTCACACGGTGAAATTGCGGATAAGCTCAATATCCCGGTAGGCACTTCCAAATCAACCCTGTCGCGCGCGAGAATATTCCTGCGGGACAGGCTTAAAAAAATGGAGGAGGCAAAATTATGCAGGATATGACAGATAATATGGATGACTTAATGCGTAAGGCAGCCGGGGACTATCCGCTTAAAATCAATGATAGCGATTGGGAACGCATTGCTTACCGGTTGGCCACACCTGTTTCTCCTGAACCAGTAAGCAGGAAACGGGTAATTGGAAAATATATAGGTTCTTTTTTGATTATGCTTTTTTTGCTTCTTGCCGGCAGTTTTTTGAAAACGTTTAACCCCGGCGGCAAGGCAGTGTTCACAGGAGAAAAAGAACGGGCTCCTTATCCGAAGGTAAAAAACAATGCTATCGCTTCAATTTTCACGCAGGCCAATCGCAGAAAAACAGTGAACAAACCGGCAAAGGGGAAGCGTTATATCACGATAAAAGCTGGTGCTGTTGATCCCGGGGAAGCAAATGTTTTAATTATTGACAGGGGCAGTTTGGGGGGACGAACCGTAACGACAGGTATTGTATATCCGCAAATATATATGGGTAGCAACGTTCATATTCTTCCGGGTAACACAGCGTCCATGGTTGAAACGATTAACGGGGAAAAAAAGAGTAATAAACCGGGAGCCCGGCAAGTGAAGAGATCGTACGGTACAGGTTTTTACTATGGTGTTGGGCTGGGCCCTCAATTAAGTGAGGTGAAAAGTCAAAAGATGAGAAAGGCAGGATTTGATGCGGGCATCCTGCTGGGCTATCACTTTAGCCCGGGGATTTCCGGGGAAACGGGCATCTTGTTTTCTGAAAAATATTATTACAGTAAGGGAGAACATTTTAAAATGGATATGCAGGGAATGAAACTCCTCAGTATGGAAGGTAACAGTTCTGTTTTTGAAATTCCTGCCAGGGTTAAATATGATGCATGGACATTTCAGCATACAAAATTGTTTTTGACAGCAGGACTGTCCTCTTACATTATAATATCGGAAAAGAACAATTACAGGGTTTTAATGAATGGTGTGGAACAAAATATGAATGCGTCCTATAAATATACAACCGGTTATTTCGCTGCTGCCATGAACATCAGTGCAGGTTTCGAAAATAAAATCGGCAAATTGACGGGTCTCAGGATTGAACCTTACCTGCAGATTCCCCTGAAAGGAATTGGAGTAGGCGTAATGCCTGTTATGAGCACGGGTATACATTTCTTTATCACCCGCCGCCAATAACCGCAATCATCAGGATAAGAATGTTTACTGTGCCGGATACACAGGCCGGCTTTGCATTGCCCGGAAAGAATCTTTTATTAATTATAAACTTAAAAAAATCTCTATGACAAGTGTAAAAAAACTGACGGCCATTGCTGTCACTACTGTATTCTTCGTGGCCTGCCGGAAAGATATAAAAGGCCCGGACCCGGTTGAGGAAGCTTCTGCCGAAACGACATCAGCAAAAGTCAATGAAGAAAGGGGTTACTCACACAGCGGGTATGTCTATACCTTAAGTAATCAATCAACAGATAACAAGGTGATGGTTTATCGCCGCGATTCAGATGGTGAACTCAGCTTTATTAAGTCTTATTCCAGTGGCGGCAATGGAACCGGCAGCGGGTTAGGCAGCCAGGGAGCCGTCACACTTGCCGGCAACGACAATATTCTGCTTGCAGTAAATGCAGGAAGTAATACTATTTCGTCATTCAAAGTCTCGCATGATGAACTGGAACTTATATCCACTGTCGGCTCAAAAGGCATAAAACCTATCAGCATCGCGCAATACGATAAACTGGTATATGTATTGAACGCCGGCGGCAATGGCAATATCTCCGGGTTCAGAATTGCAGGCGATGGCCAGTTAATAGCGATACCCAATTCCACCAGGCCTTTAAGTTCGAATGCTTCTGACCCTGCACAAATTTCATTTGTCAATGAGGGAACAGCGCTGGTGATTACAGAAAAGGGAACAAATAAAATTATCACCTATACAGTAAATCATTTTGGCGTACCTGCTGCTTTTCATTCATTAGCTTCTGCCAATGCCACACCCTTTGGATTTGCAGTCGGCGAGCAGGGAAAGATATATGTATCTGAAGCGGCTGGTGGTGCGGCTGGCGCCAGCAGCGTGTCTTCTTACAGAGTTGGATATAACGGGGCCATCAGTTTGACTAACGGTCCTGTTTTGGCTGGTCAAACAGCCGCTTGCTGGGTTGTGCTTACGGGGAATGGCAAGTACGTCTATGCTACTAACACGGGAAGCAACAGTGTATCTTCTTTTACAGCTAATCTCCCGGGTAATATCAATACTTTTCATGCTGTTGCTGCCAATTCGGGTACTACTCCGATTGATGCTGCGTTGAGCGATCAGTCAAAGTTCCTTTATGTGCTGAACGCTAATGGACACAGTATTTCCGTATTCAGGGTAAGCGACAACGGGGAGTTAAGTAATATTCAGACTGTTACTGGTTTGCCTGCCGGAGATATTGGATTGGCTGCAGAATGATCATTGCTCAGTTAGTGAATCTATTTTGAAAGAGGATGTTTCAAAAGCTGATGAGTAACACAAAGGACACAACGCCTTACACAAGGACAAAACGTTGTGTCCTTTCACACTTTGGATTCATATCCGCCGCGGCGGACCCGGGTTCAACTCCCGATCGCGCTACTGAATTTAAGGCTCACAAAGAGCCTTTGTGTTTATGGAATTTTTCAGCAAAGTTCAATAAGAATTACACAGGCAAGTACCATATCTATTTCAATGCCAGGGATAGTAATTTGCTTATCACTTTGCTTAGTAAAACCTGCAAGGGGCAAATACCGGTTTTCCCATTGCAGGTGGTTTTATGGCCAGTATAAGAGCGTATAAGGTGTGTTGTAAGAGATAATAGTGATGAATCAGGTACTCAAAGGTATCTCTACGATTATTTCACAACCATTACCAGGCGCTGAATTCAAAATGAATTTGCCGGATAAAGATTCGGCCCTTTTTTTAATGTTGTTCAAGCCAATCCCATTTCTGAATGTCTTTGTATCGAAGCCTTTGCCATTGTCATAGATCCTCATCCTGACAGCATTGCCGGGTAATGTTATGGCTACTTCTAATGCGCTGGCTTCGGAGTACTTCAGAATATTTTTTATCTGCTCCTGCAGTATCCTGTATAAATTTATCTGTATATCATCAGAGATAACTGTTTCATTTAATTGATCAAAATAAAGGTTGATGGTAAACCGGTTATCCAGGTTTATTGTAGATAACAGGGTTTCAAAAATTTCTTGTAACGAATTATCGTCGAAAGCGGCGGGGGCTAATTGATGGGAAAGTTTCCTGATCTCGTCAATGGCATTGACAATATAGCCCCTGGCAGCATCTATCAATTCGGATGCCTTTTCAATATTGTTTTGTTTTTCTTTTGCCATACCAAGCGTAAGGATTGATCCTACTAAAATCTGGTTGACATTATCGTGCAGCTCAGCCCCGATATTACGGCGTTCTTCTTCCTGCGCGTCTATGATCGCTTTTGTAACCCGTATTTCTTCCTCCGCCTGGTAGGTAATATCCTGCATGGCCCCGATAATCCGGCAAGGCTTACCGCTTTCATCCACTACCACAAAAGCCCTGTCGAATATATGTTTATAAGAGCCGTCTGCGCAGCGAAACCGGTAGGTCAATTGAAATCTTTGTATCCCTTTTTCAAAAATATCATCCAATGACTCCGCTATTTTTTTAAAATCATCAGGATGCAGCTTCTCATTCCACCACTCAACAACATTTTCTATCTCAGACAGGTTGTACCTGAACATTTTATAAATACCCTCATTATAAAGTATCGTATTATTTGCGATATCCCAATCCCAAATAGTATCACTGGTGGCCCGGGCCAGTATTTCATACCGTTCAATAGCTGTTTTTGTTATGGCTTCGGCTTTTTTGCGTTCCGTAATATCTCTTATAAAAGCGCAGAAATAGGCTGACCCGCCATGGGTGATTGGCGCTATGATCATTTCAACCGGAAATTCCTGGCCCTCCCTGTTAAGGGCGGTGATTTCGATGAGCTTATTGATAACCCTGCTCTCTCCTGTTTTTAAATACTCCTGCATCCCGTTATAATGCTGTTCCCTGTATTTTGCCGGGATGATAGTCTCCGAAACAGGTTTCCCGGTTACTTCTTCTGCCTTCCAGCCGAAAATCTTTTCGGCCTGCAGCGTCCATGCAGTAATGATGCCGGCCATATCCATGGAAATGATGGCATCCAGGGCGGAATTCATAATTAACTTTATTGTTTCTTCGCTTGACCGGAGTTCCTCCTCTGCTTTTTTGCGTTGGGTAATATCAATGCCCACTCCCAGCAATTGTGTCTCTCCATCATTTTCCGTTTTAAAACCCGTCAAATAATAAGGAATTTTTTGGCCGTCTTTTGTATAAAAACTGGCATCCAGGTACACTTCTCCTTCGGTTAATACTTCCTTTATTTTTTCTACTATGAGCCCTTTTTCATCATTATCAAAGAGATCGAGCGGGTGCAGGCTGGCGATTTCATCAGCACTATAGCCGGTAACGGTTTCAAAATTTTTATTCCAGCGCAGATATTTTAGATTTTTATCTAACAGGTAGAATACACCCGGCAGGCTGTTAATAACAGATTCTAAAAGATCTTTTTCTTTTTGGATGGCTTCTTCCGCTTTTTTGCGTTCCGTTATATCTTCGGCATATCCATATTCCGTTTTATGGCCATTGCTATCAATCAAAATACTTGATTTTGCCGAGATCCATCGTATTTCACCACCTGGTTTAATGATCCTGTAACAGATATTTATTTTATCGGTACCGGATATATTTTTATAAGTCGTAACTACATATTCCCTGTCATCAGGATGTATTGCATTGATGAAATCCTGCTGGTTATCATAAAGATCTTCAGCTTTTTTGCCCGTGATATATTCGTAAGACGGGCTGACATAAAGTGTCCGGTTAGTTTCAAGATCAGTTACCCAATAGACCCCGGAAATACTTTCCACAAGGTTCTGGAACTGCTTATGGGATCTTACTACTTCTTTTTCTGCTTTTTTGCGTTCGGTAATATCAATGCCAATGCCCAGCAGGCAGAGCTTGCCTTCGTAGTGCATACGCAGGCCGGTAAAATAATAGGGAATTCTTCGCTGATCTTTTGTTACAAGAAGAGCCTCGGCCTCGCTTTCTCCTTTGGTGAACGCTTCACCAATCCTTTCAGTAATATAGCCTGTTTCTTCACTGCTGAAAAACTGGATGGGATGCATATTGATGATTTCCGCTGGGCTATATCCTGATACCGATTCAAATTTACTGTTCCAACGCAGGAATTTACCTGTTTCATCAAAAACGTAACAGGTCCCCGGCAGGCAGTTAATAACGGAATCTGAAAGCTCTTTTTCTTTTTTGATGGCTTCCTCTGCTTTTTTTCGATCCGTAATATCCCGGGCAAAGGAAATGACCTTTCCGTCTGCCAGCACTTTTACCCTTGCTTCCGTTTCAATAAGAGAGCCGTCTTTCCGTTTCAAATGCCTGTAAACGGTTTTGGTATCTCCTGCCAGCACCGCGGCATAATTGGCCTGGTTAACAATGATATCTTCTACCAGGATGTCACTAAGTTTCAGTTTAGCATACTCTTCCTGTGAATAACCCAATAAGGTATAACAGCTTTTATTAAACTCATGAATTGTTCCGTCAAAAGAATGAATCAGGATGGCATCACTGGCTTCCTCAACCAGGTTGCGGTATTTTTCTTCACTCTTCCTGATTTCTTCCTCCGCCTTTTTTCTTTCTGTAATATCATCGAACACTAATACAGCCCCGGCAATATTACCGTTTGCATCAAGCAATGGCGAGCCACTATTGCTGATGATGAAAGCTCCGGAATCTTTCGACTTCAGAAGGGTATTGTTCTCCCACCCGACTTTTTTACCTTCTTTTAAAATGCGGCTGACAATATGTTCAACAGGCTTGCCTGTTTTTTCATTGACTACATTAAATACAGTATGCAGGGGCTTCTTTTTTGCCTCTTGCCATTTCCATCCTGTCAGCCGCTCTGCCGCGGAGTTCATATACAGGATATTACCTTCCTTGTCCGTACTGATTAATCCTTCGCCGAGGCTGTTTAAGGTTACCCTGTAGTTTTCTTTTCGTAGCTCCAGGTCCCCGCTTATTTTTTTTGCCTTATTGATTTCTTTTATCAAAAAATAAAATACCAGGGCTATCAGCAGCATGGAAGCAGCCATGCTGAAATAGGCAAGGTTGTTATTGCTGTTCCTTACTTTCAGAAAACCTGCCTGCGATTTTTTTAACTGTGCATATATTTTATCACTTATTTCTTTACTGATTTTAGCAATGGAATCAGACAGTATTAGCCCCTTATTGGTGGCGATTAATGCACGTGCTGCCTTCCGGTCATTCTCATCGGAAAGTGTTTTTATCTGCTGCATTTGTACATATTCCTGCCGGACCAGGCTGTCGTATCTTGCAAACAGGGCATCGTTTTGCAAACCTTTTTTCCTTTTCTCCAGTTGCTGAACCTGCAGATAGGCGCTTCGGATGGAATCAATTCCGGAATCAAAGCTTTCCATAAATTTCCTGTCGCCCGATATCGCATAACCCTGTTCGGCCGATTCGCCAGCTTTCATATAGAGGCTGAGCATGGCCAATTCGTTATCCTGCTCAGTATTTTGAACCTGGGTGGCAAATTCATCTTCCAGCCATTTGTTTTGTGCTGCAAACCGGCCAATGACTGAGCCAAGTAATATCATTGAAAAAATGAGCACAAGCAGTAAAACCCTTTTTTTCCCGGGCCCCGTCAATATTAGCTTGAACTGTTCAGCCATCTTATTTTTTATTTTTCCTTGTTGAATCATTCTGTTACGTCATTTAATCAGCAGCGGCAAGCTCATTAATAATCCCTGGTATTTTTTCAAACTCATGATGCTTATCTAAAAAGAAGTCAGCTCCAAGTGATTTGCATTGTTCCCGGGTATTATTATCTATGTGAATGAACAGAATAATGACGCAGGTTTTATAACCGGCTCCCCGTATCTTTTCCAATAAAACAAGCGACATATTGCCGGGAAAACTGATGTCCAGTAAAACAACATCGGGCATGGTTTCACTGCATATCCTTGCTGCCTCTTTGTAAGAAAGAGCCTTGTAAACGCTTGCCCTGGTGGTCGTTTCTGCAAGCATGCTTTCCAGCCTGTCAATAATATGTGCGGAGCTATCTGCGATCAGGATGATCATTGGCCTTTTTTATGAGGACAAAGAATAACTAATAACGGGTGAAATAAAATAGCCGTTGTGACCTTGTATTAGTAGAAGTATGGGTATAGACGAGGTAGTATTATTACTACCCGCCCAATAGGAGGTAAAAAGCTGTTTTTATAATCGTGCATCAGAAATGATATGGTGTGCGATAGCATAACGGGTCAGTTCAGAATTGGTAGACAGGCTGAGCTTTTCCATAATTCTGCTGCGATGAGTGCTTACCGTTGTGGGGGCTAAAGAAAGTGAGCCGGCTATTTGGGTAGTAGTTTTGCCGGAAGCGAGGAGTTTAAAGATCTCAAATTCCCGGTTGGTGAGGAGCTCATGTGGATTTTTGCCAATATCTCCATGTGCCAATATTTTTTCGGCTATTTCCGGGGTAATGTATTTTCTTCCTGAAAGGATACGATGAACGGCGGTAATCAATTCATAAGGCGCTGCGTTTTTATTCATATACCCCGAGGCGCCCGCCTTTAACACTCTTACCGCATATAAGTCTTCGGTATAAATGCTTAAAATTAATACCGGGAGATCAGGTTTTATCAGCTTGATTTGTTCCAGGGCTTCCAGCCCGCTTCTGCCAGGCATATCCAGGTCGGATATTACCAGGTCAAAATCATGTAAGGTCACTTCTTTAATGAGGCTTTCCCCATCGCTTACTTCTGTTATTTCTACAGACGGGTATTCATCTTTCAGTATTTGAATAAGCCCCAGGCGGATAAAGCTGTGGTCATCGGCTATAATAATTCGTTTCATTTTTTCTCAGGCAATTTCAAATTTTTATTTCATTTTGTAAGGTATGCTGATAATAATCTTTGTTCCTTTTCCCGGCGATGTAACCAACTCAAATTTCCCATTCAGTGAAAGGACTCTTTCCTTCATCCCTAAAATGCCAAATGATTTTTTGTAGGGAATAGATACCGGATCAAACCCCTTCCCATCATCCTCAACAGTAAGAATAATATTGCCACCACGAATGCTTAAGGAAGTCAGCACTTTGGAGGCCTGCGAATAGCGCATAATATTGGTAAGCGACTCCTGGTACACCCTGAAGATACAGGTAGTAATTTCTCCGGGCAGTTTAAGGTCTGTTCCGGTGGTGGTAAATGCAACAGGAATGTCTGTATTTTCAGTAAACTGCCGGCTCTGCCACTCCAGCGCCTCCGGCAAACCGTAGGTATCTAAAAGGCTGGGTCTTAGTTCACTTAGAATTTTTCTTACCGATTGATTGCTTCCATCCAGCAAGGTTATGATATTTTTCAGCTTGCTTTTTATGGCACTTGTTTCGTCCGTGGTTCTTTTATCAATCCACGCCACATCCATTTTGATGGCGGTAAGCTGCTGCCCCAGCTCATCATGAATTTCACGGCCGATTCTTTTACGCTCTTCTTCCCGGATACCCTGGAGGTGAGCGGTAAGCTGGCGCAATTGTTCGGTTGTAGTTTTGATTTTTTCTTCGGCCTTTTTACGCAACGCCTCCTTCTCAAAATTTTCTAACGCAAAAGCCACATTACCTGTTGCCTCTTCCAGTAAAGCGATTTCTTCGGTATCAAAGAAATTTTTTTCGGAGGCATAAAAACTAAAAGCGCCTATTACTTTCCCGGTTTTTTTTATAGGCAGCGCTATCGAAGAAAGATAACCGCGGCCCAGTGCCGCTTCTTTCCAGGGCGCCATTTGCGGATCGTTTTCAATATCATTGCAA
The DNA here is from genome assembly GCA_030706685.1 of Bacteroidota bacterium. Classification (GTDB taxonomy): domain Bacteria; phylum Bacteroidota; class Bacteroidia; order Chitinophagales; family Chitinophagaceae; genus VBAT01. The sequence continues at coordinate 11,194 of JAUZOA010000096.1, forward strand.
ACGATGTATTTTCCTTCCCGTAGCGCTGTACCGGTTGGTCCCCTTCCTTCCGGCAGATTATTTAGCGAAATGACCTTAATTTTGGAAAGATAACCTGCTTCCTCGCCGGCATGCATCACAGGAATTATGTTTTTTGTAGCTTCATCAATCATCCCTATCCATGCCATCCTGAATTGTCCCGCCTCTACAGCAATACGGCAAGCTTCTTTAAAAAGCATGGTTTCATCGGTTGTTCTCACAATCATCCTGTTTATCTGGCTGATAAAGAAATACAGGCGGTTAGCTTTAATGATTATTTCTTCTGCCTTTTTTCTTTCAGTAATATCATTGAAGGTGCAAATCACTTCCCTGACATTTCCTTCAGCATCTGATTCGGGAATAGCATTTACCAATAACCACACCCTGTCTTTTGTCCGGGGCCGGTACACCCCCATGACCACATCTTTTACGGGTTCTTTTTTTGCGATGGCCTGTGGTACCGGGTGATCAGGGCCGGGAAACGGGGTACCATCTTCATGCACCACACTCCAATCAGCATCAAATGATGTTTTTCCCAATAGCTGATCTTCTGTCAGTCCAAGCATCGTAAGAGCCGTTTCATTGGAAAAAAGGATTTCTGCGCGGGGTCCCTGCAACAGGATGCCGACATGAACATTGCTGACAATTTTTTTGATTTTTTCCGAGCTTTCATTCAGCTCTTCTTCCGCTTTTTTGCGGTCGGTAATATCAATATGCGACCCAAGCATCCGGTAAAAGCGGCCATCTTTATCGGCTATTAAAGAAGCTCTGGCAAGAATCCATCTATAGCTGCCGTCTTTATGCCTGAAGCGAAAAATGTTTTCGAAATTGGGCCAGGGATCTTTAATAAATCTGTTAACCGCGGCCAGCGCATCTTTCAAATCGTCCGGGTGTACCCTGTTTTGCCATTCAGAAAAATCGTCTGAAATTTCATCGTCTTCATAGCCAATCTGCTTTTTCCATTCGGGAGAAAAATAGACTTTGTTTGTCGTAAGATTCCAGTCCCACAAACCGGTGTTGGAGGCTTTAATGGCAGATTCCAATTGACGCTTACTCTCGATTAATGCCATTTCTGCCTTTTTGCGTTCGGTAATATCCCTGGCATAACCCCGGACAACAGGCATCTTCACCCCTGTTGTTTTCAAAGAATTATTATATTCCCAAATGCGGATTTCCCCGGACCTGGTTCGCACTTTCATCAATCCCTGCGCATGACCATTTTTTCGGATCTCGCCTATGTAAAGATCAAAATCGTTTTTAAATTCAGGAGCCAGGATATCCCTAATATTCATCTTCTCCAGCGGATTGAATGTATGCCCCATAATTTCCTCTGCCGCCCTGTTGACAGAAAGTACCAGCCCGTCCAGGTCATGGGTACAGATTAAGTCTGTAATATTTTCAACAAGGTCTTTGTATTGTTCTTCACTCTTCAGTATTTTTTCTTCTGCAAGTTTGCGTTCGGTGATGTCTCTTACTGTGCCAAGTACAAATTCCTGGCCGCCTATTTTAATGACAGTTCCAATAATTTCAGTCATAAATTCCGAGCCATCTTTGCGCCGGAGATTTACCTCAACCGGTAACCGTTGCTTTTCCCCCTTACTGTCAAAAAATACCGAACCAGGCTGCGTTTTAGCCGTCAAATCGAAAACCGCCATCCTGAGTAACTCTTCCTCCGAATACCCGGTCATTATGCAAAATGCAGGATTGACAAACTTGTAATTCCCATCTGTATCAGCTAAAGCAATGCCTTCGGTTGCCTGGTTTGTTATTGCTTTAAATTTGCTCTCGCTTTCTTCGATGATCAATTTAGATTTAAACAGCTCATCTTCCATCTTCTTTCGTTCGGTGATATCCACCATCACTCCGTCAATAAATTCTTCCCCGGTTTTTGAGTCTTTATACAGGACGCAGTTTTCAATCACATACACAGGCATGCCAGCTTTGTGTTTCATCACCAATTCCATATTGGTTACTTCTCCTTTTTCCCGTAACAGAATAATAAATTCATCCCGGTAAGTAGTGGAAAAATAAAGGAGGTTGGCATCTGTTTGCAATATTTCTGTTGGAGAAGGGTATCCCAGTATCCTGGCATAAGCGTCATTACAAGAGATGATTTTTCCCGCCGGTGTGCTCCGAAAAATGCCCGCCAGGTTTCGTTCAAACAGGATACGGTATTTTTCTTCGCTTTCCTTTAAAGCAAACTCTGCCTTTTTTTTCGTTGTTATTTCCCTGAAGAAGACAGATAACCCATCCGGTGATGGATAAATATGGTTTTCAAACCATCTGTCATACAACGGATAGTATTCTTCTATATGGATGTATTGCTGTTCTTTGATTGCCAGGTGAGAGGCTTTATAAAAGGGATGGTCAATACTTTGGGGAAATTCAGTCCAGATATGTTTCCCGATCATCTTCCCGGGATCCCGTTCAAAAATTTCGCCGGCCTTTTTATTTATATAAGTAAAGCGCCAGTCAGTATCCAGCGCAACAAATGCATCAGTAATCCTTTCAAAAAAGCTGCTGACTTCAGCCGTTTTGAAACGATCCTGTTTTGCAAGCCCACTCTTTCGTTTTTTTTGTGACAGGAATTGAAAACGGGAAAGCAACAGCCCGATACCGATAAGGACAAAAACACCGACGGTCAGGGTCAAAGGAAAGCTGCTCAATCTGCCTTTTATCCCTTTATTAGCTTCTTGACACGGTACGAGTAAAACATTTTCGGCACCCTGTAGTTTATCTGCAAAAAGACGGATGCGGTCAGTATATAATTCCCTTTTCCCGGTTTCAACAATCGCCGTGGCAGCATTTGCGCCGTTCAATCCCGGAACGGATAGGGTATGATGGGAAAAAGCTATGCTCTTATCAGCATAAAATGACAGGGAATCAATCCAGTTTTGTTTGGCAAGGTTAGCACGGGCAAGTGTTTTTAACAAGGCGGGTTTATTATCCATTTCCTTTTGCCATTTTTCCGGCGGTTCCAAAGGGGTTTTATTACCGGTAAGTATATAAGTTCCGGAGCCCGATTCAATACCCGGCACGAGCGCAGGGAGTTTTTTAGCATGCACTTGTATTTTATGGATGTGTACTATCCGTTTGGCAGCGCTATTTACCTGTTTGGGGGGAGAGGCAGAAAGAACAATGACAGTAATGATAAATAGTAAAAGAAGCGTAATGCCTGTTTTTAAGGTTTTCTCAGTGGTTAGCTTAAATTTCATAGACGGCTCATTGGGTTGCCAAAGCACTGCCGATAGCTGCAAACAGGTTAGTACTTGTAAGTTAAGGAAAAAAAAGTACCCGGAATCCTGATTAAACCCCTGCCTCTTTACTGCCTACTGCTGTACCGGCATTTAATAAATGTCAGCCTGAATCTCAGCCGGTTAAAAACTGATGTTGAAGATAATAACAAATGCGGAAAGGAATTCCGCCTGCCTGGTAGTAGCTGATAGAAGTACAAAAGCCGGTGGCTATTCGGTCAGCCTCCAAAAGAGTCCTTTGGACAGCATAGCCGCAAGCCGATGTCAGCGGTTCGTTGACATATCATCTGCCTTTATTGCAACGCTCTTTCCGGGTTGAAAATCGGTGATTGTAGTAAAATACTGTAAAGATAAAATCCAGGCAACATTAATGGCCAGGGAAATTTTCTGCATAACCGGTAAGAACTCCACGTACTTGCCGGTGTAATAGATGTACATGCAACCATAAAAAGCAAGAAGACAAACAACACAAAAAATTTTAAATAAATGCAATCCTGACTTGAACACAAATACTGTAATATAAAACATACTTACAAGAGCCAGCGTACTTGCGATGGTAACCACTGTATCATGATACGGTGTCACGGCCAAAAATGCAAATAGCATAGCACCTGCTCCAAAGTACCTGATTACGTTGGCTGCACTTTTTGGAGATATTCTCTTTGAAAATTCAATAAAGAATAAAGCAATACTGGCAGAAAGGAACAACATCCCGGGAATAGCCCAAAGCCGGGATGCATTGTCCGAACCATTAACTGCTTTTTGGGCAAACAGGTTACTCAGGTAGTTATTTTTCCAGTCATACCCAATGGAGTTTTTGTCATATTGTGACCCGCCCGGGTAATACCGTGTAGCTATCAGTAGTAATACTAAGGAAATAATTATCCCCAGCAGAATTGAATACTTTCTAAGCATGCAATATCAGTTTTAGAAGATGCTAAACTACCTGTTTTATTTAGTTTACCAGATCCCCCGCTGACATATAAATATACAACACCTGCTCAACTTTCCATAAAATCAACCAGCCTGTTTCCCGGCATGCAGGCATTCGCAAAAATTATTGTAATACAGTTAACTCGATTAAATACGGCCTGTCATTCGCTGCTTTATTTCAGAAACTCTTCGGAATAAAATATTGAATTGGCAGAGGGGTTAAAAAAATGCCACCTTCGGCAAAACTTGCCTGCACTATGCTTTTCTTGCATAGATACTTTGTTGTTGAAGATTTATTAACAATCAATAAATTACCAGCAATACGAATTCAATGAAATGTAGAAATGGGTGGATTGTCCTAATGGTGATCTGAAACATAGACGATTAACCGGCTTATTTTAATGAAGATCAAAATTTGTGGTGAGGCATGTAATAGCATAAATTAGAGTGCTCGTGATCAGGCTATGGCGACACAAAAAATCAACGACAAAAAAGAAATGGACAATAAGATAAATATTTCCCGTTCTAATTTTGAAAAACTTGGCACACTGTATAAGAAAGCTGACAATGTTATTATCGAAAAAGAGATAATCAAAAAAATCAATTGCTACTGGCTCTATAAAAACGAAATTAAACCCGGAAATAAAATTATCATCTATTTGCACGGCGGGTGTTTTGTTTTAGGGTCAATTAATTCTCACCAGGCGCTTGTTTCGCATTTGGCCGATGAATTGGATATACCCGTTCTTTTTATTGAATACGGGTTAGCTCCTGAAAACCCATTTCCTTCTGCCATAAATGACATCCTGGAAGTTTATCAATATATACTTCAAAAAAAGCAAACGCAGGATATTGTTTTTATGGGAGACAGTGCGGGGGCGGGTCTCGCCATGTCTGTCATTTCAATCCTGGATAAGAAAAATATCAATAAGCCGGCGCACCTTGTGATGCTTTCGCCCTGGATAGATTTAAATGCAAGTAACAATTCAATAACGAGTAATGCAGCTATAGACCCCATCCTGACAAAAGAGCAATTGCAATTATATACTTCATTGTATCTTGGAAGCAGTAAAGTATCAGCGGCAAATCCAATTGAAATAATGGCTGGAAATTTCCCCCCAACACTTATATTGGTTGGATCGCGTGAAATATTAGTAGACGATAGTAAAATGGCTTATTCAAAAATTTCAGAGAAACAACCCCTTACAAAATTAAAAGTTTACGACAATCAAACTCATGTTTGGTTACTGGATGATATCCAAACCGAAGCTTCAAAAAATGCAATTAAAGAGATTAGAAATTTTATCAGCAACTAATCAAAATAAGCCCATACAGCTAACATAAGGGTTTTAAAATCTGTAAGTAGCCAACGACAATCTAAAACATAAAACACTAACCTGTTCACTCCGGAGGTGGTAGTGCCCGGTTTTGGTACTGTTTACCACAACTGGTCCCGATTCTTCGGGATAGTCACGGTTACCAGATCATAACCGGAATGCTCCCTTATTGAAATCACTATTTAACCATAA
>JAUZOA010000097.1 GCA_030706685.1 Bacteroidota bacterium
CCCGGGTGAAAATAAATTCCCGAAGGCAAAGAATAAAGATCTTTTTAACGTCAAAAGTTCAATAAATAATATTGTAATAAACAGTACATGCAAAAAAAGCCGGCTCTTTCCCTGCTGATCATTTTACTAACTGTTTCATTGCATGCACAAGTGCAGGATAGCAGGAAAATTATTGTCTTTGATAATGATTGGAAATTTTTTAAAGGAGACATGACAGGTGCTGAAGCTTCCGGCTTCAATGACGCTACCTGGCGCTCATTGAATGTGCCCCACGACTGGAGCATTGAGGGACCTTATGACCGGAATAATACAACGGGCAGGGGAGGAGGTTATTTGCCGGGCGGTATTGGCTGGTACAGGAAAACATTTTCACTGAGCCCTGCCGATGCCAACAATAATATTTACATCGAATTTGACGGGGTAATGGCCAACAGTGATGTATGGATCAACGGGTTTCATCTCGGGAAACGTCCAAATGGTTATGTGAGTTTTCAATATGAACTTACAGGTCATTTGAATTTTGGCGATGGCCAAAAAAATATCATCGCTGTACGTGCGGATAATTCTGTTCAGCCCGCTTCACGATGGTACACAGGCGCAGGGATCTACCGGCACGTAAGACTTATAAGTGCAAATCCTGTTCATGTCGCCCATTGGGGTTCGTTTGTTTCCTGCACAAATGTTACAGGAAGGAATGCCATCGTACAGGTGCAAACTGTCGTTGACAATGCATCTCCTTCGGAACAAAAAATCACTCTCCAGGTAAATATTATTGCGCCCGGCGGCAAACAGGTTGCTTCCGTTCAGTCTGAAAAAAAGATAGCCGCTAACAGCCATGAGACGATTGTACAAAAAATAAAAATTGAAGAACCTGCATTATGGGATATCGAAACCCCTCAACTGTATAAAGCCATAACGAAAATAATAATAAATAAAAAGCAGGCAGATGAACTAACTACTTCTTTTGGAATCCGCGATGCCCGGTTTGAAGCAGCGACCGGTTTCTGGCTGAATGGAAAAAACATCAAAATAAAAGGCGTTTGCCTTCATCATGATGGTGGAGCGGTTGGCGCTGCTGTACCATTAAGGGTCTGGGAAAAAAGATTACAATCGCTGAAAGACGCAGGTGTAAATGGCATCCGCACTTCCCATAATGAAGCGGCGCCGGAGTTCCTTGATCTCTGTGACAAGATGGGTTTTTTGGTAATGGATGAAACATTCGACACCTGGAATGCCAGGAAAAGTAATGCGGAAAATGGATACAATCTATACTTTACCGATTGGTGGGAAAAAGATACAAGGGACATAGTGTTACGGGACAGGAATCATCCCTCCATCGTTATTTACAGTATCGGCAATGAGATACATGATAACCTGAATGATTCCAGCGGTTTCAGGAAATATAAAATGCAGCAGGACCTGGTTCATTCTTTGGATACTACCCGCCCGGTTACCATGGCCTTATTCCGGCCGGCACTGTCGCATGTATATGAAAACGGCCTGGCCAACAAAATGGATGTAGTAGGCCAGAACTACCGGGAAAATGAATTGATAGCGGCTCATGAAAGTAATCCGCAGCGAAAAGTAATAGGTACCGAAAACAGGCATGAATTGGCAGCCTGGCTGGCTTTGCGCGACAAACCCTTTATGGCAGGACAATTTCTCTGGACCGGATACGATTATCTTGGCGAATCGGATTGGCCAGGCGTAGCACATGGGTCCGGCTTATTCGATAAAACAGGAGCAGAAAGGATCATCGGCTACCAGCAGCAAAGCTGGTGGAGTGATAAGCCGATGGTATATGTAATGCGCAAAGAAGGAAATGCCGGCGCCGGTGATTGGATCAGCGACTGGAGCCCCACCGATATAGATACCTATGATGAAGCAAGAATACAGGTATTCAGCAATTGCGACGAAGTGGAATTGTTTTTAAACGGGAAATCAGCAGGCGCCAAAACAAGACCTGAAGACAATGCATCGCCACGAACCTGGACCATTACTTTTCAAAAAGGAACATTGAAAGCCGTTGCCAGAAATAAGGGGAAGGTGGTAGCCGAACAGGAATTAAAAACAGCAGGCAAACCTTCAAAGATTATATTGACGGCAGATAAACCCGGTGTTGAAAATAACTGGAACGATGTCGTGTATGTTACCGCGACTGTCACAGATGATGAAGGTAATCCTGTTTTAAGCGCGGATAGCAAAATCACATTCGGTATTACCGGTCCCGGCTTCATAGCTGCCGTGGACAACAGCGACCTGGCAAGCGTTGAACCTTTTTCATCCAAAGAACGCTGGGCTTATAAAGGGAGGTGCATCGCTATTATCAAAGCCAACGGGGACGCTGGTTCTATTCATATCACGGCTAATGCGGAAAATTTAAAAGAGGGGAGTGCGAGCATTGAGGTAAAGAACGAGAAAAATTATCAATAATCATAGTAAGATTATTTTTTGAAACCCATACGATAAAAAGACAGAATGAAAACCAGTAAGAAAATTATTCCCTGTATTTTGTTATTCTCCTGTTTAAAAATATCCGCCCAAAGACAGATGGAATACCTCGATCGCGGCATGTATGCAGTGAACGAAGGAAATGGAAAAGTATTTGTAAACTGGCGCTTATCGGGTACAGAGCCCGCCGGTCTTGCGTTCAATTTATATCGTACGGCTGATGGCAAAACAATTAAGTTGAACCAGCAGCCTTTAATGAAAGGAACCAACTTTGTTGATTCCACGGCAGATTCAACGCAATCGAATACTTATTTTGTTAAAGCTATCATCAACGGAAAAGAACAGGCGGCGGATAAAGGGTTTATACTAAAACCTCATTCGCCACCCTATTTATCCATTCACTTGCAAACACCCGCCGGTTATACGCCCAATGATGTTTCCGTTGGCGATCTGGATGGGGATGGTGAATATGAAATTATTTTACATCAAACCGGGAGAGGAAGAGATAACAGCCAGGCGGGGTTTACTGATCCGCCCATATTCCAGGCATATAAATTAGACGGGACACTACTCTGGACGATCAATCTTGGAAAAAATATCCGTGAAGGGGCTCACTATACGCAATTCATGGTATATGACCTCGATGGAGATGGTAAAGCGGAAATAGCGATGAAGACAGCCGATGGAACAATAGACGCGAAAGGGAAAGTGATCGGTGATTCTACAAAAGACTATAGAAACAAGGATGGGAAAATCCTCGACGGCCCCGAATACTTCACCATTTTCAATGGACTAACCGGTGAGGCCATGGCAACGACTAATTATATCCCCTCACGTTACCCTACGGATGGATGGGGCGGTCATGGAGGGAATGGCGGCACGGATAATAGCGGGAACCGGGTCGATCGCTTTCTCGCTTGTATTGCCTATCTCGATGGAAAATTGCCAAGTGTTATTATGTGCCGGGGCTATTACGGAAGAACAGTATTAGCAGCCTGGGATTGGAGAGGGGGCAAACTTACATCCCGCTGGGTCTTTGATACAAAAGATGGTGAGAATCCTTATTCAGGCCAGGGATATCATAATTTAAGCGTAGCAGATGTGGATGGCGATGGTAAGGACGAAATCATATATGGTTCGATGGTAGTGGATGATAATGGAAAAGGATTATTTACTACCGGCCTGAGACATGGCGATGCATTGCATGTAAGCGATTTGGATCCTTCCCGACCGGGCCTGGAAGTTTTTGGCATACATGAAATTGAAAACAATACAAAAGGACCGGGCGCTGCTTTGTACAATGCGAAAACAGGCGAGATATATTGGAAAGGGAGCATAGATATAGATGTAGGCCGTGGTGTCGCGGAAAATATTGACCCGGACAATCCCGGTGCGGAAATGTGGTGGTCGGGTTCCGATGGTCTATACAATATGAAAGGAGAGAAGATCGGGCCCAATCCTCCTTCTACCAATTTTTTGATTTGGTGGGATGGAGATCTTACCCGCGAATTGCTGGATGGCAATCACATTGATAAATATAAAACGGGCAGAATTTTTACTGCAGAAGGCTGTACGTCCAATAACGGCACAAAGTCAACGCCGGTACTGAGCGCTGACATCTTTGGTGATTGGCGCGAAGAACTGATCTTGCGAACAACAGACAATAAAGAACTTCGGATTTTTAGTACTACCATACCGACTGATCACCGGATGTACACATTGATGCATGACCCGCAATATCGTTTAAGTGTCGCCTGGCAAAATGTGGGATATAATCAACCTCCGCATACCAGTTTTTATGTAGGAGAAGATATGAAGAAACCTCCTGATCCGAATATTATTATCATTAACCCTAAAAAGATAACTACTGCCGCGTTAGAAAATAAATAATTGAATCCTGATGAGCAAGACCCTGCCTCTTTTACTTTTTTTCTTTAGCACCGCTGTTGCGGGCCAGCGTGTGATGGAAAACTTAGACCGGGGTATGATCGCTATTAACCAGGGCAATGGAAAAGTATATATCGGCTGGCGTTTACTGGTCAACGACCCGGAAGATATTGCATTTAATGTTTATCGTTCTACAGGTAAAGCGGCAGCAGTCAGGCTAAACCTGCAACCGGTTACGAACAGCACTAATTTTATTGACAGTAATGTCGACCTGTCGGAGACAAATAGTTATTTTATTAAACCTCTGGTAAATAAAAAGGAATTATCAGCGGGCAAACCTTTCATCATTCCCGGCAATGCCCCTGTGCAACAATACCTGTCTATTCCATTACAGGTTCCGCCACCCGGCGAAGTAATGGGAAATAAATATACTTATAGCGCCAATGATGCGAGCGTGGGCGATTTGGATGGAGACGGCGAATACGAGATCATTTTGAAATGGGAACCATCCAACGCCCGGAATCCGCCACAGACTGGATTTACGGGAGATCAAATAATTGATGCGTATAAATTAAACGGGAAATTTTTATGGCGGATTGATCTCGGTAAAAATATTCGTTCAGGAGCCGCGTATACCCAATTCATGGTGTATGATTTTGATGGGGACGGTAAAGCGGAAATGATCTGCAAGACCGCTGATGGCACCATTGACGGAAAAGGAAAGATAATTGGCGATAGCACAAAGGACTGGCGAACATACGGTGATGCCAAAGGCCCCATGTATGGTAAAGTGGCCGATGGCCCCGAATATATCACTGTATTCGATGGAATGACCGGCGCTGCGCTGGCTACAGAGAAATATATTCCTACCCGTTATCCATTGGATGGCTGGGGTGGCATTGGCGGCAATGGAGGCAACGATAATACAGCGGGCCGTTCCGATCGTTTTACCGCTTGCGTGGCTTATCTCGACGGGAAATTGCCGAGTGCTGTTTTTGTTCGTGGCTGGTATGGAAGATCAGTATTGGCGGCATGGGACTGGCGCAATGGAAAGCTAACCAATCGCTGGGTATTCGATTCAAAAGATAAAGACAATCCTTATTCGGGTATGGGCAATCATGGGTTAAGTGTAGCCGATGTGGATAATGATGGTAAGGATGAAATATGTATTGGCGCCATGACGGTGGATGATAATGGCAAAGGTTTATATACAACCGGGTTAAGACATGGTGATGCCATGCACTTATCTGACCTTGATCCTTCGCATCCGGGGCTTGAAGTATTTGGTATTCATGAAAACGAAGAAAAAACAGTTGCCCTCAATACACCCGGGGTAGCTATGTTTGACGCGAAGACCGGAGAAATCTTATGGAGTCAATCACCGGGTATTGATGTAGGCAGGGGTGTAGCGGCAGATATTGATCCGCGTTATCCTGGTTTTGAGAACTGGGGTGGCCCGGGAGGACTGCGCGATGTGCATGGGAAGACTATTTCTGAAAAAACACCCTCCTCCTGTAATTTCCTCGTGTGGTGGGATGATGACCTGACAAGGGAACTGCTGGATGGCAATCATATTGATAAATGGGACTGGAATACTTCGGAAACAAAACGTTTATTGACCGCCGAAGGTTGTACGGCTAATAATGGAACTAAAGCGACTCCTTGTTTATCCGCCGACCTTTTTGGCGACTGGAGAGAAGAAGTAGTTTGGAGAACAACGGACAATAAAGAATTACGGATTTATACCACTACGATTCCTTCCTCGCGTCGTTTTTATACTTTTATGCAGGATCCTCAATATCGCCTGGGCATCGCCTGGCAAAATACGGCTTACAACCAGCCACCTCATACAAGTTTTTATTTTGGGGAAGGGATGAAACAGGTAAAAAAAGCAACTATTCAATTTCCTAAAATAAATTTCAGGCAATGATGATCGCTAGAATAAAAAAAAGAACCGGGATATTCATATTGCTCCTGGCCATAGTCAGTATAGAATATTCTTTTATTTTATTGCAGGATAAAAAACCAACGTTGTATATCATCGGTGATTCCACGGTAAGGAACAACAATAAGGAGCAATGGGGTTGGGGCACTTTGATCAGCGATCTTTTCGACACCAGCAGGATCCATGTATCGAATAACGCGATAGCGGGCAGGAGTTCCCGGAGTTTTACCAATGAAGGCAGATGGCGCAGGGTAGATTCATTACTGAAACCCGGGGATTTTGTCATGATGCAGTTTGGGCATAACGACGGAAGTTATCCCGATACCAGTGCTAAAAACCGGGGTACGCTAAAAGGCACGGGTGAGGATACTGTCGTACTGCAATTTGCTGACGGGCGGAAAGAAACCGCGCATACTTACGGATGGTATATCCGGCAATTTGTCCGGGATACCAAAGCAAAAGGAGCTGTACCGGTTGTATTATCCATGATACCCAGGAATGTGTGGAAGGATGATAAAGTAGCAAGGGCCAATAATGATTTTGGTAAATGGGCCAAAGAGGTGGCGGAACAGGAAGGCGCTTTTTTTATTGACCTTAATGCGATAACTGCTGATAAATATGATCAGTGGGGCCCGGAAAAAGTGAAAGAACTGTTTCCCGGCGATCATACGCATACTAATAAAGAAGGCGCTGCGATAAATGCGTCTTCGATAGTGGAAGGTATCCGGCAAAACCCAAAAATTGAATTAAACAAGTATCTTGTTAAATAGTAGTACGTTTAGCAGGGGCAGGTCAATTTTTTTACGAAAATATTTTGGTTCAAACCGGTCAATCCCCCTACGCTTGAAAAATTTATCAGTTAAATAAATGCTGTTGTTGTAATCAAATGAAATATATCTTAACCATAACCATATTTTTTTTCTTTTCAGCTAAACTGTTGGCTCAAAAGAATCCAGGGAAACCCAATATCATTGTCATCCTCGCGGATGATCTTGGTTATGGGGATACTGGATGTTATGGTCAAAAAAAGATCGCTACACCGAATATTGACAGGCTGGCAAAGATGGGAGTGAAATTCACCCAGTTTTATGCCGGTACTGCTGTTTGTGCCCCGTCCCGCAGCAGTTTTATGACGGGTTTGCATACCGGTCATACAGCGATCCGTGGAAATAAACCTGTACCACCCGAAGGCCAGGTCCCTTTACCGGATTCCATCATCACTTTTCCCATGTTATTGCAAAACGCGGGTTATGCCACCGCTGCTTTTGGCAAATGGTCACTCGGCTTTATTACCTCTTCCGGTGATCCTCAAAAAAAAGGCTTCGCTGAATTTTATGGATATAATTGCCAGACGCTGGCGCATAATTATTACCCGGATCACTTATGGCATAATCATGACCGGGTCGACCTGGGCGGCAACCTTAAATACGACTCGGTCTACTCCGCTGATCTCATTCACCGGCAGGCGATGAATTTTCTGAAAGCGACTCATGATAAACCTTTCTTTCTTTACCTGCCCTATACATTACCCCATGCCGATGTAATTGTTCCGCGCGACAGCGTTTATAATTATTATGTCAGGAAGTTTAATGAAAAGCCGGTCGCCATACCCAAAAGCACCGATAAAGAGAAGCACCATTTCGATCCTTATCCACACGCCGCTTTTGCAGCCATGGTAGCCAGGCTCGACAAATACGTCGGAGAGATCATGAAAGTATTGAAGGAAAAAGGCATGGAGGAAAATACGCTTATCATTTTTACCAGCGATAATGGTCCGCATAAAGAAAATGGCGGCGATCCTGCATTCTTCAACAGTAATGGAAATCTTACGGGAATAAAACGGGATCTGTATGAAGGAGGCATCCGTGTTCCTTTTATCGCTTATCAAAAAGGAATAACAAAAGCAGGAACTGTCAATGATATGCCCTGCGCTTTGTGGGATCTTTATCCTACTTTTTTGCAAATGGCCAATATGCCTGCATCAAAGGGTATTGATGGTATTTCTATTCTTCCTGCATTGGAAGGAAAAAACCAAAACCGGTTGCAATATTTATACTGGGAATTGCATGAAGCAGGAGGAAAACAGGCCATCAGGATGGGTGATTGGAAAGCCATAAGACTAAATGTAAGCAATGACCCGGGATCGCCGGTCGAATTGTATAACCTTGCCAAAGATCCACAGGAAAAGAATAATATAGCAGCCCTGTACCCGGCTATTGTAAAGCAAATGGAATCGCTGATGAAACAGGCGCATGTTTCCGATAAAGATTGGCCTTTGTTGCCGGGAGAGCCGAAATGATGAGGGGTTTTTGAATCGTTGAAGGGTTGAAGGGTTTAAAGGTTTTTAAAGCAGGAAATTTCTCATTATTATAAACCATCTTCCCCGCGCAGAACGTTAAACCCTTCAACCCTTCAACGATTCAACGTCAAACCCTACTCCAACTGGTAAACCCTTATCCATTCAATCGCCTGTCTTGATTTAGTAGAACGAAAACCAAAATAGCCTTCTTTTAAAACTAAGGGGTCGGTATATTCAAAGAAGACTTCGCCATTTACGGAATAACGGACAAGGTTGTTGATCACTTCAATGGTTATTGTGTAGAGTTTATTCGCCTGCAATAAATGAGCCGTGTCCCTGTATTCTTTTAATAATGGCTTTTTCCCATTTCCCTCATATTTACGAAAACGGGTAGTACTGTTGGTATTTCCGCCCATGCCCGTATAATAGAGACTAAGTGAGTCGTAGCTTTCAAGGATACCATTCCTCGTAAATAAGTTGTTGTTTTTCGGATCAGTGGCCATCCAAAAAGTATTGAGGTCGGAAAGCCGGTCATTCCTGCCGCTATCAACCAGCACTTTTCTTGCATATTCCACCCGGATATTGCCGCTTAATTTTTTGTTTAGCCAGGCCGTCACACCACCCCTGGTATCTAAAATCAATTGACCATTTTTTGTATAAACCTTCGAAGCGGGCTGAGGCGCTATTTCTGTTTTCCATATCGTACTGTCAAGCATACTATTGAATTCATCGGAGAAGATAAGTTTCGCCCCGGACGGGTTTTGCGACCAGGCAGCATTATTAATAGAATAAAATAGTAGTAATAGCAGAAGCGCTTTCATCATTGATTTGGAAACTTGTAAATTAAAGTATTTTACTTTAAAAGGGAGTAATCCGTTTTGGGATTGGGACCCCGATAGCTATCGGGACCACTTTCCAAAATAAGAAATCAAATCGTGATGCTGCGAAGAAGATGAGGCTTGTTGCCATTGGCCAGATCCCCGATCGTAGTATTTACCAGGGCTTCGTAGATGCCATCCCTCAGGTGAGCTACCCGGCTATGCATGGGGCATGGATGACTGGGATTGCATTTCTTCATTTTTAAAACACAATAACTGAAAGGCTGGAAACCATCTACCGTTTTTAATAATGTCAATAAAGAGGTAGCAGATGTTTTTTCATTCAGGGAGAACCCTCCAAAAGGTCCTTTCGTGGAATCAAGTATACCTTTTTTCACCACCTTGTTCATAATCTTTCCAAGGAAATGCTTGGGTACGGCAATCTTCAGCGAGATTTCTTCAACCCGCACTCTTTTTTTTGCGCCACTCATCAGCGACACATAAAGAATACCCCTTAAAGCATAGTCAAACGACTTTGAAAACATCATAACAGGCGGAAGGCCATTTTAGAAAACACAAGATCAGGTGTTAATTTTTAGAGGGTAATGATGTGCATCAATTCAACCGATGATAGTGGTCAGAGCGCAAAGATGGGGGGAAGGCTATTCCCGGCAAGGTAAAAGGATAGCTATGTCGCCAATATGTCGGGGAAACAGGGTAAGATTTTAAAAGTGTCCGAACAACACTTCTTTTTGCAGGTATTTGCCGGAAGGAAAGGAATGCCGGGGATATGAATTCATCTTAACTATTAAAATGATTCTGCAATATTTCCTCCATCATTTTCTTTGAAAGGGGCTTATTCTTGTAAGTGGTTATATCGGCAACGGCGGCTGACCTGATTTCATCTTCCGGGTTAAGGGAAGTGGTCAGCATTACCATAACAGCTCTTTTTGGACGGCGGGCTGCCATTATCCTGAACATTTCCAGGAACTCCCATCCATCCATGGCAGGCATATTAATATCCAAAAATATAAGATCAGGCATGGGGAAAGGCTTGCCGCCTTCGATATCCTTGCCTCCTGTCAGGTAACTGATTGCCTCACGGCCACTCTGGGCTACCACAATATTTTCAGCGCAATCCATTTCCTCCAGTATCATCTTATTGAGGAAATTGGTCGGTTCATCATCATCGATCAGCAATATGCTATTTAATTTCTTACTCATTTTCTTATAGGTCTGCGATGGTAAAATTAAATATACATCCCTGGTTTCTGGCAGATTCTACCCAGATATTTCCTCCATGCAATTCGGCTATTTTTTTACAATGTGCCAGGCCAATACCGGAGCCTTCATATTCCGACCGGGTATGAAGCCGCTGGAATATGACAAAGATCCGCTCCCTGTATTTTTCTTCAATACCTATGCCATTATCCTCAATAGCGAATTGCCAGGCATTCTTAGAACGTATAGCGCCGATAGTGATCTCCGGGGTAACATTCTTTCTTCTGAATTTTATGGAGTTCAGGATAAGATTTTGAAAAAGCAATTTCAGTTCCGTCGGGTAAGCCTTCAATACGGGAAGCTCTTCTACATGAATGATAGCATTGATTTCCTGTATAGACTTATCAAGATCAACCAGCAGGTTCTTTATCATAGCACTGCAGTCTACAACCTGGAGGTCCGTTTTTCGTCCAATGCGAGAATAGTCGAGCAGGTCCTGTATTAATACTCTCATCCTGTCGCTCGCCTGTACCATATAGTTGAGCATCTTGTCTGCATCAGCATCCAGCCTGCCCATATATTTCTTGCTGAATAATTCTACAAAGCTTGAAGTGGTCCGGAGAGGTTCCTGGAGATCATGAGAAGCTACATAGGCAAATTGCTCCAGGTCCTTGTTTTTTCTTTCCAGTTCTGCAGTCCGTTGCTGTACTTTTTTTTCAAGATTAATATTCGCTTCCCTGATCTGTTTTTCCAATTGCTTTTTTTCTGATATATCCCTGATGGCGGCTGAAACAAGCAAGCCTTCCGCCGTTTCCATCGGACTAAGACTGATTTCAACGGGAAACTCCGCGCCATTCTTTTTTTTGCCGAATAATTCTAATCCTAAACCCATTGACCTTGTCTTTGGATTGGAGAAGAAATTTTCCCGGTGTTCCGGGTGATTGCCTACAAAGCGTCCCGGGATCAGTATCTCAACTTTATGCCCCATCAACTCCTCTCTTTTATAGCCAAACAATTGCTCCGTCTGGGCATTGATCAACTGGATGACCCCTTGCCTGTCTACAATAACTATGGCATCCGGGGCGGATTCCAGCAGTCCCCTGAATTTTTGTTCCGACTTTTTTCGCTCGGTAATATCGCGAACAGCCGCGGACACCAATATGCCTTCTGAAGTTTCAAGGGGAGAAAGACTGATCTCAACCGGAAATTGTGTTCCGTCCTTGCGAATAGCAAACAACTCAATTCCTGCTCCCATAGCGCGCACTTTGGGTTCTTTATAATACTCAGCGCGGTGACCTTCATGTTTTCCGCGCAGGTTGCCTGGCATAAGTAGTTCCACCGGCCGGTTGATCAATTCATTTTTGGAATACCCAAAAAGGATTTCAGTCTGGTGATTAACCAGTACGATTTCCCCCTTCTCATTGGCAATGATCATGGCGTCGGGCGCGGCTTCCAGGAGACCCCTGAATTTCTCTTCAGCTCTTTTTCTTTCTGTAATATCACGTATAGCGGCTGAAACAAAGACTCCTTCCTCTGTAGTCAATGGACTAAGGCTGATCTCGGCGGGAAACTCGGTGCCATCTTTTCTTTTCGCGAATAACTCCAACCCCGAATTCATATTCCTTGTCTTCGGATGAGAAAAGAAATCTTTCCTGTATTCATTATGACTTTCCAAAAAACGATCCGGCATCAATTTTTCAACTTTCCGGCCCAGCAACTCTTCTTTTTTATACCCGAATAAAAGTTCAGTCTGCGCGTTGATAAAAAGGATCTGGCCCGAACTATTTATGATCACCAACGGATCCGGTGAAGTTTCCAGCAAAGCCTGCGCTTTACTGGCAATCGTTCTGTAATAACTGACTTTTCTTTCGATCACAGATATTCCTATCACCTGTCCTGTGCCCGATACCTCTTTAATAGGGGAATAAGAAGCCGATACCTTGATAATATCTTTATTCCTGGTTATCCGCTCTGTGTCCACAGCATCGGAAATAGTTCCCAGGACCAGGTTTTCCCTGTGGGTCTCAAACTCGGTTATCTTTCCGGGTGGTAATAAAAGGGAGAAGGGTTTGCCGGGCAATTCGTCGCTCCTGTATCCATAGAATCTCTCAACAATATCATTACATTGCCTGATCACACCTTCCAGGTCTATAATAAATACGGCATCATTGGCAAATTGAAAAATATTCTCCGCCATTTTTTGTAGTTAAGGAAAAGGCTTTGTAAGATAACGACTTTTTTTATGCTGCATTCAGAATTACTCTCAGGATGCATCCCCGGCCCGGGGCAGAATCAACCTGTACCTTACCGTTTAACACTTCTGCGCGGCTATTAATATTGGTGAGACCAACACCGCTGCTTCGTACGGAAGTATCGAATCCTATTCCGTCATCTTTTATAGTCAGAATAATTTGGCCATTGTCACCATATAGTTCAATAGTCACGGTTTTAGCTTTCGCATGGTTAATAATATTATTCAATTGCTCCTGCACGATACGGTACAAAGAAATCTTTTCCTGTTCAGTAAACCGGGTCTCATCAAAATGTTGAATATTCGTTTTAATCTCAAGCGAAGAGGACTGGGCCACCTGCTCCTTTAATTCTTCCAGGGACATTACCAGTCCCAGGCCCTTGAGTTGCGGCAGGATGAGCGCCTTGGCCAATTTCCTGTTTTCTTCAATGGCCATGGAGATATATTCCATGCTTTTGACAAGATAAGCATCATTGTGTTCTGGTTTTTTTCTCGCGAGATCAATATAAAGTCTTACAGAAGTGATGATCTGGTTGATATTGTCATGCAATTCTTCTCCGATAGCTATTCTTTCTTTTTCCTGCGCTTCCAATACAGCCGCAGTGATCTGGCGCTGGCGTATTTCCCTTTCTTTTGCCAGCTCATCTTCCAGTCGCATTCTTTCTGTCACATCATTCATCTGGGCCTGCATAGCCGTTTTACCATAATAACCGATCGGGTAATAACTGACTTCCATAAACAAAAGCTCCCCGTTTTTCTTTTGATGACGCATTAAAAACTGTTCACCCTTCCTGGTTCCGCCTTTTGCAATGGCTTCAAAAAGCTCAGGAATATCTTCCGGCGGCCGGATATCTTCAAGAGTCATTTCCAGGAATTCATCACGGCTATACCCGTATTTTTCAATGGCCGAATGATTCACTTCCAGTATGCGCAATGTTGCCAGGTCAAGAATCATAGACGGGAAAGGGTTCCTGTTAAACATTTGCCTGTATTTTTCTTCCGATTCACGCAAATTTTCCAGGTTCTGCATTCTCTCGATGCTGTACTGAACGGCCCGGCTAAGCCCATGAGAATTAAATTCGCCTTTGATAAGATAGTCCTGTGCTCCCTGCTGGATGGCTTCTACAGCAACATCCGTATCCTGCAAACCGGTAAGAATGATAACAGGAATTTTTTTGTTGACTTTCCGGATGCTCAGGTAAGAATCAATGCCAGAACCATCGGGGAGTGAAAGGTCAAGAAGTGCGAGATGAATCTCTTTTGATTCAATCAACCGGTAGGCTTCTTCAAGCCTGCTGGTTTCATAAATGGTTTTAATAATGAGATGGGAGGAACGAAGCATTTCCTTAATAAGATAGAGATCGGCCGGGTTGTCTTCGACCACCAATAATTCAAGGCCGGTAGCTGCTTTTTTCATTTGCCTTACCTGGTTTACAACAATGGGTTAGTTACCTTAGGACTGCTACCAAATCAGATAGAGACTTTGCCGGGTTGCAACAAAGCCTGAGCCTTAAACAAATTGATCTTCAAAAAGACGGATAATAAGAGTTGGTCGCTGTCGCCTGGCAGTTCAACTTAATTTACAAGTAGGGCAATGAGCAGAATAAATATATCATTAATTAAGAGACGTGCATATCTAAAATAAGAAAAAATTTAAAAAACAGTAAAAATGATGATTTATATCAATTGGGGAATGGCAACGAAAAGCCCGGCCCCGGACAGGCCGTGATTGCATGACAATAAACAGGTATGGCCGTTCAGCGCCTGGTTTTTAGATTGACTGAACAGTAGGATTGTAAATCCCTTCTATTGATTTACGGGGTTAAGCCGTTTTTAATTTTGACTAATCGACACCGACCCGGAAACCGGGCACCACCGGGCATTATCACAAGAATTTGCAAAGCGAAGCTGCTTTGAATACCGAAATAGCGATTGGTAAGAGAGGGAAACAGAATTACTGTTCCGGCGCTGTTGGCAGGGGTCAAATTTCACACAAAGATTTTTTTACTCTTATTCAACACCAGTTCGGTCTTTTAATAAGCCTCGCGCGTTGCGGGAGATTAAAATCCGTCTTTGCATGAAGCAAACAGGAAAGCTGACCAATACTAAAATGAGGCTGGTTTTTATATGTATTTACCGGGCTTATGGCATCTGTAAAATACCCGCCAAGCCCGTTGATAATCATGCCGTCATTTGAAGCTGATCCCAAAATAAAAAGGGCAGTTTGGTCGTTTTTAAAGAGGGTGGAAAGTCGTTTATTTACGTTAACAGGGTGAAAAAAGGATAATTATTGCAACTATTTAAAAAAATAAATGTTAGCGAATGATTTTACCTTTATGGTCGATTACCCTAAATAGTGAAGGCATAAAATGCTTTTATCCGTTATGATCTACAAATGGATGAGATTGGCTGTATGTTGTGTGACTGTTTTTATCGTCTCACCAGTTTTTTCCCAAACCCAAATATGCCCGGTAAATATTAATTTTTCTGCGGGTGATTTATCTTTTTGGTCTGCCAATACCGGGTTGCTGGGCGGAGCCACCCAAGCCTACCCGGGACCGAATAACGGACTTTCTATCATACCCGAATACACTATTCCCCCTGCAGGAATAAAAGTGATCACTTCTCTTTCCGCTGATCTATACGGGGGATTTCCTACTATTCCTACTATCAACGGCTACCCTTACGGATATTCCATACAAATAGGCTCCACTTCTACTTCCTTTGATCTGCATGCTTCTGTCAGTAACCCGGGAGGGTTTACCCGTTCTGTTACATATACCATCAATGTGCCCCCCGGATCGGTGACTGTTCCCTATACCATGACTTATGCCTACGCGATGGTCTTAGAAAATGGAACACATAATTCTAACCAGCAACCACTGTTCAAAGCCATACTGAGTACCCATGACAGCATTATTACCTGCGCGTCTCCTCAATATTATCTTCCTACATTTAATGATGCCAACCCGGGCACAGGTTCTACCGGCGCTACATTGGATACAGCAACAGCGTTAGCGAATGGTTTCACCAATAGCCCGATCTTATTTTTATCCCATGCCGGTACGGCCGGAGGAAACGGAGTTTTGTTACGGGATGTATGGACAAAAGGCTGGACGGAAGTTACTTTTGATCTGTCACCTTACCGCGGCCAGCAGGTAAACCTGACTTTCGAATCGGATAATTGCGCGCCGGGCGCTCACTTTGCTTATGCCTATGTCGCTCTCCGGAATACCTGCGCCGGTCTCCAGATCAGCGGTAACCCGGTAGCCTGCTTCAATACTCCCATCAATTATTCCATTCCTTCATTGGCAGGAGCTACCTATCAATGGACAATACCTCCGGGCTGGTCTGTTAATTCCGGGGCCAATTCGAATATCATTAATGTGACGCCGGGAAATGCAGGTGGTTTTATTACGGTCAATGAAGTAAATAGTTGCGCCAATCTTAAAGATACGATCAGCGTAACGGTAACACCGCCTACTGTCCCGGGCAACGTCGTTAGCAACAATACTGTTTGCACTGGTCTTAACAGTACTATCCTGGCAGCAAATGGACAGGTAGGTTCTATATTGAACTGGATATCTTCGACGGATGGTACCAACTGGACAACTATTCCTGTTACCAGCGCCAGCTATACCGCGCAAAACCTGGTGGCCACTACGCAGTACCGGGTGCTGGTGCAAAATGGAAGCGCCTGCAATATTGATACGAGTACAGCGGCGACCATC
>JAUZOA010000098.1 GCA_030706685.1 Bacteroidota bacterium
AACATTCGTGTTAATCTCTCCAATCCCATACCGGTGTCCACATGTTTAGCCGGTAATGGCTCAAGGCTTCCGTCTTTTAAGCGATTGAACTGAATGAATACATTGTTCCATATTTCAATCACCTGCGGATGATCCTTGTTGACTAATGTCCGGCCATCTACTTTTTTTCTTTCATCGTTGCTCCTGTTATCAACAGTTATCTCCGTACAGGGACCACAGGGCCCGGTATCACCCATTTCCCAGAAATTATCTTTCTTATTACCGGGTAAAATCCTGTCTTCAGCTATCACTTTCTTCCATTCCATATAGGCCTCTTCATCCCTGGGTAACCCCTCTTTGGCATCCCCTTCAAAGATGGTGACATATAACCTGTCCTTAGGGATCTTGTATACCTCTGTCAGCAGTTCCCAGCTCCAGGCAATGGCCTCTTTTTTAAAATAATCACCGAAACTCCA
The DNA here is from genome assembly GCA_030706685.1 of Bacteroidota bacterium. Classification (GTDB taxonomy): domain Bacteria; phylum Bacteroidota; class Bacteroidia; order Chitinophagales; family Chitinophagaceae; genus VBAT01. The sequence continues at coordinate 456 of JAUZOA010000098.1, forward strand.
GTTGCCAAGCATTTCGAACATCGTATGATGATAGGTATCCACCCCTACTTCTTCAAGGTCGTTGTGCTTGCCGCTTACCCGAAGGCATTTTTGGGTATCTGCCACCCTCGGATAGGGCGCCTTTTTATTCCCAAGGAAATAATCTTTAAACTGGTTCATTCCTGCATTGGTAAACATCAGCGTAGGATCATTTTTCACCACGATCGGAGCCGATGGCACAAGGGTATGCCCTTTAGATTGGAAAAAATCCATGAATTTCTGTCGTATCTCCGTACTGGTCATCATATCCAATGCAATAATTGGGTTGATTTTTGCTAATTCCCGGCTTATATTTGTCAACATGCCTGTATTCTTACAACCGGTGTGCAAAGGTAAAAGATTCAGGCCTCATTTGTACCTATAGAAGACCCCAAAAGGGCTGCTTTGCTATGAAGAAGATCAAATATTACTATAATACCAATACGCTTCGTTATGAAAAACTGGAGACCCCGCTCCGTGTAAAGGTTTTACGCATTTTCGGGTTCGTTGCCGCCGCTTTCGTCACCGCCACTTTAATCTCATTTATCGCATTCCGTTTTGTAGGCTCCCCTGCCGAAAAGATCCTGGGCATACAGAATGAACGCTTAAGGGATAATTACTGGAAACTGAGCGACCAGTTGAAGACGATGGATCAAAAGATGAAAGAACTCGAAAAAAGGGATAATGACGTATATCGTTCCATCTTTGAAGCGACGCCTATTCCCGACAGCGCCAGGGCTAAAAAACTGGAAGAACAGATGGAAATAGATTCTGTAGAAAATATGGCGGATAAGGACTTGCTGAATTCCATTGTCAATACCATGAAAAATCTCGGCAGCCGGATCGAAATGCAAAAGGGCTCCTACGCGGAACTGGATAAGCTGGTAAATAATAAAGAACTCCTTCTATCGCATACACCCGCTATTCAGCCTGTAAGCAATAAAGATCTTAGCCGGTTAGCATCCGGTTTCGGACGTCGTATTGACCCCATTTATAAAACAGCGAAAATGCATGCCGGCCTTGATTTTGCGGCTCCGCAGGGCACACCGATCTATGCCACCGCCGACGGAACAGTCATTACAAGCGGTAATACGAATAATGGATACGGCAATCATGTTGTCATTAATCATGGCTATGGCTATGAGACATTATACGGGCATATGGTTAGGGTAAAAGCCAGGTCGGGGCAATCCGTGAAAAGAGGCGAAGTAATCGGCTGGGTAGGCAGTACCGGCAAATCAACCGGGCCTCATTGCCATTATGAAGTACACAAGAACGGTCAAAAAATAAACCCGGTTTATTTCTTTTATAATGATTTGTCGCCGGACCAGTTTGATCGTTTATTGAAACAGGCTGCTGCTTCCAACCAAAGTTTGGATTAGCCATTAGCTGTTACCAATTTTTCCACATTGGCATAGCTATTGCGCCACTGAGTACATCATCCGTATCTTTGATGATATAACCATGAGCAAACCGCTTTCACAAATAACTTTTGAATTCAATGGCCCGGCAGAAAAAGAAACCGCTTCTGCTAATGCTTCTGTAATGAGCATCCCTGACAATAAGGAAAGAGCCGGTGAGATGCCTCCCCTTGCTTCAGTAATCAATAAAAAACAAGGATCGCCAAGAGGCAGGCGGTCATTGAAAGACATCAACCTGGCATCAGACCTGGTCCATATCCCGGATGATGAAGAGCTTTTTAAGAAACAATATTATTCAATTGGCGAAGTAGCGATTATGTTCCGGGAAAATCAATCGCTTATCCGTTACTGGGAAACAGAATTTGATATCCTTCAGCCAAGAAAGAACCGTAAGGGTGATCGCTTTTTCAGGCCTGTTGATATAAAAAACCTTGTGCTGATCTATGACCTGCTGCGTCGCCGCAAATTCACTATCGAAGGGGCTAAAGATTATCTCCGGAAAAATAAGAACGCCGAAGAAAAATTCGAAATGATCCGGTCGCTGGAGAAGATCAAACAGTTCTTCCTGGAGCTGAAAGCTACGCTTTGAATGCATTCGATGCAACTTTAACACCCCTCGCCGCATCTTTCTGTCGCTTACTTGTATTTTTACACTTTTTTCACTCTATTATCATGAAGAAAATTTTTACCCCCCTGTTTCTTTTGCTTATAACGGCCATCCCCGCCTTGTCTCAAAACCAGTATGAAGTATTGCCTGATAAGGATGAAGGCAAGATTTATAAGGGAATTATTTCCCGGGATCTGTTAGAAAAAGATACCTCTTTTAAATGGTATGGTAATGGCCTGGCAGGGTATAACCCCAACGCGGAAGCAATAGAAGCATTGAAAAAAAACAGGGATACGATCCAGTTTATCACTTTTATGGGAACCTGGTGTGAAGATTCGCATTTTGTCATTCCGAAATTTTTTCACCTGCTTGACCTGGCCGGTTTCCCGCAAGAGAGGGTTTCCCTGATCGGTGTTGACCGAAGCAAAAAAACACTGAGTCATCTTACCGAAGCTATGGGTATTATTAATGTTCCGACGATCATGGTCATGAAAAACGGGAAGGAAATAGGACGTGTAGTGGAATATGGCCACTCCGGTCTGTTTGATAAAGATCTTGCGGAGATTATCAATTCAGCCGGCAACACTATCCGTTAGCAGAACCCGCTATCCGGATATCCGTGCTGGCCCCGGCAATTTCGACGCTTAATTCCTCCAGCAGTTTCAGTACCTGCAGGTTTATGTCCTGTTTGACAGTATTGAATTCTTTTATCGTTACCGGCGCGGTATAATAATCTGAAAGCAATACGATCGCCTGCCCTGTAATATCTGATACATAAACATTAGCGTCTTCAATTTCTTTTCTTGCCTGGATAATTTTCCTGACTCCCGACAACAGCAATTCCAATTTCGCGGCAGGAGTTTGTAAGCCAAGCTCCAGTTTTAGATCGCCCCTGCGCTGTGTACGCTGTGAAAGATTATCCAGTATGCTGTCCACCATTTGTTTGTTGGGGACAGTAACGAAAGTCTTTTGATCTGTCCTGATTCTTGTGCTTCTTAACCCTATCTTTTCAATACTCCCGGTTATATTCTGCACTTTTACAACATCGCCAAGAGTAAATGGTTTATCGAAAAAAATAATAAAAGAAGCGATCAGGTTTTCCAGGCTTTCCCGGAGGGCAAGGGCAACGGCAGCGCCCACAATGCTCAACCCGGTAAGCATATTCCCGATATCAAAGCGAAAAGCAAACTTCAGGATCATCAGTATTCCAATGATAAAAATGATTATTTTAAAAAAATCACGGAAGAAGACCACTAATTGATTGTCTGTTTGATCGGGCGTCAGATCCGCTTTCTTTTCAAGAATAAAAGAAATAAAATCAATCATCCGCAGCAGCAGCCATATAAAAGATATAATGAGGATGATGGTACCGATGCAATGGATGATGATCTTTATACTGTAATCATACAGGTCTGCATTCAGTTCTTCAGGAAATTTCAGTTTATGCAAGGCGATTATAGAAACCAATATGAAAAGAAATAAACCGAGTGGCTGTACTACCAGTTTGATAAAAGCTGTTTTATCCAGGTTCTTCCATACCCGGTTAACCACGCGGAAAATCAGGCCGGCAAAATAACGTGAGATATACCGTTTAAATGCCCAGATAAAGAGTATGACCGCCAGCACGACCCCGTAACTCCTGATCGTATTACCGAGCCATATCTTTTCCAGGAAATCATGCATGGATCATAGTGATTTGAGAGGTAAAAATATCGAATAGTTCGAAGCTGCCGTCAATGAAAATTGAAAATATCAATACTATCCTTGCGTAAAGCATACAGGCGGGACGTCGTAAAATTGAAAGCCCTGGATTTGGCAATTTCTTCCGGCATATTCCATTCGTCTACCCGGAATGTCTTGATATCATACCGGTATAAGCTATTATTCTTTGATCCGAATATATACCTGCCGGCTACTTTGAAATTCTGCCAGCCGCTGATCAGTATTTTATTTTTTAAAGCACCATAGTAATCGAAAACAAAAACTTCCTGCGCAGAATCATACAGGTAAAGGTATTGGTCCTCGTCAAATATTTTTTGCGGTGAAGGCGCTGAGCCAAAGAGAAACCGGAAGTCCGGTGTTTCCAGCAGCAATTTTCCATCTTCATCAATTTTTTTCAGCTTATTCTCCAGTTCATCATAAAGCCAGATCTTGTTATCGTAGGACTGGCCGATAGCCTGTACCTGCAGGATATTCTGTTTGCGCAGGTCAATAGTGTTCCGGATATTGAGGTAGCGGTCGAGTACGACAATGGTGGCAAAATCCTTATAGTACAGTAAAACTTTGAGCGGGTTGGAAACATCAATCAATGTAGCCTGCCCGAATTTTTTAACATCATTGAAAACAGCCACTGAATCTCCGTTTGCATTCAGTTTTTTCACCTGGCTGGTGCTGCTCAGCAGGTAAATATTATCCAGGTTGTCTACGGTAAAAGCGACGATATCTCCTTTAATGGATTTAACCCATTTAAAAGAAGTATCCATTTGCGCGTTAGCAAACCCCATCATCAAAAGCAATAACAGCGATATTTCCAGCTTTTTCTTCATTTAATTGCGTATGATTATATCATCATTTCCTTTATAAGATTTCAACACCAGGTTGTTCCCGTCAAATACAGCATAGGTGAAGAAACGTATCCAGTCGCCAAGATTGATATACCGGCTACTATCATTCAGACGAAAATCGAGGGCCAGGTGTCTGTGCCCGAAGACAAAAAAATCAAAATTTTCCTTTTTTAATACTTCTTTACAATAAATGATGAGCCATTCCTTATCCTCTCCCAGAAAAACTTCTTCAGAAAAGCCTGTCCGTATCCGGCTGCGGCGACTCATGTAATTGGCTATTCCCATACCCACCAGGGGTGGCAATATCCCGAAAAGCCATTGACAAGCCGGATTACGGAATACTTTCTTTAATCGCTTGTAACCGTGATCACCGGGCCCTAATCCATCTCCATGACCCACCAGGAATCTCTTCCCGCTCCGCTCAAATTCTTTAGGATGAAAATAAACCGGGATATTCAGTTCTTTGGGGAAATAATCCCGCATCCACATATCGTGGTTGCCGACAAAGAAATGGACGGAAATACCTGCATCGGTTAATTCAGCAAGTTTTCCCAGCAGCCTTACAAATCCTTTAGGCACTACTTTCCGGTATTCGTACCAGAAATCAAAGAGGTCGCCAACGATGAATATTTCTTTGGCGTCCTGTTTAACCGAGTCAAGAAATTCAACAATGATCTTTTCTCTCTGCAGGCTTGTTGCATAGTCAGGTGCGCCGAGATGGAAATCGGAAAGGAAGTAAATTTTATTTGACACAATTAAATGCGGGAGCTTTTCAATTAATTATTTGCTTTTCAAATATTCCATCATATCACCTGAAGCAATAGCAGGTTTGCCGCTTACATCCCCATTATACCAATAGATCCAGGCAGGAATTACCTTTTTCTCCATAAGCACATCGGCCAGTTCGCGGCGATAGAGTTGTACTTCATCCGATTCCACATTCACTCCCTCATAATCATCGAGCTGCCCGATAGCCCAGGAAAATTCTGATTCATCCGCTATTTTATAGAGTTCGCCAATAATATATGATTCATCATTAACCGGGATGGCGGCAGGATAGCTGCCCATATCGAAGAGTTTGCCTTTTACTTTTGCATGGCCAACCAATGTAAAAAAACGACTGATGTATTCATAGGCTTCACTTTGGAATCCTTTCCGGAGCGATCCATAAACAAATAAATGATAAATGCCGGAATTTGCCATACGCAAATATCCAACAACAATCATGATTCAACAAGAAACAAATAGACTTCTTTGGGGCCATGAACGCCTACTACCAGCGTTTTCTCTATATCGGCGGTGCGGCTGGGGCCGGTAGCGAAGCTGATAAGGGAAGGGAGCTTATTTCCGTATTTATCTTTAATTCCCTGCAAAGCATCCTTAATATCATATACCAGTTGGTTCGTATAGGCTATACAGATATGAATAGGGGCATACACACTAACGGTCCTGCCACTTTGCTGCGCAGCGCTCAGGACGATACTGCCGGTCCTGGCTACTACCGCTTCGCAACCTGTAATGCTAACATCACAATCCTTTAATTCAACGTCTGCAAAATTATCAAACGTATGCTGGCGCAATGTCGCCAGTAGCTTTTCCTCCCGGCAATATATTTTATTCCATTGATGGGCCGCAACAATAGTATTCAGTTGCGAGGACAGCTCCTGGTGATTAAGGCAGTAAATGAATTTCCCCTGCAATTTGGAGAATTGTTCGGCAAATTCCACTGCCAGCTCCTGTTGCAGTGGTTGATAAACGGAATCCATTCCCTCACTTTTAGGAAAAGGAAGAGGCGTTGAATGACTCAACGCCTTGCGTATTTTCTTTAAAATATTTTCTTTGGAAGGAGAGACGTTCATCTGAAATCGTTTAAGGGTTTAACGGTTTAATGGTTCTTTAAGCCGTTAAACGTTAAACCCGTTATGGCAATGCTTTATTGGTAATATCACTGTCATAAGGAGGAACTCCTGCTGATATTTCCCCCGGCTCAGGCTTGCCATCTTCTGCCGCTTCCAGCTTTTTCTTTTCTTCAAAAGGACGTTTCCCGATCAGGGCTTCTACATCACTCTGGAATAAAACCTCTTTTTCCAGCAGTGCTTCAGCCAGTTTTTCTACCTGGTGCTTTTTTTCTACTAATAGCTTTTTGGTCTTTTCGTATGCTTCATCAATCAGTTTCCGTACCTCTTCATCAATCATCCTCGATGTTTCCTCGGAATAAGGCTTGGTAAAAGTATTTTCCTGCTGCGGGTCGTAAAAGCTGATGTTCCCGACTTTTTCGTTCATGCCATATACGCTCACCATGGCGTAAGCGATCCGGGTGATCTGCTGCAGGTCATTCTGCGCACCAGTAGATATTTTCTTGAAGAAAATATCTTCACTGGCTCTTCCTCCAAGGGTCATGCAGATCTGGTCTGTCAATTGATCTGTATTATAAAGATATTGCTCCTTGGGAGTATATTGCGCATATCCCAGCGCGGCGGTGCCCCTTGGCACAATCGTTACTTTCAATAACGGGTAGGCATGTTCAAGGTACCATCCGCAAATCGCATGGCCGGCTTCGTGGTAAGCGATAACCTTTTTTTCTTCAGGGGAAATGATCTTGTTCTTTTTTTCCAGGCCCCCGATTACCCTGTCAACTGCATCCTGGAAGTCTTCCATTTCCACCGCGTCTTTTCCTTTACGGGCCGCTATCAGGGCTGCTTCATTACATACATTAGCTATATCGGCGCCGGCAAAACCAGGCGTTTGTTCAGCCAGTTTATGAATATCCAGCGTTTTGGAAATCTTAATCGGTTTCAGGTGTACTTTGAAGATAGCTTCACGCCCTACCAGGTCGGGCTTATCAATAGATATCTGCCGGTCGAAACGGCCGGGTCTTAATAAGGCTGTATCCAATACATCCGGGCGGTTGGTAGCTGCTAATACGATGATGCCAGTATCCGTTCCAAAACCATCCATTTCTACCAATAATTGGTTCAATGTGCTTTCTCTTTCGTCATTGCTCATCATCACATTCTTGCCCCGCGCCCTGCCGATAGCATCAATCTCATCAATAAAAATGATACAGGGAGCTTTTTCCCTTGCCTGTTTAAACAGGTCTCTTACCCGGCTGGCGCCGACTCCTACGAACATTTCCACGAAATCCGAACCACTGAGGCTGAAGAAAGGAACCTGTGCCTCCCCGGCCATGGCTTTGGCCAGCAAAGTTTTCCCGGTTCCGGGAGGGCCAATCAACAATGCGCCTTTGGGAATTTTACCGCCAAGTGAAGTATATTTCTTAGGGCTTCTTAAAAAATCAACTATTTCCATCACTTCCACTTTAGCCTCATCCAAACCGGCTACATCGGCGAAAGTGATATTTACTTTTGTACCCTTATCAAACAAGGTGGCTTTTGATTTCCCGATATTGAATATACCGCCGGGTCCGCCCCCGCCTCCTGCACCCCCTCCCATTTTTCGCATCAACAAGATCCACAGACCTACAAAGAGCAGGACAGGCAATAAAAAGGACAAAGATTTGCTGAACCAATCACTTTCATTATCCACGTACTCTACGTCTTTTACACCCGGGTGGTCAGTATAAAATTTCCGCATGTCATCTTTGAAAGAATCGCCGGATACAATGCTAAAGTACATGTGCGGGCCTTCTTTGCTGATCTTCCCGCTAATTCCCGTTTTCAGGTCGTAAGAGGGCAGGCTCGACTCCTTTAATGTAATTTTTACTTTATTGCGGTTATTAATGATCGTGTACTTGCTGATATCCCCCTTTTGCAATATCTCCTGGAAAGTATCCTGGTTAATCTCTTTCATGTTGGGAGCAAAGGGGCTATACAACTGAAAACCGATCAGCACGGCAAAGATGATGGCATATATCCAGTATATACTAAACCGGGGGCCTTTTTTGGGGGGTTGATTAGGATCATCCTCCTTGGGACGATTTCCATACCTGGGTAAATTATTCTTATCGTTCTTATTATATGGTTCCTGTGACATAATATTCTCGGTGTTCCTGCTAATTAATAATTATTCTTAAAAAAAGTTGAGCTTGTTTCAATATTTAACAATACTAATCATGTTCGTCTGTGGCGGCATCACTCCACATTTCTTCTAATTTATAGAATTTCCGTGTATCCGGCAGCATTACATGTACCACCACATTCACGTAATCTATCAGTACCCATTGAAGTGCATTCAGCCCCTCATGATGGTAAGGATTCTCATCACATTTATCCTTTACCTCCCGTTCTATATTCTCTGCAATGGCCCTTATCTGCGGCTGGTTGCCTGCTTCACAAATGATAAAGAAATCAGCAACTGCTTCATTGATCTTCCGGAGATCGAGGGAAATAATATTCTCTCCTTTTTTATCCTGTATTGCGGCAATGATGGTTTTGATGATCTTTGAATTCTTTGTTAACCGTGCTGCACTTGTCCGTTTGCGGTTAGCCAATAATGCAAGTTGTTCCAATAATAATTCAGTTTATTGTTATTGTCTGTAGTTTATGGTTAGGGGTTCATCAGGCGGGTCACAAATAAAAACCAGGAACCATAAACCCGAAACTCTTTTATTTTGCCAAAAATAGCAATTAATTGCCATACCCCTCTTTCCATCCATTCACCGACGCGCCATTTATTGAGCTGCAAATGGTTGACAGCACCAATAATTATGCCTTAGCCCGGATCCATGCGGGTTTGGCACAGCATGGGACAGCCATATTTGCCCATGAGCAGGTGGCTGGAAAAGGCCAGCGGGGAAAAACCTGGGCGTCCCCCAAAGGAGAAAACATCGCCCTGAGTATCATAATAAAACCAGCTCCATTAGAGGTTTCACAACAATTTGAGCTTAGCGCCAGTATAGCTATTGCCGCCCGGGAGTTTTTTTCTCGGTATGCCGGGGAAGACACAAAAATAAAATGGCCAAACGACCTTTACTGGAAAGACAGAAAGGCAGGAGGTATCCTGATCGAATCCATTGTCCGTAGCGGGAAACCGGGAATCAATACCTGGGACTGGGCCGTTATCGGAATTGGTATCAATATTAACCAGGCAAACTTTCCCCCGGAATTGCCCAACCCTGTTTCTTTAAAGCAAATAACCGGGAAAGCTTTTGACCCGCTGGAATTGACCAAAGAACTTTATGCTGTTATTGATGAATATTATCAGCGGCTTATTACAAAAGGTTTTTCAGCTATCTTACCTCTTTATCTTTCTCATTTTTATAAAAAAGATGAGAAAGTAAAACTTAAAAAAGGCAACCGCAGTTTTGAAGCCGTTATCAAATCTGTTTCACAGGATGGCAAACTGATTATTCAGCATGGAATAGAAGAACAATTCAGTATTGGAGAAATACAATGGATAATTTGAAACAAGAGCTTCCTTCCGGAAGCCCTTATAATTTTCATAGTTATTTATTTGGTCTTATTTCTCCACAAAACAAATTTTCTTGAGATGGTAAAACCCCAGCGGAATTCACCTTTTGACCATGAAGTCGTTGTTCGTGGAATGAAACGATTTTCGAGTATTTCCGTAGCATTGGTAAAATTCAGGCTGAACACATGCCCGGCGGTAAGTATCTCAAAACTTATCCCGATAGGATCAGAAAACTTAACAGACCGGGTTGCAAAAAAGTCTTTACTGCTTTGAGAACGGAACGGGTGAAAATAATCAACGATGATATTAAAATTTTTTGTTACCGGTAAGCGAACAGCGCCGCCTAATGCAAACAAGCTGTTTTCATCATTCGTTACCACATAATTGGTATGAACAAAGGTTGGGTTTAGCTGCAAACTAATCTTGCCGAATTTCCTCGCGATAATTAACTGAATGGTTTGACTCATCCTGTCAGAAAAACCCTTGTAGCTGCTTTCTAAATTAGCAGCAGTATCCGCTTTCCTGGCAGAAACGGTTGTATTAGCAAACAAAGCAAGGGCAACAGGGTGGCTGGGATCATTTTCCACCTGGTCCATTAATTTGTATTTTAAAGCCAGCTCATATAACTGGGTTACCTGCGGGTCCGCCCCCTTTACACGGGCCACATTCAAATCAAGCTTGTCTGTAAGACCAATATGAAATCCTATACGAAGATCCGTAATGGCATCCAGGCCAAAAAAGGTTTTAACGCCGCCGTATGTGCCTCCGATATCGCCAAAATTATGTGTCACCCTGAAATCCATTTTACCTTTGCCAACCGTTTCCGTCGTATTGGCATTGACTGTTCTTTCTGAACTAAACGTTTTTACAGGTTGCTTTTTCCCATTGTCAGCGCCTTCCATTCCTTTCATCAGGTTGTTCAGCGTACTATCCTGTGCGAACAGTTGTATTGGTAACAGAAAGAGAACCAGCCAGAATTTTCTTTTCATCTTTTTAAGTGATTTGGTACAGCAAACATAATCGTTTGTAAACGCCAAATGGTTGCTTAGATGACTGACTAATATGCAGGCCTGCAAAACGTTAAATAAACCGTCTATACACCCATGGCTGTTATAATTTCTTCAGCATGAGCTTTATTTTTTGGTTTGAGAAATATCTTGCAGATGATACCTTTACCGTCAATCACGAAAGTGGTGCGAAGAACACCCATATATTCACGGCCAAATAATTTTTTCTGATCCCAGACGCCATATTTTTCCACTATATCATGAGAAGTGTCGGCAAGAAGCGGAAACGGCAGTTTATATTTTATTTCAAATTTCTTTTGTGTTTTTGAATCGTCAGGACTTACGCCCACGACCTCAAAACCTTTTTTCCGGAGCAAACCATAATTATCCCTGAGATTGCAGGATTCGATGGTACAGGTAGGTGATCCTGCTTCAGAATAGAAATACAATACTAGGTTTTTCCCTTTATAATCACTTAAAGAAATTTTCTTACCATTCTGGTCGGTACTGCTAAACGAGGGAGCTTTATCACCTTCTTTTAAAGTTATCATGAAGAGTAATCTTTATTTCTTCTTTGCCGTTGTTTTCTTTTTAGTAGTATTCTTTTTTTTGCCTTTGCTGCTTTTTTTATTGGCCGCTTTCTTTTTTGAAGAAGCTTTGTATGCATATTTTTTGAACCACCAGGTTTTTACCGTTGTATTACCCACCAGGTCTTCCACCGTTACTTTCAGTTCATGAAGGCCGTACCGGCACCGCTCATCAAATATATAAATATAGAGTCTTCCTTTATCATTAGTGAACCGGAGCCACTTACCATCCAGCTCTGCCCGGAAATTTTTTATCACATCAAAATTATCCCCCGGCTGAAATACGATTCTCTTTGACCCGCTGAGATCAATGGTATCGCCACTGCCTAATTCATTTAATACAGGCGGTTCAGTATCCGTAAATGCCTGGAAATTTCCAAAATCACCAAATTTCGCTGTCATCCATTCCCCGTTCCATTCAGCTTTGCGAACATCATGATTGCTGCGATAGGTTCTTTGTATGACAATTTTTTCCCTCAATGGATCAGAAATAATTTTATCGGGTTTAATACGAACGGTCAGCTCACCCTGCACCGGTACCGACGGATCATTCACCTGGTGCAGAGCTGATACGGAGTTGACTAAAGTTGAATTACTGCGGTTATAGAAGGATGTCAGTGTATCATACAGGCAGGTTTCCGGCAGATACATTTCAAAACCGGGTTTTTCCAGCACATTCACATAACCTGGTAGAAATTTTTGCGCAGCGGAAAAAAACTTTTCCTGTTTTTTAAGACTATTATCATACTGAACAGAGAACTTCAACTGGGATGTATTCTGGTAAGCATCTTTTACTTCGATTCGGACTGAATGTACATCCATATCCGGAAGGTCAATAATTCCGTTACCGGCCATGGGATGATAAACGCCGCTATGTTCGCCGGGTAACTGGGAAAGGTGCTGGAAAAAAGGGCCGCCATTAGCATGATATTTATAATCAATATGCGCATTCAAATACCTGGTTCTGTCATAACCGATGCTATCGAGTGTAAAGTCAATCACAGGCTTTTCATCAAAGAACAATTGCGCCGAATAAATGCCATTCTCATTATTAGTGCCGCTTAACCGGTCAAAAGCCTGTATAGCAAAACTGATCCTTTTGGATCCCGTTTTTATCACAGGAGTTTTAGAAAGAATATACCCGTTGCCGGTATTTTTTAAGGGAAAAAATTGCGTGACTTGTTCATAGATACTGCCGCTGCGGTCATACATAGCCAGTTTCAGTATGGAAGGCCGGACATTATCCTTTAATGGAACACCGAATAACATCGGGTTCAGGCATACCCCTGTTCGGGTATCCCTTATTTCAAAATGTACATGCGGCCCCTGCGAGCCTCCTGTACTGCCGCTCCAGGCAATAAACTGCCCTTTGGTAACCGGGAATTTTTCTTTGGGAAAATCCAGTTCTATCGCCCATGTTTCCTGGCTGTATTGCATACGGGTAACATATTCTTCCAGGGCGGGAAAAAAATTATTCAGGTGGCCATACAGAGTAGTAAATCCATTTGGATGCGTAATGAAAATACAACGCCCAAAGCCGAATTTTTCAATTCTTATTTTGGATATATATCCTGCCGCAGCAGCATATACGGGTAAATTTTCTCTTTGATTAGTACGTACATCAAGACCCATGTGCCAGTGATTGTTTCGCAACTCCCCCATATTGGCAACAATTTCAGGTTTGATATCCAATGGCCAGCGAAAATAATTCTGGGGATATTTCCTTACAGCCTGGGCAGATGAGATAACCGGCGAATACGAAAGTATTGCGAAGAAAAAAATGCGGACCGCGGTTATGTAGAGATTTTTCCTTTTCAACCCGGCAAATTTATGCAATACGGGCTTGCTGTAGCTTCAAAAAATGAAAAATAATGCCGTTGTATTATAAAAAAGAAAATGCCCGTAAAAAAATCTACAGGCACTCTCTTTGTCATCCGCCGGGCGGACAACGGTCTTGAAAAACACAATGTCTAAAGGATAATAATCAATAACAGGATAATGATGATGATAGCTCCCACAGAAAGATAAACGCCATGGCCGGAGCGGGCTTCCTTATTCATTCCTTTCAATTCTTTTTTCAATGCTTTACGATCAGCTTTGGATAACGCCGATTTATCCATCGCTTTTATTTCATTGACCCGGTTCCTGATCTCTTCTAAACGGGCAGCTTGCTGTTGTTCAGTCATATTGGCAACCTTTTCCTTTTTAGGGTCCTTATCATCAATAGTTGCCGCATTAATAGTAGTAGCTGTAACAGTCAACATTAAAGCCAGCAGGCTGGCATAAATTCGCAATTTCATATATATCGATTTTAACATTGGGGAGCATTACAAAACCTGCCCTTGCTCAATAATGAAAAAACCGTGCCTGAATTGCTCAAGAAAGCTGCGGTAATAATTCCACAGGGTTTTTAATTTTGAAAAAAGTAAAATCCCTATTGCCTGCCGCGTTAAAGCGAATTCAGCATCTGCTTTTTTTCGATTACCTTGAAGTCATTAATTCTTTGTCATGAATACAATGGTCAATACAAGCCAGTTAAATGACCTGCAAAACTATTTCCGGAGCGGCATAACATTGCCCTATACTTTCCGGAAAGAGCAATTAAAAAAGCTGAAGCAATCTATTTTGAATCATGAGCAGGACCTCTACAATGCCTTAAATACTGACCTGAAGAAAAATCCTGAAGAAAGCTGGGTAACAGAAACCGGTTTTGTAATAGCCGAATTAAATGCCTTCATCAAAAACCTTCACCGTTGGATGGAACCGGAACGGGCTGCTACCAACCTGCTGAACCTGCCGTCTGCCAGCCGGGTAATAAAAGAACCTCTCGGCGTTGTATTGATTATTGGCCCCTGGAATTATCCTTTCCAGTTGTTAATAAATCCGTTGGTAGGAGCGATTGCAGCCGGTAATTGCGTAGTGTTGAAGCCAAGTGAATTTTCTCCCGCAACCAGCGAAGTGATGAAATTGATCATCGAAGATGTTTTTCCCAGGGAATATATTTTATATGTGCAGGGCGAAGGCGCCTCCGTGATACCCGCTATGATGAATGATTTCCGTTTTGACCATATTTTTTATACCGGCAGCACAACTGTAGGAAAGATCATTTACAAAATGGCCGCTGAAAAACTCGTACCGGTTACTCTCGAACTTGGCGGCAAAAGTCCCTGCGTTGTAGAAAGCGATGCCGATATTAAAGTAGCGGCCAGGAGGATTGCTATGACGAAATTTTCCAATGCCGGCCAAATGTGCGTAGCCGTGGATTATGTACTGGTGCATGAATCAAAAAAAGAAGCCCTGGTGAAAGCCCTTCAAAATTCAGTGAAGCAATTCTATGGTGAAAAGCCTGAAGAAAATTATAACTATGGCAAGATCATCAATGAAAAACAATTCGACAGGGTAGCTGGTTATTTATCCCAGGGGACTATTGTACATGGAGGAAGGACTGATAAAAAAAACCTGTTTATTGAACCAACGCTGCTTACCGATATACCGGCTGATGCTTCTGTCATGAGGGATGAAATCTTCGGCCCGGTTTTACCCATTATTGGTTTTTCCAAAGCTGATGAAGCGAAGCTGGTTATTGACAAGAATCCCAACCCCCGTGCCTTTTATGTTTTTACCTCCAGTAAGAAAAAAGAAAAAGAATGGCTGGAAAGTGTAGCTTTTGGCGGTGGTTGTGTCAATAATGCCAGCTGGCATCTTACCAATCATAATCTTCCCTTCGGCGGTCGCGGCACCAGTGGCACCGGCCATTATCATGGCAGGTACTCGTTTGAAACATTCAGTCATAAAAAAGCGATCATGAAAACGCCAACATGGTTTGATCCCAATATCAAATACCCGCCATTCAAGGGTAAATTGAAATTATTCAAATGGGTGATACGGTAGTTTCCCACGAAGACACGAAGGGCACAAGGGTATTTTCTTCATGAGCCTGGTTATTAGAAGATTAAAAAACTGGTTAAAATGAGAAAAAATGAGTCAGCGACTATTGCAGTTGATATATGTTATAAAATTCACAGGGAGATCCGGGGAGAATTTGCCTGATTGGTAGAAGCTAAGATTTGATCTGGCAAATAGCCTCAGTTGAAAAGGGGTCGCCGGCGTCTTAGCGCAGTGGTATCATTGCCCTTGCCTATCGTGAAGCAAGCAGGAATCTTTCCTTTGTTTCCTCCCGTGCAGTCCATCCCTGCTTTTAGGTCGCTTTAGCTGTTACTGTTTTGCCACTCACTTGCGAAATACGGCTCTTTGCTGAGCGCCCTTTTGAATTTATCTGTTATGCCACTATGGTTGGCAGGTGCTGTCCAATAATTTTCCAATATGTCAAAGAGCTGAAGTCATTCCATGATATCCTTTATTCCAATGTGTCACTGCCAGGGAGAGGGTTTCCGGGTTCGCTCTTCCCGGTAGTCCTGGGCGAAAACTCCCTTAGCGATGAGTGATGAAACAAATCTACGATCAACTCCTGCCTGGTTTCTCAAAAATGGGACGG
>JAUZOA010000099.1 GCA_030706685.1 Bacteroidota bacterium
AAGAATATCAAAAACCTTCTCAACAACAATCAGCGGTGAGGGAGGGATTCGATCCGCCATCCGGCGGAACATCTTTAAGGACATCATTCCAATATAAGAATATCAAAAACCTTCTCAACAACAATCAGCGGTGAGGGAGGGATTCGAACCCTCGGTACATCTTTAAGGACGTACGACGGTTTAGCAAACCGTTGATTTCAGCCACTCATCCACCTCACCGGCTGCCCTTTTTTAAAGGGGTGGCAAAAATAATCATAACGGCTAAGAAATCCCAAAAAAACAATCCCGCCTGCGGCGGGACAAATTCTTTTTATTTAGCTCCGGTATTCCTGCTTACATAGCAGCTAACTGAACTTTTTGCTGGAGTTCCAATACATTTTCCCTGAATACTGTATCCGTATCCATCAGGTCCTTTACTGTCTGGCAGGAGTGAATAACAGTAGTATGATCCCTGCCGCCAAAATGCTCCCCGATGGTCTTTAATGAATTCTTTGTAAAAGCTTTTGCCAGGTACATAGTGATCTGCCTGGCCTGTACGATCTCCCTTTTGCGGGTCTTTTGCAAAAGTTTATCGTAAGACACATCAAAGTAATCACATACCATGCGCTGGATGGTATCTATTGTGATCTCTTTGCTGGATGATTTTACAAAATTGCGTAACACTTTCTTGGCTAAGTCTAAATCGATCTCTCTCCGATTCAGCGAAGATTGTGCCAACAGTGATATTAAAGCCCCTTCCAGCTCCCTTACATTACTATTAATATTATAGGCAATATATTTTACTACTTCTTTAGGCATCTCCAGGCCATCATTCTTCATCTTTTTCTCCAGGATGTCAATGCGGGTATCATAATCGGGTATCTGCAGGTCGGCGCTCAGGCCCCAGCGAAAACGGCTGAGCAATCTCTCCTGCACACCTTCCAGGTCTTTGGGAGATTTGTCCGAAGTAAGGATCAGTTGCTTATGGGATTGATGAAGGTGATTGAAAATGGCAAAAAAAGCATCCTGTGATTTTTCCGCTTTGCTGAAAAATTGAACATCATCAATGATCAGCACATCGATCAACTGGTAAAAATGAATAAAATCGTTGATAGCATTGTTACGGCTATGATCCATGAACTGGTTGATGAACTTTTCCGAGCTCACATAAAGGACCACTTTATTGGGATTAGTTCTTTTTACCTCATTTCCAATAGCTTGCGCAAGGTGAGTTTTCCCTAAGCCAACACCTCCATATATTACCAGCGGGTTAAACGAATTAGCACCCGGCTTCTCTGCCACTGTTTTACCCGCACGACGGGCTACCCTGTTGCAATCGCCTTCTATAAATGTTTCAAAAGTATAAATATGATTAAGCTGCGGGTCAATTTGCATTTTCTTAAGTCCGGGAATGACAAAAGGATTTCTGACCGGGTTGTTGATGACTAAAGGAAAATCCATTTCGTTGTTTGAAAAAGTTTTGAATCCCTGGCCCGTTACATCCATCGTGAGCGGCTTATTTTTACTATTCCCGCTATCTACCATAATACGATATTCGAGCCTCGCGTCTTTGCCCAATTCTCTCTTCAAAGTCTTTGCCAATAAATTCACATAATGTTCTTCGAGATATTCGAAAAAAAACTGGCTTGGTACCTGGATGACTAGAACGTTATTTTTTAATGATACGGGTTTGATCGGTTCGAACCAGGTCTTGAAGTGCTGCCATTCAACGATATCCTTGATGATCTTTAAACAATTGGCCCAGATTTTTTCCGCATTTTTCTCCATTAGTCGATCGCAGTTTATATATCGGGTTAACTATAGTTGTTACAGAAAAAAAGTCCAAAATATCTTTGCACACATGTCAATAAAAAAACTTGGACAGGGTGGCGAATATCTATATTTCTTGGTTAAAAAAAAATTTTATTCTCTTGTTTTTTTTGCAATTAGAATAGTATAGGATTTTGCTGGTTTTTGCTACTAAAATTTATAAAATTCTAATCAGGATTTTTCTTAAATTATACCGGATGAAATTACCCGGCTGGAAAACACAACATTACTCTTTTTATTTTTACCAACTGCTGATCTTTCCTAAATTTCACCGGCATTAATTATTATTTTCAGTTTTTTTGCTTTTTTGCAAATTTCACAAAGGGCTCCCCGTAAGCGGTTTTTAATTTACACCTATGTCACAATCGTTTGTTTTTATAAACCCTGTATGTCCTGTTTATTTTCTCCGGCTTTAGCCGCTATGTCTCATTACATTTTCTTCCGGGTACTTGCGTTGATATACCACAAAATATAATTCACTGCTATCGATCTAATGCAGTGATTAAGGTAAACAAAAATTAGCGTTGGTGAATTTTTTGTACGGATTATCATGAGGGAAGTAATAAAAAAATACCCAAAACGACTTTGCTTGCTTACTAATTAGGCCTTTGATTGAAGATAGGAATATTTCGCTGTGCGACAAGCAGAAATCTTTTATCTAAGGGTAAAAAAGCCCCTATAAGGCCTCTTTTTGCCAGTTTTCGGGCAGGCTTTTTATTTACCAATAATCATTACATTTGTCCATACTAAAACTAAACGAACTGATATGAGAAAATCACTTGCTATTGCGATGGCTGCTCTTCTATGCTGTACTGTCCTGTTTGGCCAGGACGGGAAAAACAAAACGGCCTTTGGTTTCAAAACCGGCATGAATTTTAGTACTTTCCGTCAGGTTGTTAGTTACCCTACTTACCAGGCAAAATTGAAGCTGGGATTCGTATTCGGCGGGTTCGTAGATATACCCGTATCTGACCGCGTTAATTTGCAACCCGAATTCTTATACTCACAAATGGGTGCAAAGGCTTTTGATGCTACTACCTTTGGCGATGTGAGACTGCGTTATAATTATTTCTCGGTTCCATTCCTGGTAAAATATAAAGCCACTAAAACCCTGAAAGTTTTTATCGGTCCTGAAGCTGACTTTTTGATCAGGGCCCGGCAAAAAGATTATTTGGACCACAGCACATCCGTCACGAATCAAATAAAGGATTTTGACTTTGCATTCACAGTAGGGTTTGAAGCATGGGCTACCAAACATATCGTTGTAGGCGTCCGCTATATACACGGCAGCCAGGATGTAAGTACCACACCCAGTCAAAATACTTTATTCAACCAGGGAATACAGGTAACCGCCGGTTACAAACTTTTCAGGAAAGCTAAAAAGGCAAAAAAAGAAAAGCATAAATAATCAGCAATATTTTTTATCGCGCAAAAGCTGTTCCCCGGAACAGCTTTTCTTTTATCTATCTTTATCCCCTGTTTGTTTTTCAGGATAAAAGCCTGGCTGCAATGCAAAAGATCATTTCTTTAAAACTGCTTCCCTCGGAAGCTGCTGAAGAAGTTTCAGTAAAAAAATATATCGCAGGCACGGAAGCTGTAAAAGTCGCTGCCATTACCGGTTACCATATTTTAAAACAATCCATTGATGCCCGTGGTAAACAACCATGGATCAACCTGGCCGTCAGGGCATTTATCAATGAACCTTATCAATCAAGAGAAATCCCTTCTTTTATTTTCAGGGATGTAAGCAAAGCGACCCGGAAAGTAATCATCATTGGCGCGGGCCCGGCGGGATTATTTGCCGCCCTTAAGCTGATCGAATCAGGCATCCAACCCATAATTTTAGAAAGAGGCAAAGATGTAAAGGCGCGCAGAAGGGATCTCGCCGCGTTAAACAAACAGGGTGAAATAAACCCTGAAAGCAATTATTGCTTTGGTGAAGGCGGCGCCGGTACCTATAGCGACGGAAAACTCTATACCCGGAGTTCCAAAAGAGGCGATGTAGGCCGGATCCTGAATCTCTTTGTACATTTTGGCGCTGAAGAAAAGATCTTATATGAATCACACCCGCATATCGGAACCAATAAACTGCCGCAGATCATTACCTCCATGAGGAAGAAAATAATTGATTGCGGCGGCGATTTTTTATTTGAGAAAAAAGTAGTTGATTTAGTTATTCATAATAACAATATCCTGTCTGTCCGGACAGCTGATGAAAATATTTTTGAAGCCGGCGCAGTGATTCTCGCAACCGGGCATTCTGCAAGGGATATTTTTCACCTCCTGTATTCAAAAAAGATAGTAGTGGAAGCGAAGCCTTTTGCATTGGGAGTAAGAGTAG
The DNA here is from genome assembly GCA_030706685.1 of Bacteroidota bacterium. Lineage (GTDB taxonomy): Bacteria > Bacteroidota > Bacteroidia > Chitinophagales > Chitinophagaceae > VBAT01. The sequence continues at coordinate 4,151 of JAUZOA010000099.1, forward strand.
AACATCCCCAGTCATTAATTGACAGTGCCCAGTATCATTGCGCGGTACGGGATAAGTTTCTTCCGCCTGCTTCTTACAGTCTTGTACAGCAAGTGGACGACAAAGGCGTTTTCTCCTTTTGCATGTGCCCCGGCGGTATCATTGCCCCTGCAGCTACCAACCCGGGAGAACTGGTAGTAAACGGATGGTCGCCATCCAAAAGAAATAATCCTTATGCCAATAGCGGTATAGTTGTTACTGTGGAAGAAAAAGATGCAGGAAAGTATTTTCAAAATCACAATAGGGAAATTTCTAAAACTACCGGTTTCCCAATAGCCGGAGATCCTTTATTATTGATGAAATTCCAGCAATTAATTGAGCAAAAAGCTTTCGGGGCGGGTGGTGGCCATTTCGTTGCTCCTGCACAGCGGTTGACGGATTTTACTGACTCCAAACTATCTGCTTCCCTGCCCGGCTGCTCCTACCTGCCGGGTATTCATTCTTTCTTATTAAAAGATATCCTGCCTCCTTTTATCCATAACAGGCTTCAACAGGCTTTCAGAGAGTTTGGGAAAAAAATACCCGGTTATTTTACCAATGAAGCAGTAGTCGTAGCTACTGAATCAAGAACTTCTTCGCCGGTTCGCATTCCCCGAAACAGTGAAACCCTGCAGCATCCCCAAATTAAGAACCTCTATCCCTGCGGCGAAGGCGCTGGTTATGCCGGTGGCATCGTCAGCGCAGCCATGGATGGAGAAAAAGTAGCCAGCCGGGTTGCTATGGCATTGCAGAGCAGTTGACGCCGCTATTCCGGCAGTTGACTACCCTCCCTGCTCCATTCGCCGAAATATTATTCCTTATTCACTGTAACGTTTAATTTTGACGAACAATTTTTCATCATGCCCATACTGGAACTACACCACCTGAGAAAATATTTTGCTACGCAAAAGGCTGTGGAAGATATCAGCCTTACCATTGAAAGAGGACAAATATTCGGACTGCTTGGACCCAACGGCGCCGGGAAGACCACATTGATAAGAATGATTACCGGTATCTTCTATCCTGACCAGGGCGAAATCATCTTTGATGGCAAGCGATTCGATCCTCTTAATGATATCGCGGATATCGGTTATATGCCCGAAGAGAGAGGCTTGTATAAAAAAATGAAGATCGGCGAACAGACACTTTACCTGGCGCAGTTAAAAGGATTGAAAAAAGCTGACGCTATGAAAAAGATCAAAGAATGGTTTATCAAGTTTGATATGTATAGCTGGTGGAACAAAAAAGTGGAAGATCTTTCAAAAGGCATGTCTCAAAAACTCCAGTTTGTCACCACTGTTTTACATGAACCCAAACTGATTATACTGGATGAACCGTTCAGCGGGTTGGATCCTGTCAATACAAATCTTATTAAAGATGAAATATACAACCTCGCCCAGAAAGGAGCGACGATCATCTTCAGCACCCATCGCATGGAACAGGTAGAAGAGATCTGCGATCACATCGTATTGGTAAATAAAGGAGAAAAGATCCTGGACGGAACGGTCAACCAGGTTAAACAGGATTTTAAAGAAAATCTTTTTAGTGTTGGCGTTGAAAGGATACCGGCAGGTCTCAACAGCAATATGCCATTTGAAGTAGTCAGTAATAAAGAACAATCTTTGGTGGTAAGGATCAAAGATGGCAACAGGCCCAATGATGTTTTGCAATACCTGTTGCAACAGGGTGCCGCTATCCGGTCATTCAATGAAATGCTTCCTTCACTCAATGATATTTTTATCCGCCTGGTAGAAGGTACTCCTACTTCCCGCCAATTTCAAAACGTTAACGCCTGAACCAAACAACTCCAAACTTTATTACATGAACAAGATATTACTCATCATAAAAAGAGAATACCTGACACGGGTAAGGAAACGTACATTTATTATTTCTACATTGCTGTTCCCGATACTTTATATGCTTCTTGTTTTTGGAACGGGTTATATTGCCGCTACCACCAAACAGGTGCTCCGGGTAGCCATTATAGATGCGTCGGGATATTTCAATGCCCCTGTACTGGAAAAACAAAATACACTGGATAAATCGTCGGTATTGGTACCGGCAGATCCGGGCGCCGCCGACAGCATCAAAACTGATCCTCAAAAAGCAGGCTTTGACGGGTACATTGTTATTCCATCCTTAAATTGGAAAACAGGAGACAGCCTTGTCCTGCAATCCAAAAAATCAATAGCTTCTTCCAACGCGGCCCTGATAGCGTCAAAGCTCAATACTGTCTGGGATGAGGTAAAGAATGAAAAGCTTGGAATAGACGCAAGCAACAGGGCCATTTTGACCAGCAGCCGGCTCAGCGTAAAAGCCAATAAGATTAATGACCCCAATGCTAATGGTGATACCGCCGCCGGTATCGGTTTTGCCTGTGGTTTTCTTATTTATTTCATCATTCTTATTTATGGCTCCCAGGTAATGACCGGCGTAATGGAAGAAAAAACAAGCCGTATCGCCGAGATTATTGTTTCCTCCGTCAAACCCTTCCAGATGATGCTGGGAAAAATAATCGGTATCGGGCTGGTAGCCCTCACCCAATTCCTGCTCTGGGTATTATTTATGTTCGCCATCTATAACGTCACCAAAATGTCCGGGGGTGCTGCCAGCAGTTCTGCCAACCAATTTATAGGAAGCATACAGAAAATATTCAGCAGTGTAAACCTTCCCCTTGTACTTTCGTGTTTTGCTTTTTATTTCCTCGGCGGGTTCTTTTTCTACTCGGCTATCTATGGCGCTATCGGTAGTGCCATCAATGAAGATATAAGGGAAGCACAATCGCTCAGTTTTCCTGTTACCATGCTCGTGATCATTTCCATTGTGATAATGACAACAGTAGCGGCCAACCCTACTGGTCCTATGGCTACCTGGGCGAGTATTATCCCGTTCAGTTCACCCATTGTTATGATGGCACGCATACCCTGGGGAGTGCCTGATACTGTTCCCTGGTGGCAACTGACCCTCTCTATGTCCTTGCTCGTAGCCGGCTTCGTCTTTACTACCTGGTTCGCGGGTAAGATTTACAGAACCGGGATCCTCATGTACGGCAAAAAGCCTAGCTGGAAGGAAATGATTAAATGGGCCTTCCGTAGAAACTAAGCACGGCCTTTTTGGATAGTGTCCCCGTTTGAAATATGGCCACAGAGAACCACTGGGTAAAAAGAGTGTCACAAAGAAGCCATCCTGTTTACTCTGTGGTTCTCTATTTCCCCGTGGTCCCCTGTGGCCAAATATTGAAACTAAGGCACTGACCCCTTTTTGTTAAAATAATCTTTAAACAAAAAAAGCTGTAACAAAATACGAAACCAATCGTATATTTGATACGAAATATTTCGTGATTAGTTAAACCTAAAATTATTTGTATGAAACCAGGATCAATGACAGCTCGCCGTGTTTTACCGGCTTTGCTAATTATCGGAACTGCATTTGCCCTTATTTCCTGGGGCTATAGACAACCCTCGCATTCATTCCGGCAATACCCATCAACGAATGATACAATACCTAAAGAGAAAAAAGCGGAGAGAGAAAAAAAGGTTCGCGACCTGGATGAGGCGCTGGACGAATTAAATAATGTAGACCTGAAATCGGAAATGGAAAAAGCGCAAAAGGAAATGCAGTTGGCCATGAAGGAACTGGACGGGCAAAAGATCAAAATGGAGATTGAAAAAGCCATGAAAGAAGTAGATATGGCCAAAATTCAAAAGGAAGTACAGGAGTCCATGGCTAACCTGGACCTGGATATGGCCAAAATGCAGCAGGAATTAAAAACCGCCATGAAAGAATTCGACAGTGAAAAAGTGAAAGGAGAGATAGAAAAAGCCATGAAGGAAGTTGACATGGAAAAGCTGCAGGAACAGGTAAAAGAATCAATGGCCAAAGTTGACTGGGAAAAAATCAACAAGGAAATGGAAGGGGTCAAAAAGATGAATTTTTCAAAAATAGATGAAGGAATCGCCAAAGCAAAAGAGGAAATGGAAAAGATGGGGCCCAAATTAGAAAAGGAAATGCAAAAAGCTAAAGCCGAGATCGAAAAGGCCAAAGAAGAAATGAAAGAATACAAAGGGTTTGTAGACGGCCTCGAAAAAGATGGTTTAATAAAAAAGAGTGAAGGTTATTCCATCAAATACAAGGACGGCGAGCTGCTCATCAACGGGAAAAAAGCCTCCAATGAAACCTATCTTAAATACCGTTCCTTCCTGGAAAAACATACAAAATTCAATATTGAAAAAAATGATGACGACTTCAATATAAATGACGATTAAGGAATTTTGCCGAAGCGAGCCATGAAAGCGAAAACTAGCCCCGGCCATGGCCGGGGCAGTTTATTTTTGCAGTATGAATATGTATTTTATTGCTTTGGTCGCACCCGAGGAAATCAACCGGCAGGTAGTAAAATGGAAATCCTGGATGAAAGAAAGATATTCCTGTTCAGCCGCCTTAAGATCGCCGGCTCATATTACGCTGGTCCCTCCTTTTTGGATGAAGCCTGAACCTGAGGCCAGTCTTATGACTTCACTCGACGAATTTTCAGCCACGCAAACCGGTTTTATCATTCAGCTAAAAAACTTTTCTCATTTTAAGGATAAGGTCCTGTTTGTGGATGTGATCCCGGATGACCGGTTAAAGGGATTACAAACCGGCCTGCATAGTTTTTTGACCGGCAAAGGCGAATACCCTTTAAAGAAAGAGGATCGCCCGTTTCACCCTCATGTCACCCTTGCAACAAGAGATCTGCATAAAAGGGACTTTTATGAGGCATGGGAACATTTTAAAGAAAAGAAATACGAAAAGGAATGGATAGTACAGGGAATAGCTTTGCTAAGACATAACAAAAAAAATTGGGATGTCATCAAGGCATCCCAATTCGCTTAATATTTTTTATTTCTTAAAAATCAGAGAAATGAAAAGCAGAAGGCTTTAACTCGAAATCACTGTCGGCAATCATCTCGATATTCAACTGGAAAGTTTCATCTGTTTTTACTACCACTTTTTCTTTGGTAACTCTTTTGAATCCGGCTTTTTCAAAAACAAATTTATAAGTACCGGGCTTTAATTCATCAAATGAATAATTGCCGCTTTCATCTGTCTGAACTGTTTTTTCTTTTTTAGCCAGGTAATAAGCAGTAATGCTTACATCTTTAAGAGGTTTTTTGCCATCTACCTGGATAATAACACCGTTCACTTCATCTATCTTTTTCTTGTCGGTAGACGGGGACGGATCAGGACCGTTGTTGGCTTTGGCAAACGCAAAACCCAGAAGGCCGATGACCAGCAAAAGGATTTTAGGTTTCATTTTACGTTTTTAAATTTGTAAAAAACTGGTTTTACAATACATTATATCCCGTCTGCTCTATAAAATTAAAGGATTTTAACCGGATTTGCCAAAGCTTCGCTGAATTCACTCCATAAATTTTTTACTATGGTTCCGGCAGGCAAAATTTCGTGCAACAAAGCACTCACCTGTCCAATTTCCAGCTCTCCTTCTTCCAAATCGCCCTCGAACATTCCTCGTTTGGCCCTCGCCCTACCAAGCATCGTCTTTAGCTGCTCCGGCGTTGCCCCTTTCCACTCTGCCGCCTGTATTTCATCATAAAATTTATTTTTTATAATACGAACAGGTGTCAGTTGTTTCATAGTTAGTACTGTATCCCCTTCCTGCGAATTAATTACCCTGTTTTTAAAATCAGCGTGGGAAGACGCTTCCTCACTTGCCACAAACCGGCTCCCCAATTGGGCCCCTTCGGCTCCCATTACCATGGCTGCCAGCATTTGCCTGCCCGTCGCGATTCCCCCTGCAGTTATTACAGGTATTTTTACGGCATTCACGACGGCAGGTGTCAGAACCATCGTAGTGGTTTCTTCTCTTCCATTATGTCCGCCTGCTTCAAAACCTTCAGCCACTACTGCATCACAACCTGCTTCTTCCGCTTTCCGGGCAAACCTGGCGCTGCTTACTACATGAACTACCGTTATCCCTTTTTCCTTCAAAATTCCGGTCCATGTTTTTGGATTGCCCGCGGAAGTAAAAACAATCTTTACCCCTTCTTCAATTATCACCTGTATATGCTTCTCAATATCGGGATATAATAAGGGTACGTTTACTCCAAAGGAACGGCTGGTAGCAGATTTGCACTTACGGATGTGTTCTTGTAAGACACCCGGATACATGCTTCCGCTGCCTATCAGGCCCAAGCCGCCTGCATTACTGACCGCGCTGGCAAGCCGCCAGCCACTGGCCCAGATCATACCTGCCTGGATGATGGGGTAGTCGATACCAAAAAGTTTGGTGATGCGGTTGGAAAAATTAGTCATGAATAATCAGAAGCAGCAAAGATAAAATTATAGTTCACAAGTTCCGGAAGTTCACAAGTTTCTCAACCCTGTAAGTGCCCTTCAAATTAATGAACCAGTGAACTATTGAACCTGTAAACTTTTAAACTTCTGTTATCCCAGGTCAATACTTGTATTATCCCCTATATTCAGCATTCTCGTTTCACCTTTCAGGCCGGTATCGCTGCCAATGATTGAAGCTTCCAGGACAATATCATATAAATTGGAGAAGGAGCCGATGATCGAGTTTCGTATGATGGAATAATCAATGAGTGTATTTTCACCGATTGTTACATTGGGGCCGATGATGGAGTTTTTGATATCACAACCTTCGCCGATACTTACAGGATGGATGATCACTGTATTCTCAAAATGATATTCTTTCCCGTTCTGTTGTGCAAATTTCTTCAGTAAAGTAGCATTGGATTCCAGCAACGTTTCTTTTCTTCCGCAATCGAACCAACTGTCTACTTTAAAGGGCTTGAATTTTGCTCCCAGCTTCAGCATACAATCCAATGCGTCGGTAAGACTGTATTCGCCATGGCTCCTTAATCCCTGCACAAAATTATTTTCAAGGCATTCAAACAATTGCTCCGTCTCTATGATCTTGTAAATGCCTACCAATGCCATATTCGACTTGGGTATCTGCGGCTTTTCGACCACGTGATCAATATATCCTTCTTCATCCATTTCCGCCACGCCAAAATCCCTGGGATCATCCACTTTTCTTACTCCAAGCATGGAACCGGGACTGTTGGCTACTTCTTTTACATCATATTCACAAATCGTATCGCCAAGTACTACAAATACTTCATCATTATTTACAATACCCCTTGCCAGGTTGATCGCATGCCCGATGCCCTGCCGGTCAATCTGCTGCACATAATGCGCTTGTAAATCAGGATACCTGGATTCTACATAATCCTTGATCTTATCTCCGAGATAACCGACAATAAAAATAAATTCATTGATATCTGCCTCCCGCAGTTGATCAATAATGATACTGAGTACCGTTTTTCCCGCGAGCGGAATAAGGGCCTTGGGTTGTGTGTAACTATGCGGCCGCAGTTTTGTACCTGCGCCGGCTACTGGTATTATTGCCTTCATTGATGGTTAAAAAGCCTGTGAAAGTAGTGAATTTTAAATGGAATAAAAACTAAGGCAAAAAAACTGATTGCAGCACTACTCTCTTATTTTTGCGCCAGTATAACTGTGGATCGGGATAGGGTATTGTGCAAAACCTGTAAAATGATCAAATTAACTGGTTTAAGGTTCATTATCTTCTCCTGCCTAAGGTAAGACACTTAGAAAACAGTAATTCTATTTACTAATAAAAATTTCCTTCCGGGAAGACTATGCAAAAAAAAGATACCCTCGTTTTTGATCTTATAAGAAAAGAACTGGAGCGCCAGCGCCATGGCATCGAACTCATCGCATCAGAGAATTTTACTTCGTTGCAGGTAATGGAAGCCATGGGAACCGTACCTACCAATAAATATGCAGAGGGCTATCCCGGCAAACGTTATTATGGCGGCTGCGAAGTAGTGGATGAAATAGAAACAATTGCTATTGAGCGCTTAAAAAAAATATTCAATGCAAGCTGGGCAAACGTGCAGCCGCATAGCGGGGCCCAGGCCAATGCCGCGGTTTTTCTTGCCTGTGTAAAACCGGGTGAAAAAGTATTAGGTCTTGATCTTAGCATGGGCGGGCATTTAACACATGGCAGCCCTGCCAACTTCAGCGGCAAAAATTACCAGGCGTTGTTTTATGGCGTTAAAAAAGAAACAGGCCTGGTCGATTATGACCAACTGGAAGCAACCGCTTTGAAAGAAAAGCCAAAAATGATCATCTGCGGCGCTTCCGCCTATAGCCGCGACTGGGATTATAAACGGATCCGCGAAGTGGCTGATAAGATCGGCGCGGTGATAATGGCTGATATCGCGCATCCTGCCGGTTTAATAGCAAAAGGCTTGCTGAATGACCCTTTCGAACATTGTCATATCATTACTTCTACTACACATAAAACGTTGCGTGGGCCAAGAGGCGGTATCATCCTGCTGCGCCATGATTTTGATAATCCCTGGGGCATTAAAGATCCAAAAGGTAATACCCGCCCCATGAGCCAACTGCTTGACCTCGCTGTTTTTCCCGGCACACAGGGCGGGCCATTGGAACATATAATAGCCGCCAAAGCTGTTGCGTTCGGTGAAACACTCACGGATGATTTTACAAAATACAGCCGGCAAATATTATTGAATGCGCAGGCTATGGCCAAAGCATTTGTTTCCCGCGGTTATAATCTTATAAGTGGCGGTACAGATAATCATTTAATGCTGATTGATCTCCGGAATAAAAATCTCACCGGCAAGAAAGCACAGGAAACCCTGGATAAGGCGCATATCACGCTCAACAAAAACACAGTGCCTTTCGATGATAAATCTCCCTTTGTCACATCCGGGATCCGTGTAGGCGTTCCGGCCATTACTACCCGCGGCATGCAGGAAAAAGATATGGAAACAGTAGTAGCCATGGTAGATTCGGTATTAATGAAGCCGGACGATGAAGCCAACATCAAAAAAGTGTATGAAGAAGTGAAAATCTTTATGAAGCAGTTTCCTCTTTATCCGGAACTGGGTTAATAACAATCCCGGCCCGGTATAGGGTCGCAAGAGGAACAGGGGAAGCTGTACCCTTTAGGAGTCCTCTGTCTACCTTTTATTATGCTGCCAGGATAGGCTGAAGCTACTTTCTACCATACAGTAGCCATATAGTTGGGATAGAGGTGGGATAGAGAAACCATATAGGAGGGTCTCATTAGGGTCAGGATAGAGTCAGGTCAGGGCCAGGTAAGAGTCACGCAAAAGTCAGGTGAGAGTCTTGGAAAAGTCTCGTGAAGATCACGTAAAAAGGAGAAAAATATCCTGGAAACGCTGTGACGGCTTTTATAACTTTCCTGTTTCCTGCCGCTGGTTCCATCTTTCAATTTACAAAAAAAACAGCTATACCAAAAATTAAACAGGGATTATTTTAATGATAATCCATTTACATCAACCAGGTCATGCAAACAGTTCAAAGGCAGCCTGGGTTGTTACAGGTATACTCTCTGGCTACTTTATAATTAGCGGCACCATCGAAAATCTCCTTTTGTCTGCCGGTAATATGTCCGGTTATGCCGTAAGGCAATTCTTATTATTTCATGAAGAGGAAGCGGCTATTTTTATAAGGTTTGTCTCCATCCGGGATACAAGCTTTATTGAATAACCCAATCGAAATCTTATGCAGCGGATCATTTTTGTGTTGTTGACTATTATTACTTGTAACCTAAAGAGCTATGCACAATCATTCAGCATTAATACAGATGGCGGTATTGCCGATACAAGTTCCATCCTCGATATCAGAAGTTCTGCAAAAGGTGTATTGATTCCGAGGATGACAAAAACGCAGCGTAAAACAATTTTTCAGCCCGCTACAGGACTGATGGTCTTTCAAAATGGCCCGGATAGTACAGGGTTTTATTTTTATGATGGCAGTACCTGGTACTGGATGTTTTCTACAGAAAATATGCTGTACGGCGATAGTACATCATGGAAACGGTCGGGCAATTCCGGAACAAACCCTTCTGCCAATTTTGTGGGCACAACGGATAATCAGCCATTAAGTTTCAGGGTCAATAATGTAAAAGCAGGATTACTTGATCCTGTCAATCACAATACGTCGCTGGGAACAGGGTCCATCATGAATTATACGGGCAGTAATTCTGTAGCTGTGGGGGACAGCACCCTGTTTTCCGGCACTTCCGGTTCGGGCAATGTTGCCCTGGGACATGCTGCATTACGATTTACTACGACCGGGAACGATAATGCCGCATTGGGGAATAATTCGCTGTACAAAACAACAACCGGTTTTGGTAACACCGGCGCCGGCAGCAATAGTTTATACAATAATACTACCGGTCATGACAATACTGCTTCGGGCTTCCTTTCCCTGTATCAAACCACCAGTGGTTTTCAGAATACAGCTCATGGCTCAAACGCGCTCTTCTCCAATACAACAGGAAGTGATAATACAGCAATTGGCATGAGCGCCCTTTTTTCCAATACGACCGGCTTTGTGAACTCGGCAATAGGTTTCGGTGCACTTTTCTCTAATACAACCGGAAGTTTCAATACAGCACTTGGTGAATTTTCCATGCATGATAATACCACAGGCCAGAATAATACGGCAAGTGGCAATTTTTCCCTTCAGTTCAATACCCTTGGAAGCAGCAATACAGCGAATGGCGCCCAGGCGCTTAAATTAAACACTACCGGAAGTACGAACACTGCAACAGGTGTGAATGCGCTTTTTTCGAATACAACAGGAAATAATAACACGGCCGTAGGAAGTTTCGCAGGCGATCTCGTTACAACGGATACCAGCAATACATTCATTGGCTTTGGCGCCAATAATACCAGCGGCAAGGGACTCAGCAATAGTACGGCAGTAGGTAATGGGGCAAGCATTACGGCCAGCAACCAGGTACGTGTAGGTAATTCCGGCGTTACTTCCATTGGCGGGCAGGTAGGCTGGAGCACATTAAGCGACGGGCGTTATAAAAAACATATACAGCAAAATGTTCCGGGGCTTTCATTCATAATGAAACTGAAGCCGGTTACCTATAACCTCGATGCGCAGGCATTGAACCTTTTTTACAAAACCAGGTTGCCCGTTGATGACAACACGGTCATGGCAAAAGAAAAGATCATTTATTCAGGCTTTATAGCACAGGAAGTCGAAAAAGCAGCCACTGAGACCGGGTACGATTTCAGCGGTGTGGACAAACCCAAAAATGAAAAAGATCTTTATGGATTACGTTATGCTGATTTTGTGGTGCCGATGGTAAAAGCTATCCAGGAACAACAGCAAACGATCAGTGATCTGCAGAAACAAGTGGAGGCACTGATGAAGAAAGTGGAGAAACTGGAAAAAAAATAAATGGATATTCCGGTAATGGCGCTCAACCAATCATTGAAATCTGTAAACGGGAACTTGTTGTATTATCTATTGATGATGCAGCAAAACCGGGGACCAGTCTATTGACTATCGTATCTGATGAACGTTTGAAAACAATAGATGGCGGTTATACAAAAAGCCTGCAAGATGTACTTAAGTTAAATACTATCTTATTTCACTATAAGATAGGTAATACACTTAGCCTGCCGTCCGATGAACAATACTATGGTTTCTCTGCCCAGGAAGTTCAAAAGATTTATCCTGAAGCTGTAAAAACCGGGAAGGAAGGCTATCTCAATTTTAATATGCATCCCATTCTTGTATCTTTTGTCAACGCGTTTAAAGAACAACAACAGCAAATAGAAGATCAGGAAAAACAATTAGACGATCAAAAAAAGATCATTGACGCATTATTGAAACGGGTAGAGAAATTAGAGAGCAAATAAATTATTGATCATGAAAAAAGTTTTTAGTGGTTTTATTTTAATCGTGTGGCTGTACCTGCCCTCCCGGGGCCAGCAGGTAGCCAGGGCAAGATATGTGAACCTGGTAACCACTACTTCTTCCCCGGATACTCTACGGCTTGTCAGCAAAGGCGGTATCAGCTTCATCGGCAATAGCTCATTTGCTCAGTATGGAATGCTCACCTTGTTGAACAACCCTATTGCCGGCAACTCAGACTGGCTCGATAGCACAGCCGGAGTACTCACCCCCGCTTCTACGGGTACAGTGAATTTTATGGGCGCTACCAACCTGCAGAATATTACCGGCCCTTCCGCTTTCTATGGATTAAATATCCAGGGTGCGGGCGTCAACCTTAACCAAAGCAATGAAGTAAA